>DASSOD010000184.1:0-23295 GCA_035700905.1 Gemmatimonadales bacterium | reverse complement strand
TGAAGATGTATTCGCCTGCCATAGGGCGACAAACATAAGGGCCCGCCCGCGAATATGGCACCGCCGGCTCCCGAACGCGCGAAGGGCGCCCCGACGGGAGCGCCCTTGGCCTGCAGGGTGCCGCGTGAATCAGCTGAGGTGCTTGTTCACCATCTTCGTCATGTCGAACATCGTCACCTGGCTTCGTCCGCCGAAGACCGGCCGGAGCTTCTCGTCGGCGTTGATCGCCCGGCGGTTCTTCGAGTCCTGCAATCCGTGCCGCTTGATGTAGGCCCAGATCTTCTTGGTCACCTCGGTGCGCGGCATCGGGCCGGATCCGACCACCGCCGCCAGCGCCGCGTCGGGCTGCATGGGCTTCATGAATGCGGCGTTGGGCTTCCGCCTCGACGCGGTCCGGGACGCGCTCTTCTTGCGGGCCGGCTTGCCGGCCGCGGAGCGGCGAGCCGGGCGGCGGGCGGTCTTCCGGGCGGACGACTTCTTCCTGGTAGCCATCGCGAGTCTCCCTAGGATGGTGAGGACAGGACGTGCCGCGAAGCAACGCTCGACACGACGCACACCAAGCTAAGACGCTTTTCCTCCACGGCAATAGGGCGCGGGCGCTTTTTTCCCTCTGCGCCCGTGGCCGCCGAGCGCGCGGGCGCGCATATTTGCCGGGCGCGGCGGCCGCCGCGCCGGCCCCATCGATCGGGATCCCGACCTCATGACCCATCGCGCCCCGCACGCCCTTCGCCGGAGCATCGCGTTCGCCCTCGCCGCGTGCGGCGCCCTCGCCCGCGGGCCCGGCGCCGCCGCGCAGGCGGCGGCCGCCGCCGAGCCCGCGGCCCGCACCGGGGGAGCCGCGCTCGCCTGCGCGCCGCGCAACGGCGGGCTCGCGCTCCCGCCCGGCTTCTGCGCCATCGTGGTCGCGCGCGAGCTCGGGCCGGTGCGCCACCTCGCGGTCGCGCCCAACGGCGACGTGTTCGCCAATCGGCGGGACCGCGGCGTCGTCGCGCTCCGCGACACCACGGGCGACGGGACCGCGGACGTGGTGCGCTCGTTCGAGGGCGCGGGCGGCACCGGCATCGCGCTCACCGAGCGCTTCCTCTACGTCTCGAGCGACGACGCCGTGTTCCGGTATCCCTGGCGCGACGGCCAGCTCGTGCCGGAGGGCGCGCCGGAAACCGTGGTGCGCGCTCTGCCCAATGCGGGCGACCACAACGCGAAGAGCATCGCCGTCGCGCCGGGCGGCGCCCTCTACGTCAACATCGGCTCCGCCACGAACAGCTGCCAGACCGCCAACCGCGCGCCGCGCGCGCCCGGCCGCGACCCGTGCACCGAGCTCGAGGCGCGCGCGGGCGTCTGGCGGTTCGACGCGCGCCGCACCGGCCAGACGTTCCGCGACGGCCGCCGCTTCGCGACCGGGCTCCGGAACACCGTCGCGCTGGCGCTCCGCCCCGGTACCGACGCGCTGTACGGCGCGGTCCAGGGCCGCGATCAGCTCACCCAGAACTGGGGCTACTCGGCGGAGCGGGGCGCGGAAAATCCGGGCGAGGAGCTGGTGCGGATCGAGGAGGGCGACGATTTCGGGTGGCCGTACTGCTACTTCGACGTGGAGCTCCGGCACCTCGTGCTCGCGCCGGAGTACGGCGGCGACGGCCGCGAGGTGGGGCGGTGCGCCCGGGCCAAGGAGCCGCTGCTCGCCTTTCCGGGCCACTGGGCGCCGCTCGCGATCGCGTTCGGGAGCGCGCGCCAGTTCGGCGCGTCCTATGCCGACGGGGCCTTCGTCGCGTTTCACGGCTCGTGGAACCGTGAGCCGCTCCCGCAGGCGGGGTACCGGGTGGTGTGGGTCCCCTTCACCGGAGACAGGCCGAGCGGCGAGTACGCCACGTTCGCCAGCGGGGCGGCGGGGCCGACGTCGCTCCGGGCGTCGGGCCTCGCCGTGGGCCCCGACGGCTCCCTCTACCTCGCCTCCGACGCGAGCGGCACGATCTGGCGGATCGTGAACGCGGCGGCGGCCGGCGCGCGGGAGCCGTCGTAGTCAGCGCAGCAGCTTTTCGACCTCCGCGAGGCTGGGCGCGATCTCGACCGGCCGGTTGGCCCGCGGCGGCGCCGGCTCCCGCTCCATGTGGTAGTCGAGCAGGATGCCCGGATCCTTGAGCACGTGTCCGGTGAGCACGGCGACCACGCGCTCGTCGGGCAGGATCGTGCCCGTCGCGAGCAGCCGGCGGGCGCCCGCCACGCTCGCCGCGCTCGCGGGCTCGCAGCCGACCCCCGCCGCGTCCACCACCGCCTTCGCCTCGAGGATCTCCGCGTCGGGCACCGCCACCACCACGCCGTCCGTGTCGCGGATCGTGCGCACCGCGCGCGCGTAGGAGGCGGGGTCGCCGATCCGGATGGCGGTCGCCACGGTCTCCGCCTTCACCGTGTGCCGCCGCGCGAACCCCTCGGCGAAGCTCCGCGCGAACGGCGCCGCGCCCTCGGCCTGCACCGCCGCGACCCGCGGCATCCGGTCGATCAGGCCCCACGCCTTCGCTTCCTGCAACGCCTTCCCGAATGCCGCGGTGTTCCCCAGGTTCCCCGCCGGCACCACGATCCACTCCGGCGCCTGCCAGCCGAGCTGCTGCAGCAGCTCGAGCACGATGGTCTTCTGCCCCTCGAGCCGGAACGGATTGATCGAGTTGAGGAGGTAGACGCCCAGGCGCTCGCTCGCCTGCTCGACCAGCCGGAGGCACTCGTCGAAGTCGCCGCGGACCAGCAGCGTCCGCGCGCCGTAGGCCAGGCTCTGCGCCAGCTTGCCCATCGCGATGTTGCCGGCCGGCACGAACACCAGCGCCGGAATCCCCGCCTGCGCGGCGTACGCCGCGAGCGAGGCCGCCGTGTTGCCGGTGGAGGCGCAGGCGACGGCCGCCGCGCCGATGCGCCGGGCCTGCGTCACCCCGACCGTCATGCCCCGGTCCTTGAAGGACCCCGTGGGGTTGTGGCCCTCGTGCTTGAGCAGCAGCTCGCGGATGCCGGTCCACTCGTCCACCGGGTCGCGTTGCAGCAGCGGCGTATTCCCTTCGGGGTGCGACACCAGCTCTTCGGCCGACGGAAGCACGACCTCCTTGAACCGCCAGACGCCGGATGCCGTCGCGGCGCCGCCGCCGCGCCGCTCGGTGAACCGGCGCATCAGCTCCTCCCGCGCGAGCGCGGGCCCCCGGTGCTGCACCTCGAGCAATCCGCCGCAGCGGGCGCAGCGGGTGCGGGGATCGGTCTCCACCGCCTCCGCGCCGCAGGCGAGGCACACCTGCCAGGTCTCCGGCCGCGCGATGGCGAACTTCATGGGAGCACCCGCGCGCCGTCGCGGTCCACCTGGGCCACGCGGATGCGCGCCGGCACGCCCGCGTCGGCGTACGCGGCCTGCATCGCGGCGCCGACCGCGCGCGCGCTCGCCTCGCCCTGCGCCAGCGCGAACGCGGTGGGGCCGCTGCCCGAGATCGAGGCGCCGAGGGCGCCCGTCGCGAGCGCGGCGTGCTTGGCCGCGGCGAACCCCGGCAGCAGCGGCGCGCGCGCCGGCTCCGCGACGCGGTCGTCCAGCGCGCGCCCGAGGAGCGCGTAGTCTCCCGTCGCGAGCGCGGCCACGATGGCGCCCACCTGCGCCGCCTGGTGGATGGCGGTGTCGAGCGCGAGCTGGCGGGGAAGCACGGCGCGCGCGTCCATGGTGCGGAGCCGCTGGTCCGGATGCGCCAGCACCACCCAGAGGTCCTCCGGCACGGGAAGACTCACCACGTCGAGCGGGTGGAGCGAGCGCACCAGCACCGCGCCGCCCAGCAGCGAGGGCGCGACGTTGTCCGCGTGGCGCCCCGCCACCGCGGCCTCCGCCTCGATGCACGCGGCCAGGAGCGCGGGGCGATCGAGCGGCTCGCCGATGAGGTGGTTCACGGCCACCGCGCCCGCCACCGCCGATGCCGCGCTCCCGCCCTGCCCGCCCGAGAGCGGCAGCCCCTTCCGCACGGAGAGCGCGATGCCCACCCGCTCGGCGCCCGCGCGCCGGAGCACTTCGGCGGCGGCGACCGCCGCGGTGTGCCGGCGCGGATCGGTCGGCAGGTCGGGATGCCCGGCGCTCCGCACCGCGATCCCCGGCCGATCGGCCCGCTCGGCCAGGACCTCGTCACCCATGCCGCCCACGGCGAGGCCGAGCACGTCGAGCCCGGGGCCGATGTTGCCCACCGACCCCGGAGCGAAGGAGCGCGCAACGGCGCGGAGCGCGGTCGTCACGAGCCCGCCAATTGGAGGATGTCGTTCAGCACGCCGGCGGCCGTGACGGCGGGCCCCGCGCCGGGTCCGGTGATGACCAGCGGGTTCGCCTTGTAGCGGGCGGTGGTGAAAACCACCGTGTTGTCGGCGCCCTTGAGCGCGGCGAACGGGCTGGTGCGGTCCACCTCGCGGAGCCCCACGGCGAGCGAGCGCCGGGTCACGGACGCGACGTACCGCAGCACGCGCCCGCGCGCGGCGGCCGCTTGCACCCGGCGCTGCCACGCGCTGTCGTAGTCCGCGAGCCGGGCCAGGTAGGCCTCGAGCTCCAGGTTGCGCGCGCCGCGCGGCACCAGCGATTCGACCATGCGCGGCGAGAGCTCCCCGGCGTAGCCCAGGAGGCGCCCGAGGATGAGCGCCTTCCGCCCCACGTCCATGCCCGACAAGTCGTCCCGCGGGTCGGGCTCGGTGTACCCCTTGGCCATCGCGGCGCGCAGTGCGTCGGAGAAGCTCCGGCCGCGGCCGATCTCGTAGAGCAGGAAGCCGAGCGTGCCGGAGAGACATCCTTCGATCCTCTCGACCCGGTCTCCGGATTCCACAAGCTTGTAGTAGGTGTCGATCACGGGAAGCCCCGCGCCCACCGTGGTCTCGTGCCGCAGGCGCCGGCCGTAGGAGCGGGCGAGCTCGTGCAGCCGGTCGCTCTCCGGCTTGGAGCCGGCGAGCGGCCGCTTGTTGGAGAGGACGAGGTCCATGCCGGACGCGAGCCCCTGCGCGAGGTAGGGGCCGGTCTCGTCGGCCGTGAGGTCCACCAGGATCGGTCGGCGGAGCGCGTGGCGGCTGATGAGCGAGATCGCCTCGGCGGGGGTGCCGCGGTGGCCGCCCGGCATGCGCGCGAGCGGCACGCCGCGCTGCTTCTCGGCGGCGAGCGCGGCGAGCCGGCGCGCGCCGATGCCCCGATGCTCGAACGTGAACCCGCTGCGGTCGATCACGCCCACCACCCTGAGCTCGAGGTTGGGCCGGCGCACCCGCGCCAGCAGCCCGGCCAGCATCCGCCCGATCTGCCCGAACCCGAGCAGCACCACCTCCACCCGCTCCGGCCGGCTCACGACGCCGCCGCCGATGCGCGCGAGCTGGAACGCGGCGTGGATCCGCCGCTGGGCCTCGGCCGCCCGGTCGTTGTCCACCACGACCGAGATGTTGAGCTCGGAGGAGCCCTGCGCGATCGCGACCACGTTGATGGCGCCGGAGGAGAGCGCGGAGAACACTCCCGCCGCGATGCCGGGGGTGCCCGCCATGCCGAGCCCCACCACGGCGACCGTGGCGACGCCGTTCCGGACCTCGACCCCGTCGATCTCGCGCCGCGCGATCTCGTCCCGGAACTCGTGCAGCAGGGCGTCCCGCGCGGCCGCCGCCGCGGCGTCGGGCACGCTGAAGCAGATGGAGTGCTCCGACGACGCCTGCGAGATGAGCGACACCGAGATGCGCCGGGCCTGGAGCGCCTCGAACGTGCGGGCCGCGATGCCCGGCACGCCCAGCATCCCGTTGCCCGCCACGGTGACGAGCGCCTGGTTGAGCGCCGCCGAGAGCGCCTTCACCGGCAGGTCGGTCGCGACCACGCGGTCCGACACCTCGGTGCCGCACGCCGCCGGGTCGGCGAACGGCCGCACCCAGAGCGGAATCCGCCGGCCCGCGAGCGGCGTGAGCGCGCGCGGGTGGAGCACCTTGGCGCCGTAGTAGGCGAGCTCCGCCGCCTCGCGCGGATGGAGCCCCGGGATCACCCGCGCGTCCGGCACCACCCGGGGATCGGCCGTGAGGAGACCGGGCACGTCCTTCCAGAGCGAGATGCGGGCGGCCCCCAGCCCGCGCGCGAGCAGCGTCGCCGTCAGGTCGGAGCCGCCGCGGCCGAGCGTGGTGACGTCCCCGCCGGGCGAGCGTCCGATGAACCCCGGCACCACCGGCACGATCCGCCGCGCGACCAGCGGCGCGAGCAGCCGCTGCACCGCGCGGTCGGTGCCCTCGTAGTCCGGCGACGCCTGGCCGAAATGGGCGTCGGTGCGAATCACCTCGCCCGCGTCCACGTAGCGCGCCCGCATCCCCGCGGCCGCGAGCGCCGCCGCGACGAGCCGCGCGCTCAGGCGCTCGCCGCGGGCGACGATGAAGTCGCTGGTGCGGGGGGTGAGGTCGCGCAGCAGCCGGACCCCGGAGGCGACGGCGGCGAGCTCGTCGAACTCCGCGCCGACCTGGGCGAGGAGCTCCCCCCGCACCACGCCCGGCGGCGCCACGGCGCGCGCGGCCGCGGCGTAGCGCGCGCGGAGCCCGGCCACCAGCTCGCTGACGGCCCCGTCCTCCCCCGCCTGCGCCCGCGCCGCCACGGCGAGCAGCGCGTCCGTCGCCCCCGCCATCGCCGATACGACGACCACGGGCGGCTCGCTTCGGTGCGCGCGGACGATAGCGAGCGCCTGGCCGATCGCGCGTGCGTCGGCCAGCGACGCCCCGCCGAACTTGTGCACGTGCGGAGCGCGTCGGGATGGCGGCATATTCAGCGGAGTGTATACGCCGGCCGGTCCAAAGTCCATCAGGCCCCGCGGGGTGTAGCTTCCGTCTATGCTGGCCGTCCTCAAGCTGCTGCAGACGCTCCTCGCCACGCTCCACTCGGAGGGCACGCCCGGCCAGGTGGCGGCGGGCGTGGCGCTCGGCTCGGCGCTCGGGCTCACCCCGCTGGTCAACCTGCACAACCTGGTGATTTTCGCGCTCCTCGTGCTCCTCAACGTCTCGTTCGGTGGCGGGATGCTCGGGTGGGCGCTGTTCGTGCCGATCGGGTTCCTGCTCGACCCGGTGTTCCATCGCATCGGGCTCGGGCTGCTGGAAGCGCCAGGGCTCCGGGCGCTCTGGGAGGCGTGGTACAACACGCCGCTCGTCCCCTACACCAACTTCAACAACACCGTGGTGCTCGGCAGCGTGATCGGCTGGCTGGCGCTCGCGCTGCCGATCTACTTCGCGGCCCGCTGGGGCGTCGCGCGGTACCGCGCCACCATCGGCGAGCGGGTGCGCCGCTCGCGGGTGTATCAGGCGATCATGGCGTCGCGGCTCTACAACATCTACCGCTGGTTCCGGCCCACCTGAGCCATGGCGGTGCGGATCTTCCGCTGGAAGGCGATCGGCGTCCTGGTGCTGGTTCTCGCGGCGCTCGGCGTGCTCCTGTTGCTCTTCGCGGAGCCGATCGCCCGGGAGGCCACGGAGGACGCGGGGTCCGACCTCCTGGGCACGGAGGTCGATGTGGCTCGCCTCGACATCCACCCCCGCGATGTCGCGGTGGACCTGGCGGGGGTCGCGCTCGCCGACCCGTTCGCGCCCGAGCGCAACCTGGTCGAGGCCGCGCGGATCGGCGTGGACCTCGACCCCTACGCGCTGGCGGAGAGGAAGTTCGTGGTGCGCCAGCTCTCGATCGGCGGCGTAGCGTTTGGCACCCGCCGCGAGCGTCCGGCCCGTCCACCCAGGCGCAACGGGCTGGCGGTGCAGCTGGTGGGCGCCGTGCGGACCTGGGCCGACCAGCTCGACGTCCCCATCCTGTCGCTCACGCCCATCGATACCATCCGCCAGCTGGCGCTCGATCCGACCAGGCTCGGCACCGTGCAGGCCGCGACCGCGCTCGTGGCGCAGGCGGACTCGACCCGCCGCGCGGTGGAGCAGGGGGTGCAGGGGCTCGACCTCGAGCGCACGGTGGACAGCGCGCGGGCGCTGGTGGAGCGCCTCAAGGCCGCCGACCCGAAGACCCTGGGAATCCAGGGCACCCGCGACGCGATCGCGTCGGTGCGCCGGACGCTGGACGAGGTGCAGCAGGCCCGTGAGCGCGTGGGCGCCCTGGAGCGGCAGGTCCGCGGCGGCGTGGACGCGCTGGGGACGGGCGTGGAGCGGCTGGACGAGGCGCGCCGCCGTGACTACGCGTTCGCGCGGAGCCTGCTCCAGCTTCCCAGCTTCGACGCGCCGCGAATCGGCAAGGCCTTCTTCGGGCCGGTGAGCATCGCCCGATTCCAGCAGGCGATGTACTGGGTGCAGCTCGCCCGCCGCTACATGCCGCCGGGGCTCCTCCCGCGCGCGTCGACAGGGCCCGACCGGCTGCGGATGGCGGGCGCCACGGTGCGTTTCCCCAAGGAGCGGACGTATCCCAAGTTCCTGCTCGAGGCGGGGACGGTGGACTTCTCGATCCGCGGCGACGGCCCGCTGGGGGGGCGGTACACCGCCTGGGCGCGGGGCGTCACCTCGGCGCCCGCCCTCTACGGCCGGCCCACGGTCATCGCCGCGAGCCGGCGCGCGGAGGGCGCCGCGCTGCGCGCGGTGGACGCGAGCGCGGTGCTCGACCACCTCCGCCGGCCGCCGCGCGACTCCATCACCGCCGTGCTCGACGGGTTGGGGCTGCCGACCATCGACCTCCCGGGCCTTCCCGTGCGGGTCGAGCCCGGGAAGGGCCGGAGCAGGCTCATGTTCGTGCTGAGCGGCGACGACCTCTCCGCGCGCTGGAGCATCGCGTCGGACCAGGTGCGCTGGGCCATCGATACGGCGGGGCGGCCGCTCAACGGGATGGAGCGGCTGGTATGGCGGGTCATCTCCGGCCTCCGCGACCTGTCGGTCACCGCCGAGCTCACCGGTACGGTGGCCTCCCCGCGCCTCTCGGTGGCGTCCAACCTGGACGACGCCGTGGCGTCGCGGCTCCAGGCGGTGGTGGGCGAGGAGGTGGCGCGGGCGGAGCAGCTCGCGCGCGCCACGGTGGACAGCGTCGTGGCGGACAAGGCGGCGGTGGCGCGCCGGCGCGCCGAGGACGTGGCGGCGCAGGCGCGGGAGCGGATCGCCGAGGCGCGGCAGCGGCTGGACGAGGCGCAGCGGCAGCTCGAGGAGGAGCTCCGGAGGCTCACCCGCGGCGCGGGCGACCTCATTCCCATCCCGCGGGTCACGCCGCCGTGGTAGCGCGGCCGCCGCCGCGGCGCGCTAGTGCAGCCCGCTCCCGCCGGCGAGCTGCTTCACCAGCTCGCCGATCACGACCTTGGCGTCGCCGAAGAGCATCCAGGTGCGGTCGGAGAAGTAGAGCTCGTTGTCGATGCCGGCGAACCCGGGGTTCTTGCTGCGCTTGATCGCGAACACCGTTCGCGCCTTGTCGGCGTCGATGATGGGCATGCCGTAGATCGGGCTCGACTTGTCGGTGCGCGCCGCCGGGTTCACCACGTCGTTGGCCCCGACCACGAGCGCCACGTCGCACTGCGGCATGTCGGGGTTGATCTCGTCCATCTCCATCAGGTCGGTGTAGGGGATGTCCGCCTCGGCGAGGAGCACGTTCATGTGGCCCGGCATCCGTCCCGCCACCGGATGGATAGCGAACTTGACCGTGATGCCGCGCTTCTTGAGCTGGTCGTACAGCTCCCGCACCTTGTGCTGCGCCTGGGCCACCGCCATCCCGTAGCCGGGAATGATGACCACCAGGTTGGCCTGCTCCAGTACCTGCGCCGCTCCCTCGATCGTCTCCGACTTGTAGACCTTCTGCTCGCCCCCGGCCTTCTGCTGCTGCACCTGCCCGAACGCGCCGAACAGCACGTTGGTGAACGACCGGTTCATCGCCTTGCACATGATGATGGCGAGGATGAGGCCGCTCGAGCCGTCCAGCGCGCCCGCCGTGATGAGGAGCTTGTTGTCCAGCACGAAGCCCATCGCCACCGCGGAGAGCCCGGCGTACGAGTTGAGGATCGCGATCACCGTCGGCATGTCCGCCCCGCCGATCGGGATGATGAGCAGCACGCCGAAGAGCAGCGCGAGGGCGATGATCACCGGGAAGAGCTGCGGGGCCCAGGCGGCCGTCGGATTGAGCGCGAGCGCCACGCCGAGGGCGGTCGCCACCAGCAGGAGCGCGATGTTGCTCACGTTCTGCAGCGGGTACGTGACCGGCCGCTGCGGGATCCACTTGACCTCCTGCAGCTTGCCGGCCGCGAGGAGACTCCCGGTGAAGGTGAGATAGCCGAGGATGATCTCGGCGATGATCGCGACCATCCTGAAGGTGGTGAGGTTCTCCGGCCCCTCGGAGAGCCAGAGGTAGTACTTCGCCGTGCCCACCAGGCCGGCCGCCGCGCCGCCGAAGGCGTGCGAGAGCGCGGTCCGCTGGGGCACCGCCGTGAGCGGCACCATCGCGAGCGGGATGCCCACGGCGAATCCGGCGATGATGGCGAGCACGATGCCGGTGTGGTGCACCACCTCCGGCTCGGCCCAGGTCGCCACGACCGCGATGGTCATGCCCACGACGCCCGCGCCGACGCCGCGCCGCGCCGTCTTGGGATCGTTCATCCAGTGCAGCGCGAAGACGAACAGGATGGTCGCGAGGAGGTACGACGCCATCACGATGTCGTGCATCATGAGCGGCCTCCGGCGCCGGGCTTCTCGCTCTTGAACATCTTGAGCATCCGGTCCGTGATGAGGAATCCGCTCACGATGTTGGTCATCGAGGCGAAGAGCGCGATCGCGCCGAGCAGCCGGATGACCGGCGGGTAGTCGGCCCCGGCCACGATGATCGAGCCCACTACCGCGATGGCGGAGATCGCGTTGGTGATGGACATGAGGGGCGTGTGCAGCAGGCGCGACACCCGGCGGATCACGCCGAGGCCGATGAACGACGCGAGCACGAAGACGAAGAGCAGCGACCAGTGGTCGGTAGGCGGCGCGCCCCCGGCCGCCGTGCCCGC
Organism: Gemmatimonadales bacterium; assembly: GCA_035700905.1. GTDB lineage: Bacteria > Gemmatimonadota > Gemmatimonadetes > Gemmatimonadales > GWC2-71-9 > DASQPE01. The sequence goes on along the minus strand of DASSOD010000184.1, from coordinate 12,364 downwards.
CGCCTGCTGCGCCGCCGTGCCCGCCGCCTGCTGCGCCACGGCGCCCCCCGCGGCCACCGCCCCGGTGAGCCCGCCGCCCGCCGCCGCCAGCAATCGTCTCATGGTGAACACCTGTCTCCTCCGTCGGTGGGCCGGGACGAAGCCGGCCGGATGGATCGTGAGGCTCATGTCCCGGCCTTCTCCAGGGCGTCGCGGGTACGCTGGTGCTTCACCTCGCCGCCGTGGGTGATCACCGCGCCCTGCTGGATGTCGTCGCTGAAGTCGAGCTGAAACGCCTTGTCCTTGGTGAACGCCTGCACGAAGGCGGTGAGATTGCGGGAGAAGAGCAGGCTGGCGTGGAGCGGCATGGAGGCGGCCAGGTTGAGCGGCGCCAGGATCGCCACCCCCTCCACCCGCACCGTCTCGCCGGGGCGCGACAGCTCGCAGTTGCCGCCCCCGTCGGCCGCCAGATCCACGATCACGGCCCCCGGGCGCATCGCGCGCACCATCTCGGCGGTGATGAGCCGCGGTGCGAACACCCCGCCGATGAGCGCCGTGGTGATCACCACGTCCGACTGGGCGCACTGCGCCGCGAGCAGCTCCCGCTGGCGGGCGCGGTCGGCCTCGCTCAGCTCCCGGGCGTAGCCGCCCCCCGCCGCCGCGCTCTCCGCGAGCTCGATGCCGACGTACTTGCCGCCGACGCTCTCGATCTGCTCCTTCACCTCGGGCCGCACGTCGGTGGCCACGACGTTGGCGCCCAGGCGGCGCGCCGTGGCGATGGCCTGGAGCCCCGCCACCGCCGCGCCCACCACGAACACCTTCGCCGGGGGCACCATGCCCGCGGCCGTCATCAGCATCGGGAAGTACTTGTTGAGCTCCACGGCGGCGAGCAGCACGCCCTTGTACCCGGCGATGTTCGCCATGGAGGAGAGCGTGTCCATGGACTGCGCTCGCGTGGTGCGCGGGATGGCGTCGGTGGAGAATGCCGTCACGCCCCGCGCCGCCAGCGCGCGCACCGCGTCGGGGTTCCGCAGCGGCATGAGCGAGCCGAGATAGATCGCGCCGGGCCGCATCCAGGCGACCTCGTCGCGGCCGGACTGCGGCAGCGCCGGCGCATTCACCTTGAGCACGAGGTCGGCCGAGCCCAGGAGGGCGGCGGCGTCGGTCTGGACGGCCGCCCCGATCTCCCGGTAGGCCGCGTCAGCGAAGCCGGCGAGCACACCCGCGCCCGACTCGATCGCGACCTCGTATCCCGCCTGGATCAGTTTCTTGGACGATTCCGGCACCAGGGCGACGCGCTGCTCGCGCGGCGCCGTCTCCTTCGGCACTCCGATGCGCATCCGGGACTCCGCTCTGCGGGAGGGTGTGCAGTAATGTTACTCCTGCGAACGATCGGTCAAGCGCGCGAGCCGGCCGTCGCGTCCGGCCGTTCCGGCGCCGTGCAGTGTGAGCCTACTCACCCGTCCGACCCGCTCCAGGACACGCCGGTCCGGCGGCCAGGCCTGCCATTCGAGCAGGTGCCCCCTATCGCCTGCATTCGCACCTACTTGGCGCCGCAAACCCTCTGATAGCAGCAATTTAGCGGCGTTAGTGCTAAGCTATTGATTTTCCGCAGGTTAGCTGATAGATTATGGGGTTGATTTTGACACGCCCCGGGTCCCGCATGCCTGCCATGGGGTCTCTTGCCCAATAGGAGGTTGCCAGAGTGACTGTGAAGGCACGTGCCAAGCGTCGGCCGGTGCGGCCGGCCCCGATCGCGCGCGCGGTGGACGAGGGCCGCGAGAGCCTGGACCTCTACCTGGATGAGATCAGCCGGGTGCCGCTCCTCAGCCGGGATGAGGAGATGGAGCTCGCTCGCAAGGCGTTCAAGGGGAATGTGGTCGCCCAGGAGAAGCTGGCGCGGCATAACGTCCGCTTCGTGGTGTCCGTCGCCAAGAAGTTCCAGAACCGCGGCGTGCCGCTCGTGGACCTGATCGGCGAAGGGAACCTTGGGCTGATGACCGCCGCGCGCAAGTTCGATCCGGACCGCGGCGTCAAGTTCATCTCCTACGCCGTCTGGTGGATCCGCCAGGCGGTGCAGGCCGCGATCGCCCGGCACGGGCGCCCGGTGCGCGTCCCGCTCAATCGTACGGCGGATCTGAGCCGGCTCGGCCGCACCACCACGCTGCTCAAGGATCGCCTGGGCCGGATGCCCACCACCGAGGAGCTGGCGCGGGCCACCGGGCTCACGGTGGAGGCGGTGCGGAGCCTGAGCGCGCTCAACTCCGAGGCGGTCCGGCTGGACCACCCGACCCGCGACGGCGAAGGCAACGAGCGCATCGAGCGCTTCACCGCCGGGGAGCAGGAAAGCACCGACACGAGCGCGCTGGCCAACAGCCAGACGCGCGACATCGAGATGGCGCTCGCCTCGCTTCCGCCGCGGGACGCCAAGGTGCTCCGGCTCTACTTCGGCCTGGACGACGGCAACAGCCGCACCCTGGAGGAGATCGGCCGGATGATGGGCGTCACCCGCGAGCGCATCCGCCAGCTCCGGGACCGCGCGCTGCTCCGGCTCCGCGAGGGCGAGACGGGAGATCGGCTCCGCGACCTCGTGGCCTGATTCGCGGGACCCCGTGACGAAGAACCCTCCGGCGAGCGTCGCCGGAGGGTTTTTTCATCCCGTCCCGTTCGGCTCACCCGCCCAGCCCCTCCTCCAGGAATTGCCGGAGCACCCGCTGCAGGATGCCGCCGTGCCGGTAATACTCGAGCTCGACCGGCGAGTTGAGCCGCACGATCGCGCGGAACGCGGTTCGCTTGCCCGCGGGATCGGTCGCAGCCACCCGGACCGTGCCTCCGGGCGTGAGGCCGCTCGCGATCCCCTGGATGTCGAAGGTCTCGTGCCCGGTGAGGCCGAGGGCGGCGCGGTCCACGCCCGGCTCGTACTGGAGCGGCAGCACGCCCATCCCCACCAGGTTGCTCCGATGGATCCGCTCATAGCTCTCGGCGATCACGGCCCGCACGCCGAGCAGCGCGGGACCCTTGGCCGCCCAGTCGCGGCTCGAGCCGGTGCCGTATTCCTTGCCGGTCAGGATGATGAGCGGCGTCCCCGCGCTCAGGTATCGCATCGCCGCGTCGTAGATCGAGATGACCTCGCCGGTCGGGAAGTGCAGGGTCCAGTTGCCCTCGCGCCCCGGCACCAGCGCGTTGACGATGCGCACGTTGCCGAACGTGCCCCGCATCATGACTTCGTGGTTGCCGCGCCGGGAGCCGAAGGTGTTCCAGTCCACCTGCGCCACGCCGTGCTCCAGCAGGTAGCGCGCCGCCGGCCCGTTCTTGGGAATGGACCCGGCGGGAGAGATGTGGTCGGTGGTGACGGAGTCCCCCAGCACCGCGAGGACCCGCGCGCCCGAGATGTCGCGGAGCGGCGGCGGCTCGGCCGGGAGCTCGCGGAAGAACGGCGGCTCCTGCACGTAGGTGGACCGCTCGTCCCAGGCGTACCGGCTCCCCTCCGGCACCTCGAGGGCGCGCCAGGTCTCGTCGCCCTCGAACACCGAGCCGTAGCGGCGGCGGAACATCTCCGGCTTGAGCGACGCGGCCATGGTCTCGCGAATCTCGGCCGGCGAGGGCCAGATATCCTTCAGGTAGACCGGCTGGCCGTCGCCGCCGGTGCCGAGCGGCTCGCGGGTGAGGTCGATGTCCACGCGGCCGGCGAGCGCGAACGCGACCACCAGCATCGGCGAGGCGAGATAGTTGGCCCGCACCGCCGGGTGCACTCGCGCCTCGAAGTTCCGGTTGCCGCTCAGCACCGCCGCCGCCACCAGCGAGTGCTCGTCGATGAGCTGCTGCACCACCTCGGGCAGCGGCCCGCTGTTCCCGATGCACGTGGTGCAGCCGTACCCCACCGTCTGGAACCGGAGCTGGTCGAGGTAGCGCGTGAGGCCCGAGCCGTTGAGGTAGTCCGTGACCACCCGCGAGCCGGGCGCGAGGCTGGTCTTGACCCAGGGCTTGGTCGCGAGCCCCTTTTCGACCGCCTTCTTGGCGAGCAGTCCGGCGCCGATCAGCACGCTCGGATTCGACGTGTTGGTGCAGCTCGTGATCGCGGCGATCACGACCGCGCCGTCGTGCAACTGGATCTCCTGGCCGTCCAGGACGCCCTTCACCACCGGCGGCGCGTCCTCCGGCGCCGCCTCCACGGCGGCGGCGCCCTTGAGCGCCCCCTGATCGCCGATGGTGACGTTCGCGCCTCCCTCGCCCACCCAGCGGGAGTAGGTGCTCTCGACCATCTCGCGGCGCTGGTGTGACACGCTGGCGCTGAGGAGCCCGGGCAGGCTCACGAGGAAGTTGCGCTTGAGCGTGCGGAGCGGGACCAGGTCCTGCGGGCGGCGCGGGCCCGCGAGGCTGGCCTCGACGGTCGAGAGGTCCAGCTCCAGCGTGTCGGTGAACGCGGGCTCCGGCGTCGCGTCCGTGCGGAAGAGCCCCTGCGCCTGGTAGTAGCGTTCTGCGTCGGCCACCGTCGAGGGGTCGCGTCCGGTGCGCTCGAGGTAGCGGACGGTCTCCGCGTCCACCGGGAAGAAGCCCATGGTCGCGCCGTACTCGGGCGCCATGTTGGCGATCGTGGCCCGGTCCGCGAGTCCCAGAGACGACAGGCCGGGGCCGTAGAACTCGACGAACTTGTCCACCACCCCTTTCTTCCGGAGCATCTGGGTCACGGTGAGCACCAGGTCGGTGGCGGTCGTGCCCAGCGGCAATTCGCCGGTGAGCTTCATCCCGATCACGTCGGGGATCAGCATGAAGTACGGCTGTCCGAGCATGACCGCCTCGGCCTCGATCCCGCCCACGCCCCAGCCGAGCACGCCGAGGCCGTTGATCATGGTGGTGTGCGAGTCGGTGCCGACGCAGGTGTCGGGGTACGCGGTAAGCGCGCCGTGCTGCCGGCGCACCTGGACCAGCGGCGCCAGGTACTCCAGGTTCACCTGATGCACGATGCCCGTGCCGGGCGGCACCACCCGGAAGTCGCGGAAGGCGCGCTGGGCGAACTTGAGGAGCTGGTAGCGCTCGCGGTTCCGCTCCATCTCCAGCTCGACGTTCAACTGGAACGCGCGCTCGAACCCGAAGTAGTCCACCTGGACCGAGTGGTCGATGACCAGGTCGCAGGGAACGACCGGGTTGATCCGGTCCGGATCGCCGTGCATCCGGGCCATCGCATCGCGCATCGCGGCGAGATCCACCACGCAGGGTACGCCGGTGAAGTCCTGCAGCACCACCCGGCCGGGCATGAACGGGATCTCGCCGCGCGCGCGATCGCGCGGCGCCCACGCCGCGAGCTGCCCGACGTGCGCCTCGGTGACCAGCCCGCGCCCGGCGAACCTGAGCGCGTTCTCCAGGAGGATGCGGATCGAGAACGGCAGGCGATCGAGCGCCACCCCGCCCTGGCGCGCGAGCTCGGGCAGGCTGAAGATGGTGGCGGAGCCGGACGAGAGCCGGAGGGTGCCGCGGGCGCCGAACGGATTTGGAGTGCTGGAGGTCATGGCGTGGAAGCCGGAACGAGTCCCAGGTCGGTGAAACACCGAATATACCCACGGGAAATCGCGTGACGAAGCTGCCGCCCGTCCCGCACGCCATCACCCGGCGGGACGACGGCGTCCACATCGAGTGGGACGCGTCCGGCCACGCCTGGCTCTACCCCGCGCGGGACCTGCGCCTGGCGTGCCCCTGCGCCGCCTGCGTGGAGGAGATGACCGGCCGCGCGCTGCTCGACCCCTCCCGGGTGCCGGCGGACGTGCGGCCGGAGTCGCTCGCGCTGGTCGGCGCCTACGGACTCCGGGTGCGCTGGAGCGACGGCCACGACACCGGCATCTATCCGTTCGACCGGCTGCTCGCGGTCTGCGGCTGCCCCCGGTGCCGCCCGATCTCTGGTGCGGCGGGGCAGGACGCTATAACGTAAGCCGTTACCCATCCGGTCGCCGGTCGCCCCTCACGGCGCGGGCCATCCCATGATCGCTGGCCGTAAGTACTGGATCCTGATCTGGTACGGCATCCTCCTCCTCGGGGTGCTCGGGCTGTGGGCGTCGGTCTACTGGGCCCGGCGCACCCGCTGGCAGAACCTCGAGGAGGTGCTGCGCGCGGTCGGGACGATCCTCGTGTCCGTCGGCATGCTGCTCCTGCTCTACCAGCCGGCCGCGCCGGTGTGGAACACGGTCGGCACGGTGCTCTTGGTGGACGCGCTCGCATGCTTCGTGGCGGCGTTCGTCCTGGGGCGGCGGATGCAGGCGCGCCGCCCGCCCCGGCGCTCCGGCGAGCAGCGGGTGCTCGAGCTGACGCGGGCCGCCGCGCGGCCGGACGCCGATGCGGCCGACGCCTCCGTGAGCCGCGACACATCCTCCTCCGCCGCCCCGCCCCACTCTAACTGACGCCATCGCCGCTCGGCGCACGGCCCGCCCCGGAGGGCTCGGCGTGCGCCCCCACGTCTGGCCGGGAGGGGCACCCGCATGCGCGCGGACACGCATTCGACGTTTCGGGAAGGCGTCATCGTCGGGCTGGTGGGCGCCATCGCGACGGCCGCCTGGTATTTCCTCGTGGACGTGGTCGCGGGCGCGCCGTTCCGGATGCCGAACGCGCTGGGCGAGGTGCTGCTCTTCGGCAACCGCCGCCCCTCGCCGCAGGACATCAGCGCCGCCGCGGTGCTGGGGTACACCGTGGTGCACTTGATCGTGTTCGCCGTCGTCGGCATCGTCCTCACCGGCCTGGTGCACCTCGTGATCCGGGAGCGCTCGCTCCGGATGGGGCTCTGGCTGGCCCTGGTGCTCGCCTTCACCTGGCTCATCTTCCACGCCTACTTCCTCTCGGTCGCCACCGGGTACCGGCTCCCCTGGTGGGCGACGATCGGCGGCGCCCTCGCGGGCACGGCCGGGCTCGTCGTTCCCGTGTGGCTCCGCCATCCCGAGCTCCGGCGCTCGCTGAGCGAGGTGCCCCTCGGCGACGAGGTGGAGAGCCCGCCGGCCGCCCCGGGCTCCATCCCGCCCGAGCCGGGCCGGCGCCGCTGAGCCGGCGCGCTTGCGCCGCGCGCGCTCGATCCGCACACTTGAGGTGGGCCGCAGGTTGCGGCGTCCGGATCTCCGGACCGCCGCCCGGCGCACCGTCGAGGCGGCGCTCGTTGGTTCGATCGTCGGGGGAGGACCGCATGGACCGGGTCGATCTCTCCGTGGGCGACGAGGGGACCTATGTGGGCGCGATCGGGGCCGCCGTGGTCGCCCTCTGGTTTCTCGTCATCGACACCATCGCCGGCGTACCGCTGCGCACCCCGAGCGTGCTCGGGCAAGTGCTGCTGTTCGGGCGGACTCGGCCGGTGGTGACGCACGCCGACTTCTCGGCGGTCGTCGCCTACACGGCGGTGCACGTGGCGGCGTTTCTGGCGTTCGGCTTCGTTCTCGTCGCCCTGGTGCGATGGGCCGCGCGCGAGCCGGTGGTGCGATACGCGCTGCTGCAGCTCCTGCTCGTGTTCGAGTTGTTCGTCTACGGGCTGTTGTCGCTCGCGTCGGAGGCGACGCGCGAGCTGTTCCCGTTCTGGACGGTGTTCACCGCCAACACGCTCGCGATCGTCGCGATGGGCGCGTACCTCTGGTACCGCCATCCCGCGGTGCGGCGGGTGCTCCGGGAGACGCCGCTCGGCGACGCCCCGCTGCGATGATGCCGCGCGCGTGATGCGCGCGTAGGCGGCGGGCGCGCTCTTCTCACCCTTCAACCGGCGCGTTTACCTTCCGGGCCGTCCTCACCTGGCCTGGTCCGTGTCCCGTCGCCGCCTCGTCGTCCTCGCCGCGTCCGCCGTGCTCGCCGCAAGTGCCGGTGGCGCGCCGGCGGCCGCGCAGCTGGTGCCGCCCTCCACCGGCGGCGCCGTGGCGCGGGCGCAGGCCGAGCGCATGCTGGGGCACTACGAGCGCGTGCTCATGATCGGGGCGCACCCGGACGACGAGGACACCGAGCTCCTCACCATCCTGAGCCGCGGGATGGGCGCCGAGGCGGCCTACCTGTCGCTCAATCGGGGCGAGGGCGGCCAGAACGTGATCGGGCCCGAGCTGGGCGAGGCGCTCGGCCTGCTCCGGACCGAGGAGCTGCTCGCGGCGCGGCGGCTCGACGGCGCGCGCCAGTACTTCACCCGCGCCTACGATTTCGGGTTCTCCAAGACTCTCGACGATACCTGGGCCCACTGGCCTCGCGACACGATCCTCAAGGACGTGGTGCGCGTGGTCCGGCGGTTTCGGCCCCAGATCGTCGTCTCGATCTTCAGCGGCACCCCGCGCGATGGGCACGCGCAGCACCAGGCCGCGGGCTGGGCCGCGCGCGAGGCGTTCCGGCTGGCCGGCGACTCCAGCGCCTTCCCGGAGCTCGCGCGGGAGGAGGGCCTCGCGCCCTGGACCCCGCTCAAGCTCTATCGGAGCACCCGCTTCGATACCGCGGGCACCACCCTCGTGATTGACGGCGGCGTGCTCGACCCCGCGGTCGGCAAGTCGTACCACCAGATCGCGATGGCGGGCCGGAGCCTGCATCGGTCCCAGGACATGGGGCAGCTGCAGGGCATCGGGCCCTCCCGCGTGCGGCTCGGCCTGCTCGAGGATCGCACCGGCCGCGGCGGCGGCGAGTTCTGGTCGGGCGTGGACACGAGCCTCGCCGCCATGCCGGCGGTCGGCCCCGAGCGCCGCGACCTGGCCGAGCGCGCGAGCCAGGCCGCCGCCGCGGCCTCGGGCGTGGTGCTCGATGCGCTGGCGGACGACGATGCGGTCGTGCCCGGCGAGACGCTCCACGTGACGCTGACCGCCTGGAATGCCTCGCCCGATACGATCGAGGTGACGAGCGCGCTCGCGGGCCGCGACGGCGGCTTCGGCTCCGCGCCGCCGGACGCGGCGCGGGTCGCGCCCGGCGATGTCCTCCGGCGCGAGATCGCGGTCCCCGCGGCGCGGACCGCGCGCGCCACGCAGCCGTACTTCCTCCGGGAGCCGCGCGCGCGCGACATCTACCGGTGGCCGGCGGACACCGCCGTCGAAGGCGAGCCGTTCCAGCCGCCGCTCCTCGTGGCCGAGTTTCGCGTGGCCCGCCCGGGCGGCGCGCCGTTCACGGTGCGCCGCGAGGTCGCGTTCCGCTTCAACGACAGGACCGTGGGCGAGGTGCGCCATCCGGTCACGATCGTCCCGCCGCTCGACGTGAAGCTCGCGCCCGATACGATCATCTGGAGCGCGACCGACACCGCCGCGCGGGAGTTCACCGCCACCCTCACCTACCACGGCCGCGACAGCACGGCGGGCCTGGTGCGCCTCCGGCTGCCGGCGGGGTGGCGCGAGCCCGCGCCGCAGCGCTACGCCTTCGCGGGCGAGGACGCCACCCGCACCTTCGCGTTCCAGGTGCGTCCGCCGGCGCGGCTGCGCGCCGGCCGGGTCGAGTTCCGCGCGGTGGCGGAGTCCCGGAGTGGGGCCTCGTGCGAGGACGGCGTGTTCACCGTGGACTACCCGCACATCCGGCCCCGCGGCTACGTGGCCCGCGCCGCAGCGGTGGTGCAGGTGGCGCCGCTCGCGCTGCCGGATGCGTCCATCGGCTACGTGCGCGGCGCGGCGGACCGCGTGCCCGAGGCGCTCCGAAGCGCCGGGGTTGCGGTGACGCTGCTGGACGGCGCCGCGCTCGAGCGGGGCGATCTCGGCCGGTTCGACGCGATCGTGGTGGGGAGCCGGGCCTACGAGGTGGAGCCGGCGCTCATCCGCGCCAACGCCAGGCTGCTCGACTATGCGCGCGCGGGCGGACTGGTGCTGGTCCAGTATCAGCAGCACGATTTCTTCGCGCGCAACTACGCGCCGTATCCGCTCACCGTGGGCGGCCGCCCGCTCCGGCTGGACGACGTCGCGGCGCGCGGAGCGGCGCCCGGCGTCGCGGCGGGCTCGGGGCCGGGCGGCAGCAGGCCGGCCGGGCCGCCGGTGAGTCACGATCGGGTGACCGACGAGAACGCGCCGGTCTCCCCCGTGCCCCCGGAACACCGCGTGCTGCGGGCGCCCAACCGGCTCGGCCCCGACGACTGGAAGGGATGGGTGCAGGAGCGGGGGCTCTACTTCGCGCGGAGCTGGGACTCGCGCTACCGCGCGGTGATCTCGACTCACGACCCCGGCGAGGCCCCGCTCGAGGGCGGGCTGCTCGTCGCGCCGATCGGGCGGGGCACCTACGTGTACACCGGGCTGAGCTTCTTCCGGCAGCTGCCGGCCGCCGTGCCGGGCGCATGGCGGCTCTTCGCGAATCTGCTGGCGCTCGCGCACCGTTCGTGATCGCGACCGCTCTGCTGGGATGCTGGCGCGTCCGCGGCTGCGCGCAGAGGCTCGGCGCGACGCTCGCCGTCGCGCTGATCGTCAGCCCGCCCACCGCGTGCGCCGGCGACGCCCGTACGCCGCTCCTCGTCTACTCGCCCCACGGGCGCGATCAGCTCGCCCTGCTCGAGCGCGAGTTCGAGCGCCGGCATCCGGCCGTGGACGTCCGCTGGCTCGACATGGGAAGCCAGGAGATCCTCGACCGGCTGCGGTTCGAGCGGGTGAATCCGCAGGCGGACGTCTGGTTCGGCGGACCCACGACGCTGTTCGACCGCGGCGTGGAGGATTCGCTGCTCGCGCCGTATCGCCCCGCCTGGAGCGGCCAGGTGGACACGACCGGGATCGGCCCCGCGGACCTCTACTGGCCGGTCTACCGCACCCCCGCCGTGATCGCGTTCAACAGCCGCGCGGTCACCCGCGCCGACGCGCCGCACGACTGGGACGAGGTCCTCGAGCCCCGCTGGCACGACAAGGTGCTGATCCGGGACCCGATGGCGAGCGGAACGATGCGCGCGATCTGGGGACTCATCCTGGAGCGCTCGCTGCGCACGACCGGCGACACCGCCGCCGGGTGGGACTGGCTCCGCCGTCTGGACGCGCAGACCAAGACGTACACGCTCAACCCGGCCGTGCTCGACGCGAAACTCGCGCGGCAGGAAGGGCTGGTGACGCTCTGGGACTTGCCGGACATCCTCATCAGCCGCTCGAAGGGGATGCCGTTCGACTACGTCTTCCCGCGGAGCGGCACCGTGGTGATCGACGATGCGATCGGGCTGGTGCGCGGCGCCCGCCACCCGGCCGAAGCGCGGGCCTACATCGATTTCGTGGGCAGCGCGGAGGGCCAGCTGCTCGCCGCGCGCGCCGTCTACCGCCTTCCCGCCCGCCACGATCTTCCCGCCGATTCGGTCCCCGCCTGGGTGGCCGAGGTGGAGCGCGACATGGTCGTGGCGAGCGTCAACTGGCGGCTGCTGGCCCGGAACGGCGCGGCGTGGATGAGCTACTGGGACCGGCACGTCCGGGGCCAGGGGGGGCGATGAGCGCGCCCCCGTACCTGCAGCTCGACCGGCTGGGCAAGCGGTTCGGCGACACCGTCGCGGTGGACGCCGTCTCGCTCGCGCTCGCCCGCGGGGAGATCCTCGCGCTGCTGGGGCCGAGCGGCAGCGGCAAGACCACCACGCTGCGTCTGCTTGCGGGATTCGAGACGCCGGACCAGGGCCGGGTGCTGGTCGAGGGCGTGGACGTGACCCGCGTGCCGCCGGTGGGCCGGCGGTTCGGGATGGTGTTCCAGCACTACGCCCTCTTTCCGCACCTCGACGTGGGCCAGAACGTCGCCTTCGGGCTCGAGTCGGGCGGCGTGCGCGGCGCGGAGCTCGGCCGCCGGGTCGAGCGGGCGCTCGCCCTGGTGGACCTGGCCGGGTACGAGCGGCGGCGCATCGGCGAGCTCTCGGGCGGGCAGCAGCAGCGCGTGGCGCTCGCGCGCGCGCTCGCCCCCGAGCCCAGGGTGCTGCTGCTCGACGAGCCGCTCTCCAACCTCGATCCCACCCTCCGGGAGCGCACCCGCCGCGAGCTGCGCGAGGTGATCCGCCGGGTCGGCATCACCACGGTGCTGGTGACGCACGAGCAGGACGAGGCGTTCGACCTGGGCGATCGCATCGCCGTGCTGCGCGACGGCCGCCTGGAGCAGGTCGGCACGCCGGACGAGCTGTACGGCTGCCCCGCGAATCCTTTCGTCGCGGGCTTCGTAGGGCGCGCGTCGCGGCTCGAGGGAACGGTCGTGGAGCGCAATCGGCTCGGCACGCGGGTCCGCATCGAGAGCGTCGAATGGGGCGTGCCGGAGGACGCAGGCGTGCAGCGGGACCTGGCGGCCGGCGACGCGGTGCTGGTGCTGGTGCGGCCGGAGGCCCTCTGGATGGCGCGCCCCGATCCGGGCGCCCTGGGCGCCACGGTGCTGGAGCGCCGGTTCGCCGGGGCCACGTCGCTCTTCCTGGTGCGCACCGATGCCGGCGGCGTGATCGAGGTGGCCGGCGCCGGCCGCGCGGTGGCGGTCGGCGAGCGGGTCGGGCTGGTGC
>DASSOD010000183.1:0-11495 GCA_035700905.1 Gemmatimonadales bacterium | reverse complement strand
TTCACGCCGTACCACACCCCCGCGTAGCCCGTGGCGAGCTGGAAGAACATGATCAGCTCCCCCATCGACTCGGGGCTCAGGTTCGGCAGCCGCAGCATGCAGCTCATCCGCCCCTCGCGCGCAAGCGCCGCGGCCGTGGCGCCGCACTCCGCCCGGAGCAGCTCGCCCAGGGTGTGGCCGCTCAGGTACGCGAGATCGGGGGGCAGATCGGGGCGCACGGGGATCGTGAGATCCGCGCCGAGGTCTTCCACCTCGATGAAGGTGATCGCCTTGTCGTAGGGTCCCTCCATGAAGAGCTGCACCTGGCTGTGCTGGTCGGTGGCGCCGATCGCGGCCACGGGCGTGGGCCCCACGTGGACGGTCTCCCCGCGGCGGTCCACCGCCTTGCCCAGACTCTCCGCCCAGAGCTGCCGGAACCATTCGGCGAAGTCGCGCAGCCGGTCGGTGTAGGGCATCAGCACGTGGATCCGGGCGCCCAGCCAGGTGTCCGCCGCCCAGTGGAGCGCGGCCCACAGGGCCGGCGGATTGCGCAGCAGGTCGTCCGGCTGGGCCCGCTCGATCGCGAGCCGCGCGCCCTCGATGAGGCGGCGCACGTCGATGCCCACGAGGGCCGCGGGCAGGAGCCCGACCGGCGATAGCACGCTGAAGCGGCCCCCCACCGGAGGAGGGACCGTGAGCGTCGCGATCCCCTCGCGCTGGGCGAGCTCGCGGAGCGCGCCGCGCGCGGGATCGGTGGTGAACACGAGATGCCGGTACGCCGCCGCGCCGAGCGCCTCGTCGAGCCAGGCGCGCACCACGAGATACTGCGCCATGGTCTCCGCGGTGCCGCCGGACTTGCTCACCACGTTCACCAGAACGCGCCGCGGATCGATGCGGTCGAGCGCGCCCTTCACCGAGGTGGGATCCACGTTCTCCAGGACGGTGAGCCGCGGGAAGAACTCCCGCCCCTCGTCGTCCAGCTCGTTCCACGCCGGGGCGCGGAGCGCGTCGAGCAGCGCCTTGGTGCCGAGCGCCGAGCCGCCGATGCCGAGCACGAGCACGTGCTCGTGCGCCTGCCCCAAGCCGTCCGCGAACGTGGTGATCTCGGTGACCGTGTCGCCCTGGTGCACCAGGTCGTAGAACCCGTACTCCCCGTCCTGCCGTCGCTCCGCGACCTCCGCCTGGACGGCGGGAAACCGCGCCGCGAGCTCGTCCAGCCGGGAGCGGGGCAGCCCGTGCGCGCCGTCCAGCCCGTCCTGCAGCATCCGGCCGTAGTCCAGCGTGATCACTTCACCTCCACCGTGAGCCCGTCGTACGCGGGAGCGACGCCGGGCGGCAGCCTGGCCTCGAGGTCCGCGTGCGCGGTCTCGTGGGTCAGATGGGTAAGGTAGGTGCGTTCGGCGCCGAGCGTGCGCGCGACCTCGACTGCCTCGGCGATGCTGAGGTGCGTGGGGTGGGGGCGCCACCAGAGCCCATTCAGCACCAGGACCTTGAGGCCCTCGAGCCGCCGGCGCTCGGCCTCGGGCACCTCCTTCACGTCGGTGATGTAGGCGAGGTCGCCGAAGCGATAGCCGAAGACGCGAAGGTGGCCGTGCTGGAACGCGAGCGGCAGCACCGGCACGCCCGCCACGGAGGCCGGCACGCCCGGCTCCAGCGGGCGCAGCTCGAGCGCGGGCTTGGAGGTGCCCTCGTAGGGCTGCACCCGCTCGTCGAAGATGTAGTTGAACGAGGTGCGCAGCCGCTGGAGCGTTTCGGCCGGTCCGTAGAGCGGCAGTGGCCGGCGCTGGCGGACCGAGAACATCCGCAGGTCATCGATGCCGTTGATGTGATCGGCGTGCTCGTGGGTGTAGAGCACGGCGTCCACGTGGGAGCGGCCGGCGGTCACGAGTTGCAGCCGGAGCTCGGGCGGCGTGTCGATCAGGATGGTGCGGCCGTCCGCGTCCAGCAGCGCACCGGACCGGGTGCGCCTGTCGCGCGGATCGGCGGAGCGGCACACCGCGCAGTCGCAGCCGATCTGCGGCACGCCAAACGACGTTCCGGTCCCGAGGAACGTGAGCCGCATCCCCTAAACTGCTTCGATCTTGAGGAGGTTGGTAGTGCCGGGCTGGTCGAAGGGAACGCCGGCCGTCACGACCACGCGCTCGCCCGGCTTGGCGAGCTTCGGGTCGAGCAGCTTCTGGCGCGCCACGGTGAGCATCGAATCGTAGGTCGGCATGTGCTCGGCGAGCGCCGGAATCACGCCCCAGACGAGGGCGAGCTGCCGGAACGTCTCGGGCTCGGGCGTCACGGCGAAGATCGGCACCGTCGGGCGGTAGGACGCCACCGTGCGCGCGGTGAACCCGCTGCTGGTGAAGCAGACGATGAGCGGCGCCGCCATGAGCTCGGCCGCCGCGCAGACCGCCACGGCGATCGCGTCCTCGGTGCGGGTGGGCAGCGCTTCGTCGGCCTCGCCGCGCTGCAGCCGCTCCAGCTCCTCGCGCCGCCGCCCGACGGCCATGTCGAACGCGGGGCTCCGGCCCTTGCGCTGTCGCTCCAGCTCGCGGGCGATGCGGGCCATCGCCTGCACCGCCTCGAGCGGATACTCGCCCACCGCCGTCTCCGCGGAGAGCATCACGGCGTCGGTTCCGTCGAGGATCGCGTTCGCGACGTCCGAGACCTCGGCCCGGGTGGGGCGGGGCGCGTGGACCATGGACTCGAGCATCTGCGTCGCCGTGATCACCGGCTTGCCGTGCAGGTTGGCCTCGCGGATCACCCGCTTCTGCGCCAACGGCACCTCCTCGAACGGAAGCTCGACGCCCAGGTCGCCGCGCGCCACCATGATCGCATCCGCCGCCTTGAGGATGCCGCCCAGGTTCCGGAGCGCCGTGTCCTTCTCGATCTTCGCGATGAGGCGGATGCCGCGCGGCACCAGCCGCCGCACCTCCTGGATGTCCTCCGGCCGGCGCACGAACGAGACGCCGATGTAGTCCACGCCGAGCGCCACGGCGCGCTCGATCTCCTCGCGGTCGGCGTCGGTCACGGCCGGCGCGCTCACGTCCACGCCGGGCAGGTTCATCCCCTTGTTCGCCTTGAGCTCCCCCCCGTAGCGGACGCGCCCCCGCACCCGCTCGCCGTCGGTCCCGACGACCTCGACGATGAGCAGGCCGTCATCCAGCAGGATGGTGGCGCCGGGCCGCACGTCGCGCGCCAGCCCGGCGTAGGTGGTCGGGATCTCGCCGGGAGCGGCTTCCTCCGCGGGCGCGAAGACGACCTCCTGCCCCGGCACCAGCGGCATCGGCGACGCAAGCCGCCCCACGCGGATCCGCGGACCGCGGATGTCGAGCAGGATCGCCGCGCTCGCGCGGTCGCTCCTACGAGCGATGACGTCCTTGATCTGCGCGATCCACGCGCAGCGCGCCTCGGGCGTGCCGTGGGACGCGTTCACCCGGACGACGTCCACTCCCGCATCGAGCAGGGCCGACATCTGCTCCGGCGTCTCCCACGAGGGCCCGAGCGTCGCCACGATCTTGGTGCGGCGTATGGCAGTGTCCGACACGATCGGCCTTTGGCTGCGAAGCCCGGATCTTAATCGGAGCCGGTCACGTCCGCAGGACGATGCGCCCGCCCACCACAGTGAGCGCGGCGCGCGCGGCGCGGAACGCCTCGCCGCTGGGGTCGGCGGCAGCGGGCTCCATGGCCCAGGCCACGAGATCGGCGTCGCAGCCGGGCACGAGGCGCCCGCGACGACCGGCCGCGCCCGCCGCGGCGGCGGGCGCGGCGGTGTAGGCGGCGAGCGCCTGGGCGAACCCGAGCCGCTCGCCCGCGCGCCATCCGCCCGCGGGCGCACCGTCGAAGCCGCGACGCTCGAGCGCGGCGTAGATCCCGTCGCGCGGATCCAGCGACGCGACCGGCGTGTCGCTCCCGAACACGAGCGGCGTCCCCCGCGCGAGGAGCGAGCGGAACGCGTACGCCCCGGCCCCGCGCGCGCCCCAGTGCCGCTCGACCAGCGGGATGTCCACCAGCAGGTGCGCCGGCTGCATGGATGCCACGATCCCGGCCCGCGCGGCGCGGCCCACGTCCTCGGGGTGGACGCACTGAAAGTGCTCGATCCGGTGCGGCAGGGCCGCGCGCGGGAGTGGCGCCAGCAGGTCGAGTGCGCGGCGAACCGCGGCATCGCCGATGGCGTGCACCACGGCGGCGATGCCGGCGGCGGCGGCGGTCGTGAGCGCATCGCGCGCCGCCTCGACCGTGGAGAGGGGGAGGCCGCAGTCGCGGCGCCCCTCGTACGGCTCGAGCATCCACGCGGTCTGAGTGCCGAGGCTGCCGTCGAGGAAGAGCTTGACCCCACCTCGGGTGAGCCACTCCGAGCCGGCGCCGCTTCGCCAACCGGCGGCAACGAGCCGGGCGAGCATCGCGACCGGCGGATGGAAGAGGACCCTGAGCCGCAGCTCGCCCGAGGCGTCGAGCCGCTCGAACCCACGCAGCACCGGCTCCGCCTCCACGTCGTGGATCCCGGTGATCCCCAACCGGTGCGCCTCGGCTTGCCCGTCCAGGAGCGCCGCGCGAAGCACGTCCGGCGGCGGCTCGGGGAGCGCCGGCAGGGCGAGCTCCACCGCGCGCTCCTTCAGAAGGCCGGTCGGTTCGCCGGCGGCATCGCGCACGATCACCCCGGCGAAGGGATCGGGCGTCTCGCGACCGATGCCGGCGGCGCGGAGCGCCGCGCTGTTCAGCCAGGCGGCGTGAAGGTCGAGGGAGTCCAGGAACACGGGCGCCGACTGCACCGCGTCGAGCGCCCGGCGGTCGGGCGGAGCCTCCCAGCCGTTCGCGTCCCAGCCCTGCCCCAGAACCCAGCCCTGCACCGGCGCTGCAGCCGCGACGCGCCGGAGCGCCTCGGTTCGGGTGCGAGCGCCCGCGAGCTGCACCCGCCGCCGGTTGAGCGCCCAGGCGGCGAAATGGGTGTGACCGTCCACCAGGCCGGGCGTGACGATCGTACCGGGGAGGTCAAGCTCCGGCGTGCCGCGGGGCACGCGACGCTGGAGGTCCGCCGCAGCGCCGACTGCGCGCACCCTCCCGTTCTCCCACCAGATCGCATCGCCGATCCCGGCTGGCGCGAGGGTGTACACCCGACCCGCACGCAGAAAGCCGCTGGTGCCGGCCGCCCTGATCGAGTGCGCGTCAGCTTTCGACATTTCGAGACCAGGAGTCGCGCCTGTGGAAAAAAGCGCCCTCGCGCGAGGTGGCGACAGCCCTCCAATCCACATGTGGAAAAGCGGCCAAAGTGAATATCCGAAGCGGCGGGGAGAGATGCGAATTCACCGAGGTCTACCCTCAGTGATCACTTGAACTCAATTCGGGAAGTGGCTGTGGCGCACTAGCTTCTTAGAGCAAGCATAAACCCGAACCTCGCAATGTGACAGTGGCGCCTCTCCCGCTGTAATTATGCATATCGGAGACTTACAAACATTGTCTACAGGAGCTTTTTCAGGTATTCAGGTCACCGAATCGCACACACATGCAGGCGATGAGTGTGGTGGGGAGAGCCCCGCGCAAAGGGGAGCCTCGACTCCACGGCTCCCCTCATGGCCCCCGGCCAGCGGGCTCCACTCGCTTGTGTAGCCGTCGGCACCTCGGAGCGCGTCGGCTCAGCACGCTACTGCGCTCCGGTCGCGCCCCCCTGCCCCTGCTCCCACTCTCTCACGTTTTCGGCAAGCACCGGCAGGGTGACCGCGCCGTCCCGGAGCACGGCGTCGTGGAACCGCCGCAGGTCGAAGCGCGCGCCAAGGCGGCGGCGAGCCTCCTCGCGGAGCCGGAGGATCTCCCGCTGGCCCACCTTGTATGCCAGGGCCTGTCCCGGATCCACGATGTAGCGGTCCACCTCGTTTTCGGCGTCCAGCTCGCTCAGCGCGGTGTTGTGAAGGAGGTAATCGACGGCCTGGCGTCGGCTCCAGCCGAGCGCGTGCAGGCCGGTGTCCACCACGAGGCGGCACGCGCGCCACGACTGGAAGATCAGCATGCCGAGTCGATCGAGATCGCCGCCGTACATGCCCGCCTCGTCCGCCAGCCGCTCGGTGTAAAGCGCCCAGCCCTCGATCAACGCGTTGCTGCCGCCGCCGTACCGCCGGAACGCCGGGAGCGGCAGCTCCTGGGCGAGCGCGATCTGGAGGTGGTGGCCCGGCACGGCCTCATGATAGGCGAGCACCTCGGAGGTGTATCGGGGACGCGACCGCGGCTCGTACGTGTTCACCAGGTATCGTCCGGGCCGGCGGCCGTCCGCCGTACCCTGGTAGTAGTAGGCGGCCGGCGCGTCGCGCTCCTGATAGGCCGGCATCTCCTCGACGACGACCCGGCGCCGCGGCAGCCGGTCGAAAAGCTCGGGCAGCTTCCGTTCCATCCGGCTCACCGCGTCCCGCGCCGCCTCGAAGACGTCGTGCCTGGTGGCGAAGGTGAGCGAGGTGTCCCTGGGCAGCGCTCGCAGCAGCGAATCGAGATTTTCCGCCTGGAACCTGCGGCGGGCGATCGCCGCCATCTCCCCCCGGATCGCGGCGACTTCCGCCAAGCCGTCCTGGTGCAGCGACTCGGCCGGAATGGCGAGCGAGGTATGCAACCGGATCAGCGCCGTGTAGCAGGCCGCGCCGTTCGGGATCCCCCTCACGCCGGGCTGCTCCCGGCTCCGCGGCAGGTAGTCGGTCCGGAGGAAGTCGCGGTAGCGCCTGAGCGCCGGATGAATGCGGTCGCGCACCACGGTACGGAGCGCGTCGGCGAACGCGCCCGCCCCTGCCCTGCCCGCGCGGCGCACGGGCGCGAGAAAGGGCGACGAATCCGCCGGCTGCTCCAGCAGGCGGTCGATCTGGTCCGCCACCCGCTCGACGTTGATGCGCGCGGCGACGTACCCGCTGTCGAGCCCCCGCCGGAGGTTGCGGACGTACTGGTCGACGTACGGCCCCATGCGGCGCCAGCGCGCGAGCACCGCGTCGCGCTCGGCGGCGGTCCCGACGGGCTGGAGGGCGGCGAGCGTGGCGAAGGCCACCTGCGGGCCGTTGAGCTGGTCCACCGTCCAGAGCTCGCGGTGGCACACGCGCGCACCGAGGGCGGATTCCACCTCGTCGCGCAGGAGCGCGAGATTGACCCGGTCGGCGCGGGCGAGCCTCGAGGAATCCACGGCGGAGAGTGCGGCGGAGAGCCGGCGGAGCCGCGCGTCCCACGCGGAGAAGCCGGCAGGCGAGATGTCGGTGAGCCCTCCATTTCTCGGCCCACGGAATCCGTTGATCGTGGCGAGCTCGGGGAAGCGGTCCAGCTCGGCACGCCAGTACTCGTCGCTCAGCCGCGCAACGGCGGCAGCGGCCGGGCTCCGCTGCTGCGCGGCTGCGGGCGCCGCCGCGCCAAGGAGGCCGGCGATCAGCCAGCGGCGGCCGGCGGCGAGCCGCCTCACCGTACGGGGCGCTTGACCGCGGCGCGCACCGCGCGGGCGAGCCCGTCGAGGGATCGCTTGTCGGTGGGCTTGAACCGGTCGTCGCGCCAGGCGACCCGTCCGTCTCGCCCGATCACGTACACGGTCCGTCGGGCGATGCCGCCCGAATCCTTGCTACCGTAGCGCGCCGCAACCTTGAGCCCCGGGTCGCTCAGCAGTCGAAACGGCAGGGCGAGCTGCGCGGCGAACCGCCGGTGGGTCCGAACCGAATCAACGCTCACGCCGAGCACCACCACGTCTGGGCCGAAGAGCTGGTCGTAGCGGTCGCGGAACAGGCTGAGCTGCAGGCTGTCGGTGTGGGTGAAGTCCCGCGGGTAGAAGGCGAGCACGACGACCTTGCCGCGGTCCTTCCAGAGCCCGTACGCATCGGGGCCGGTTCCGACAGTGTCGCGGGACGCCCAGTCGAGCGTGAAGGTGGGGGCATCACGGCCGACTTCGGGGCCCGACGAGACGTAGATCGCCGCCTCGCCCTGTGCGGCGAGCGGGGGCGGTGGCACGAGCGCGAAGAGTGCGAGACAGACGGGGGCGAGGAGCGAGCGACGCGTCATCTGATCCGATTCGATGTGGTGAGGGAGCCGTCGGGCGCCGCGGATTGCCGGCGGCGGCAGGCCACGCGGCTGCCGCCGGAGGCACACGGCGGGCATGGGTGCAGTATAACCGCGGCCGGCTCGGGCGAGGAGCGGCGGCGCGATCGGCCGGGAGCGGGGGCGTCTGATGGCGTACTGACGGTCGCCTGACTCGGGTGTGAAGGTGGGGGCGTATCGTGGGCGCCGTGCTCTCCGGGCCGACGCATACCCCGGCGGGCCCGACGGGCAAGACCAGACAACCCGCACCTCCATCACGGAGACCACCATGTCAGCCATCTCGATCCCGCGCTTCGCGCTCGCAGTCGCGATGCCCCTCGCCATGCCGGTGGCGCTGTCCGGCCCGCAACCGACCCGCGGCCCCGAATTCGCCGGAACGTTCACCATGAGGTACGAGCAGCAGCAGCCCACGCCCGTGGGCGATGCGGACGGCCACATCATCCTGACCGCGGTCGCCAAGGGCACGAACCGCAGCTCCGGCCGGACTGCCTTCATGGACGGCGCCGCCGTGACGCAAATCAGCCTGACCGAGATGACCCAGGGGAACGGCCCCGATCAGGGCTACATCATCGAGGCCAAGGACGGGGAGATCGCGGTGACGCGCTACAGTGGCCGGGTGAAGACGACGCTCGCCGACGGTAAGCCGGTCACCACCGTCGAAGGCACCTGGACCAAGGTGAGCGGCACGGGCCGGTACGACGGCATCACCGGCGCGGGCACGTACACGGGCCGGCTGCTGTCCCCGAGCGATTTCGTGGTCGACTGGCGCGGCAGCATGACCCTGAAGGAACGGACCGCCGCACGCTGACGCGCGCCAGCGGCGCGCGCCGCCGGCGCGGCTAGGCCCGCTCGGCCGCGCCCGCGGCAGCGTCCGCGGCGCCGTAGCGGGTGGCGACGTAGTCGTCGAGGATGGCCAGAAACTCGGCGACGATGGCGTCACCCTTGAGCGTCGTGAGCAGTCGCCCATCCACGTACACGGGCGCTTTCGGTTCCTCGAAGGTGCCGGGCAGCGAGATGCCGATATTGGCGTGCTTCGACTCGCCCGGCCCGTTCACGACGCAGCCCATCACCGCCACCTTGAGCTCGGAGACGCCCGGGCGCTCGGCGCGCCAGGCCGGCATCCTCTCCTGCAGGTACCGCTGAATGTCGAGCGCCATCTGCTGGAAGAACGTGCTCGTGGTGCGTCCGCACCCGGGGCAGCTCGTCACCTGCGGGTTGAAGCTCCGGATGCCGAGCGACTGGAGCACCTGCTGGGCCACCTGCACCTCGAGGGTGCGGTCGCCGTTCGGCTCCGGCGTGAGCGACACGCGGATGGTGTCGCCGATCCCCTCGCCCAGCAGCGCGGCGAGCGCCGCGGTGCTCGCGACGATGCCCTTCATTCCCATCCCCGCCTCGGTGAGGCCGAGGTGGAGCGGGAGGTCGGTCCGGGCCGCGAGCATGCGGTACACGTCCACCAGGTCCTGCACGCCGGACACCTTGGCGCTGAGGATGATGCGGTCGTGCGGCATGCCGAGCGCCTCGGCGAGCTGCGCCGAGCGGACGGCGCTCTCGACCATGGCGGCCAGGGTGACGGCGCGGGCGTCCTTCGGCTCGGGGGCGCGGGCGTTGGCGTCCATGAGCTCGGTGAGCAGCTGCTGGTCCAGCGAGCCCCAGTTGACGCCGATCCGGACCGGCTTCTCGTGGCGCAGCGCCACCTCGATGATGGCGCCGAAGTTCTCGTCGCGCCGCTTACCGCCGACGTTGCCGGGGTTGATCCTGTACTTGGCGAGCGCGCCCGCGCAGTCGGGGTACTTGGCGAGCAGCAGGTGGCCGTTGTAGTGGAAGTCGCCCACGATCGGCACGCGGACGCCGATCCGGTCCAGCCCCGCGACGATCTCGGGGACGGCGGCCGCCGCCTCCTCGTTGTTCACGGTGACCCGCACCAGCTCGCTCCCGGCGCGCGCCAGCGCGGCTACCTGGCGCACGGTGGCGGGCACGTCGGCGGTGTCGGTGTTGGTCATGGACTGGACCACGACCGGATGGCACGAGCCGACCGGCACGCCGCCGACGTAGGCGGTGGGCGTGGGACGGCGCACGATGCGTGGCATGCGTCAAAGCTAGCGGGCGGCGGGGACGATCGGGAGCCGAGCGGGCGCGCGCGCCGGCGCCGCTAGGCGCGGGAGAACTCGGCCTCGCCGATGCGCCGGAGGTCCGCCGCGCTGAGCGTGAGATCGGCCGCGCGGGCGCTGTCGCGCGCGTGCTCCACGGTGCGCGCGCTGGGTATCGGAATGACGGTCGGCCCCCGCGCCAGCGCCCACGCAAGCACCAGCGCGTGCGCCGACACGCCAAGCTCGCGGGCCATGGGGGCGAGCACCGGGTGGTCCGGAAGGTTCTTGGTGAGGCGGGCCCCGCCGGTGGGGCTGTAGGCGAGGAAGCCCATCCCGCGGCGGCCGCAGTACTCGACGACCCCGCCGCTCACCGCCTCGCGGAAGAACGGACTCAGCCGGTTCTGCACCGCGACGACCGGCGCCACGTGCTCGGCCTCGCGGATCTCCGCCACCGAGACGTTGGAGAGCCCGATCCAGCGGATCTTCCCCTCGCGCTGCAGCTCGGCGAGCGCGCCGACGCTCTCCGCGAACGGAACCGCGGGATCGGGCGCATGGAGCTGGTAGAGGTCGATGCGCTCCACGCCGAGCGCCTGGAGCGAGCGCTCGCAGGCAAAGCGCAGGTGCTCCGGCGTTCCGTTCCGCTCCCAGCGGCCGTCCGGGCGTGTCATGCCGCCCTTGGTGGCCACGATCACGTGGTCGCGCGGCCCGAGCCAGCTTCGGAGCGCTTCGGCGATCAGCCGCTCGTTGTGTCCGATGTCCGCATCGTCGAGGCAATAAACGTCGGCGGTGTCGATGAGGGTGACCCCCGCGTCGAGCGCCGCGTGGATCACGCGGAGGGCCTGCTCGCGCGGGGGCCGATGCTGGAGGGACAGGTGCATGCCCCCGTACCCGACCGCGGACACGGCGGGGGCGTCGTGGCCGAGGGGCCGTCTAAGCAAGCCCGAGCTGCTTGGTGAAGCGCGCCCAGTCCTTCGCGGAAACGGTGCCCTGTTCGACCAGGGGCGTGAGCACGGCGAGGATCTCCGCGCGGTTGCCGTCGATGCGCCGCTCCCGCAGTTCGGTGATCATGCGCGCAAACCGATGCTCGTACTCGTCTGGATCGAGCTCCCCGCTGGCCCGCTGCGTGCTGAGCCGCCTGAGCTCCTCGGCCACGCGGGCCGGTGTCACCGGCTTGAGCGTTCCCCCGTGCGGATCGGCCATCGAATCTCCCGGTAGAGTCGGCTGCCGCCGCCGACCGCTCGGCCGCGGCGGGGCGGTCGCCCGCCCCGACCGAAGATAGGGGCGCGGGCGGGCGGTGCAACCCGCCGGCGCGGGTGTGCCGCGCTAGCGCGCCGGCGACGGCCGGTCGAGAAATCCGAGCATCGCACGCGTGAACTCCTCCGGCCGCTCCCAGATGAG
>DASSOD010000182.1:0-10339 GCA_035700905.1 Gemmatimonadales bacterium | reverse complement strand
TCCGCGAAGTCGAGCCGCTCCTCCAGCTCCGCGACCCGCCCCTGCTGCGCTTCGAGCTCCCCGACGCGGGACCGAAGCTGCTCCAGCTCCTCGTAGAAATCCGCGGGCGCACGGCCGCGCTCCAGGCGCCGCGCCAAGGCGCGGGCGACCGGCAACAGCACCACCGTACACGCGGCGACGGCCGCGATCGCGATGAGCACGGCGAAGAACGGCGGGAGCGCGGCCCAGAACGGCATTTGGGAAATGACGACGTTCGGCACGTCGGGCAGCTCGGGAGGCACCGGGGGAACCGGCGTCTGCGGGAACAGCATCATCTTGGCTCCTCGGCGGCGCCCGAAAGGGGCGCGCGGCGGACCGCATCGCCGCGGGTAAGCATTCGCTCGGCGAAGTCCACGCGCTCCTCGAGCTCGGCCAAGCGGCCCTGGCCCGCCTCGAGCTCCTGCACCCGCGACTCCAGCTGCAGCATCCGTTCGTCCGATGCCCCGAGGCCGCCCTCGATCCGACGCGCCAGCGCCCTCCCGAGGGGACCGCGCAGGATTACCGCAGCCGTGACCGAGAGAAAGAAGATGCTGCCGACGACCGCGCCAGCCACGTCCCCGTTCACGCTGGTCCGCTCCCGCGCCTGGTGGGTTCCGCGAGCTGCCGCATCAGCGCCCTCCGGGCAGCTCGTCCGGCGAGCGCTGGCGGGTCAGGAGCCGCTCGGCGAAATCCACCCGCTCTTGCGTCTCCTCGAGTTGCTGCCGCAGGGTGTCCACCTGGCTTCGGAGCTCGCCCAGCTCGGCCTGGACCTCCGCGTCCGCACCGGCATGGTGGCCCTGGATTCTCCGCGCGATTGCCTGGCCTAACGGACCCTCGGCCACCTTGACCAGCCCGAACACCGCGGCGCAGGTGATCGCGACGCCCGTGAGCATCCCGAAGATCGGTATCAGCTCGACCATGACTCCCCGCCGCCTCGGCGGCAACCGTTGCCCGCAAGCCTACGCGGCCTGCTCACCGAATGTTTCAATTCGGGACGCCCAACTCAGATGAGTTCGACCTCCGAGATGGCCCCGAGGGAAACCGCGATCTCGGTGTCATCGGACCCGACCGGCCTCAGGAACACCTCGTGGGCCGTCACGTGGACGTCCAGGCTCGTGGGGACGCCGACCAGCTCGGTGCGATCGGTCGTGACGATCCGGACGGGGAGGCCGTGGCCGCCGGCGTACCCCAAGAGGTCCAGCATCTCCTGATAGGTCACGCGAGCCTCCGGACGGGGCCATCCTAATGTAGAGCGCGGGTTTCCGAGGCGCGAGGCGGCTCGCCCGCGAGCCGCTCACCGAAGAACCGGGCGATGGTCTCGAACAGGTGGAGCCGGGTGAGGCCGCCGCGGAGGGCGTGGGTGCGGTTGGGGTACTCCATCATGGAGAAGGGCTTGTTGGCCGCGACCAGCGCGTTGATGAGCAGCTCCGTGTTCTGAAAGTGCACGTTGTCATCGCCGCTGCCGTGGATCACGAGAAGGTCGCCCGCCAGCCCCGCCGCGTGCGTCAGCGGCGATCCCTCCAGGTAGCCGGCCCGATTCTCGTCCGGCAGGCCGTTATAGCGCTCGGTGTAGACGTTGTCGTACAGGGCCCACTGGGTCACGGGCGCGACCGCTACGGCGGAACGGTACACGCCCGGGTACCGGAAGATCCCGTTCAGGCTGAGGAAGCCTCCGTTGCTCCACCCCCAGATTCCGATTCGGGTCGAGTCCACCCACGGGAGTCTTCCCAGCGCGCGCGCCGCGGCGGCCTGCTCGTCGGCCTCGAGCACGCCAAGGCGCCGGTAGATCGCCTTGCGCCAGGCACGGCCGAGCGGCGCCGGGGTACCGCGGTTGTCCACGCTCGCCACCCCGAAGCCCTGCTGGGTCAGATAAAGATGGAAGAGGTAATGGGGCACGCCCAGCCAGCGATCGAGCACGGTTTGGGTGCCGGGGCCGCCGTAGACGTACATGACGAGCGGATACCGGCGAGTGGAGTCGAGGCCTGCCGGCGCCATGATCCACGCCGGGGTCCGCGCGCCATCGGGCAGGTCCAGCGTCCGGAACTCGAGCTTTCCGTGCCGCAGGCGGGAGAGCCTGGAGCGGAGCGCGGCGTTGTCCACCAGCGTGCGCACGGTGCGGTGGCTCGGGAGCCGGACGATGTCCACCACCGGTGGAGTGTCCATTCGCGACCAGGTGTGCAGCGCATAGCGCCGGTCCGGCGAGATGTCGTACTGGTGGGTTCCGGGCTGGGTCGCCGGTGACAGCCGCTCGGGCGCGCCCCTGCCGTCGAGCCGGGCTCGGAAGAGGTAGCGCTGAGCCGGATTCTCGGGCGAGGCGATGTAGTAGAGCCAGCCGTGCTTCTCGTCCACGGCGCTCACCGAGTCCACGTCGAAGCTGCCGGGCGTGAGCAGCCGGACCGAGCCTCCGTCGCGGGACACCTGGTACACGTGGCGCCATCCATCCCGCTCGCTCACCCAGGTGAACGACTTGCCGCCGTCGAGCCAGGTCATCCCGTTCACCACGTCCACCCATGCGCTGTCCCGCTCGACCAGCACGGGCCGCGGCGAGCCCGTGCGCACGTCGGCGAGCAGCACTTCATCGGTGTTCTGGAGCCGGTTCAGGCGCTGCAGCGCCAGCTGGTCGTTTCCCGCCGCCCAGTCCATGCGCGCGATGTAGTGGTTCCGCGGGTCGCCCTCCAGCCGCACCCACGTGGTGGGTCCGCCGGCGGCGCTCACCACGCCCACGCGCGCCGCCGAGTTGGAGCGGCCGGCCTTGGGATACTGCACCGGCACGGTGAAGGAGTAGAGCGAGTCCACGTTGTCGATGAGCAGGAAATCCCGCACGCTGTCGGCGTTGAGCTGCCAGTAGGCGATGCTCCGCCCGTCGGGGCTCCAGCGCCACCCGTCGGCGTAGAAGTTCATCAGCTCTTCCTCGTACACCCAATCGAACGTGCCGTTGATCAGGGTGCGCGAGCCGTCGGTGGTGAGCGGCGTGACGGCGCCGGTCGCCAGGTCCTCCACGTACAGGTTGTTCTCCCGCACGTAGCCGACGCGGCCGCCGTCCGGCGAGAACTTGGCGAACATGAGGGTGGACGGCTTTGCGTCCGGGCCGCCGAGCTTCCGCAGCCGGCCCGTGGGCAGATCGAGCACCCAGTAGTCGCCCCGGGTGTTCAGGCGCCACACCCGCTGGGTGTTGGTGAACACCAGAACCCGCTTCTGGTCGGGGCTCCAGGCGTAGTCCTCCACCTCGATGGGGGCCGGGGCGCCGGGGGGCACGAGCCGTGCGGCGGGCACGAGCACGGCGCGGGTGCCGCGTTCGGTGTCGTAGCGCACGATCTCCGCGCCCCGGCCGTCGGCGGCGGGCTCCAGGGTGGTGTACCCGGCGCCGCCGTCCACCCAGCGCGCCGGCCCGAACCCCTGGGTGTCGAACTCGTGCGAGGCGTAGATCCTGGCGAGCGTGAGCAGCGACGAGTCCGCCTGCTGGGCCGCGGCCCGAGCGGCGCCCACGGCGGCGATGAGACCGAGCGCACAGCCGAACCGGGAAATCACGCGCAGGATTCCTCTCGGAGGAGGCCGAAGGTAAGTTCCCCAACCCTCTTGTGGAGCGAACTCGACGTGACGCGGTGCAGCATGCATGCTTTCAATCTGTCGGTACTTACGTTGCTCGTGGCCGCGCCCGCCGCGTGCCAGGGCGGCGACACGAACTCGAAGGGCCACACGATGGCAGCGAGCGTCGGCGGCTCCCCGCCCCCCGCCGCAGCGAAGCGCGACGAGCAGTACGTGAGCTGGGACGCGGCGACCAAGACCACCACGTTCAAGCTCGTGGCCGGCCCGTTCGTGTTCAACGGCTACGGCAACGGCGAGGCGACGCTCACGGTCCCGCCGGAGAGCAAGGTGGTCGTCAACTTCGTGCAGGACGACGGGACGCCCCACAGCGCCGAGGTCTACTCCGGCGACGGTCCGCTTCCCAACGCCGGCGGCGATCCGGCCATCCCGCGGGCCTACACCAACAAGGTGGTGGAAGGCCTTCCCCAGGGCGCAACCGACGAGATGCGGTTCTCCGCCCCGAGCCAGGGAACCTTCCGCATCATCTGCGGCGTGCCGGGCCACGCGCTCTCGGGGATGTGGCTCTGGTTCAAGGTGGACCCGGCGGCGACCACGCCGGCGTTCGGCCCAACCAAGAAGTAGCGCTCAGCCTGCCGCGGGCCGTACGAGCCGCGTGAGGAAGCGGCCCGTGTGGCTCGCCGGCACGGCCGCCACGGCCTCAGGGGTCCCCGCCGCCACGACGCCGCCCCCGCCCTCGCCTCCTTCCGGGCCGAGATCGATCACCCAGTCGGCCGTCTTGATGACGTCGAGGTTGTGCTCGATCACGATCACCGTGTTCCCCTTGTCCACCAGGCGATGCAGCACCTCGAGGAGCAGGCGCACGTCCTCGAAGTGAAGCCCGGTGGTCGGCTCGTCGAGGATGTAGAGCGTCCGCCCGGTGTCGCGCTTGGCGAGCTCGGTGGCGAGCTTCACCCGCTGGGCCTCGCCGCCCGACAGCGTCGTGGCCGCCTGCCCCAGGTGGATGTAGCCCAGCCCGACGTCGTTCAGCAGCTCGAGCTTCTCCGCGATGCGCCGCTGGGCGGCGAAGAACTCCAGGGCGTCCGACACGGTGAGGTCGAGCACGTCCGCGATGCTCCGGCCCTTGTAGCGCACCTCCAGCGTCTCACGATTGTACCGCCTGCCCTTGCACACCTCGCAGGGGACGTACACGTCGGGGAGGAAGTGCATCTCGATCTTGACCAGCCCGTCGCCCTGGCACGCCTCGCAGCGGCCGCCCTTCACGTTGAACGAGAACCGGCCCGGCCCGTAGCCCCGGATCTTGGCCTCGGGGAGCTGGGTGAACAGCTCGCGAATGGGCGTGAAGAGACCGGTGTAGGTGGCGGGATTGGAGCGCGGCGTCCGGCCGATGGGGCTCTGGTCGATGTCGATGACCTTGTCGATCTGGTCGAGTCCCTCGATGCGGTCGTGCGCGCCGGGGAGGATCTTGGCGCGGTAGAAGTGGCGTGCCAGCGCCCGGTAGAGAATGTCGCTCACCAGGGTGGACTTGCCGGACCCCGACACGCCGGTGACCGCGATGAACAGTCCGAGGGGGAAGTCCACGCTGATGCCGCGGAGGTTGTTCTCGCGCGCGCCGATCACGCGGAGCCGGCGCTTCGGATCCGCCAGACGCCGGCCGGGCGGCACCGGGATCCGGAGCTCGCCGCGGAGATAGCGCGCGGTGAGCGAGCTGGGGTGCGCCAGCACCTGCGCCACGCTGCCCTCGGCCACCACCTCGCCGCCGAACCGGCCGGCGCGCGGGCCCAGGTCAATCACGTGGTCGGCGGCGCGAATCGTGTCCTCGTCGTGCTCCACGACGATCACGGTGTTGCCCAGGTCCCGGAGCCCCTTGAGCGTGGCGAGGAGCCGCTCGTTGTCCCGCTGGTGCAGGCCCACGCTGGGCTCGTCCAGGATGTAGAGCACTCCGACCAGGCGCGACCCGATCTGGGTGGCGAGCCGGATGCGCTGGGTCTCGCCGCCGGAGAGCGAGGTCGCCGCGCGGCCGAGCGTCAGGTAGTCGAGCCCGACGTCCTGGAGGAAGCGCAGCCGGTCGCGCACCTCCTTGAGGATCGGCCCGGCGATGTCCGCATCGAGCCCGGCGCCGCCGTTGGAGCGTAGCGGGAGCCCCTCGAAGAACTCGAGCGCGCGGTTCACCGGCAGGTCCACCACGTCGCCGATGCTCTTGCCCTGCACCAGCACCGCGAGGCTCTCGGGCCGGAGCCGCTTGCCGCCGCAGGTCTGGCAGGGCTGCTCGGTCATGAACTCCTCGAGCGACTCCCGCACGGCGTCGCTGGACGACTCGCGGTAGCGGCGCTCGACGTTCCTGAGCACGCCCTCCCACTCGCTCTCGAAATCGCGCGCGCGGCCCCCGTCCACGGCGAAGCGGAGGCGGCCCGGGGCGCCCTCGAGGATCACGCGGCGCGCCTCGGGGGCGAGCTCGCCCCAGGGCGTGTTGAGGTCGAACTTGAACGCCTTCGCGAGCGTGGGGAGCACGACCTTGCGGAGATAGCCCGACGGCTCGCCCCAGGGCAGGATCACACCCTCGAGGATCGAGATGCTCGGGTCCCCCAGGATGAGCTCGGCGTTCACCTCGCGCCGGGTGCCCACGCCGTGGCAGTCGGGGCAGGCGCCGAAGGGCGAATTGAACGAGAACTGCCGGGGCTCGAGCTCGGGAAGCGAAAGCCCGCACACCGGGCAGGCGAACCGCTCGCTGAAGAGCACCGACTCGCGGCCGTCGGCGGACGCGCCGGACTCGGTTGGCCCGCGCGAGGGACGCGCGCCCGCCGAGGGGTGCCGCACCACCTCGACGATGCCGTCGGCCGCCTTGAGCGCGGTCTCGATCGAGTCGCTCAGCCGGGGGCGGTCGCCCGGGCGCACCACGAGCCGGTCCACCACGACCGCGATGTCGTGATTCTGGCGCCGGTTGAGCGCGGGCACCGCGCCCAGGTCGTAGGTTTCGCCGTCCACCCGCACCCGCACGAAGCCGCGCTTCCGGACGTCCTCCAACAGGTCGCGGAACTCGCCCTTGCGCCCGCGCACCAGCGGCGCCAGGACCTCGATCCGGGTCTCCTCCGGCCAGGCCAGCACCGCGTCGGTGATCTGCGAGGCGCTCTGGCGCGCCACCGGGCTCCCGTCGTTGGGGCAATGCGGCACGCCCACCCGGGCCCAGAGCAGGCGGAGGTAGTCGTAGATCTCGGTGACGGTCCCGACCGTCGAGCGCGGGTTCTGGCCGGTGGTCTTCTGCTCGATCGAGATGGCGGGCGAGAGGCCCTCGATGGCGTCCACGTCGGGCTTTTCCATGAGCCCGAGGAACTGACGCGCGTAGGCCGAGAGCGACTCCACGTAGCGGCGCTGGCCTTCGGCGTAGATCGTGTCGAACGCGAGCGACGACTTGCCGGAGCCGGAGAGGCCGGTGATGACGGTGAGCTCGTTCCGCGGGATGGCGACCGAGATGTCCTTGAGGTTGTGCTCCCGGGCGCCGCGGACGACGAGGTATTCCTGAGCCATAGCCCCGTAACGTACCGGACTCTTCGGTCTGCTTCAATCCTGCGGAGTCACGCCGCGGGGCGGGCCGGAGCACCCGCGCGAGCCCCGCCGGATGCTCACCCGCGCCGGCAGCGCCGGGCGGTGTACTACCGTATCGCGGACGTGCCTTCTACCATTTTGAGTCCCCACGCGCCTCGGAGCCCCCGTGAAAGTTCGTGCCCGCCGCGGCCGCGCGCCGCGGGCGGCCCGCGCATGATCCGCGTCCTGCTGGACGACCTCGCCTTCGTCGCGGTGGACGCGGTGCTCCGCCCGGCCGACGAGCGGCTGGCGCCGCTCACGCCCGCGATGGCCCGGCTCGACCAGCACGCCGGCGAGCGATTCGCCGAGCTCCGCCGGGTGGGGAGCCCGCTCGGCGCGGGCGCCGCCGTCGTGACCGGGGGCGGCGCGCTGGCCGCGCCGTTCGTGGTGCACCTGGTGCTGCGCGAGGCGGGCGGCGCGGTGACGCGCGACGCGGTACGGCGGGCGCTGCTCGCGGGGTGGCAGCGCGCGGCGGACTGGGGCCTCGCCCGCGTGGCGGCGCCGCTGGTCGGCATGGGCGCGGGCGCGCTCGCCTCCGAGGAGGCGGCCGGCCTGCTGGTCGAGAGCTTCGCCGCGCGGCCCACCCCGGCCTGTCCCGAGGAGCTGAGCATCGTGGTGGAGCGGGAGGACGAGCGGGAGCTGGTGGAGGCCATCGTGCAGCGGAACTCGGCATGATCACGCTCGCCGGCCTCACCAAGCGCTACGGCGCGTTCACCGCGGTGGACGGGATCGACCTCACCGTGCGCCGCGGCGAGCTCTTCGGCTTCCTCGGCCCGAACGGCGCCGGCAAGACCAGCACCTTCCGGATGATCGCCGGCATCATCCTGCCCACGGCCGGGCGCATCGAGGTCGGCGGCATCGACCTCGGCCGCCACCCGCTGGTGGCGAAGGCGCGCCTGGGCTACATCCCCGACCGGCCGTTCGTCTACGACAAGCTCACCGGCGCCGAGTTCCTGCGGTTCGCGGCGGCGCTCTACGGACAGCAGGACGCCGCGGTGGAGCGCCGGATCGACGAGCTGCTGGAGCTGTTCGAGCTCTCCCCGTGGAAGCACGAGCTGACCGAGGCGTACAGCCACGGAATGCGCCAGAAGCTGATCATCGCGAGCGCGCTGGTGCACCGGCCGGACGTGATCGTGGTGGACGAGCCGATGGTGGGGCTCGACCCCAAGGGCGCGCGGCTGCTCAAGGACCTCTTCCGGCAGTTCGTGGACCGGGGCGGCACCGTGCTCATGAGCACGCACACGCTCGAGATCGCGGAGACGATGTGCGACCGCATCGCGATCATGCACCACGGGAAGATCCTGGCCCGCGGCACGATGCCGGAGCTCCGGGAGCAGACCGCGTCCGGCGCGTCGTCGCTGGAGGAGCTGTTCCTCCGGCTCACCGGCGGCCTCCGGGAGCGCCAGCTCGACGCCCTCCTCGGCGGCTGACCGGTGCACTGGCGCAAGTACCGCGGCCCCGGGCTCTGGATCGTGCTGCGCCCCAAGTGGCTCGGGGCGCGGGCCCGGGTGCGGGAGCAGCGGGCCGGCGCCGGGCCCAGGCTGCTGCTGCTCGGCGTCCTCGGCGTCGGGTTCTGGTCGGCCGTGTTCGGCATCGCCTACCGGGTGCTGGCCCGCCTCCGCGAGGTGCCCGACATCGGCCCGCTGCTCGCGGCCAAACTCCTCGGCATCGCCCTGCTCGCGTTCTCCTCGATCCTCCTCCTCTCCAACATCATCACCGCGCTCTCGAGCTTCTTCCTGGCCAAGGACCTCGAGATGCTGGCGGCGTCGCCGGTGCACTCGTTCAGGCTGTACGCGGCGAAGCTGGTGGAGACCGCGCTGCACTCGTCCTGGATGGTGGCGCTCCTCGCGCTTCCCGTGCTCGCGGCCTACGGGATCGTGTACCACGGCGGCGCGCTGTACCCCGCGGTGGTCCTCGCCGCGCTGGCGCCGTTCTTCCTGCTGCCCGCGATCGCCGGCGCGGCGATCACGCTGCTGCTGGTGAACCTGGTCTCGGCGCGGCGGGCGAAGGAGCTCCTGAGCCTCGTGTCCATCGGGGCGGTGGGGATCCTCGCGCTGATGCTCCGGCTGGCGCAGCCCGAGCAACTGGTCCGCCCCGAGGGGTTCCGCTCCTTCGTGGACTTCATCGCGGTGCTCCAGGCGCCGACGAGCCCGCTCCTCCCCAGCGAGTGGGCCACGCGAACCATCATGAACTGGCTCTTCCGCGTGGCCGATCCGGGGCCCCCGGCTCTCCTCTGGATCTCCACGGCGATCGCGCTGGCGATCGGCGCGCTGCTCCACCGCGAGCTCTACCGCCGCGCCTTCTCCCGGGCGCAGGAGAGCGGGCCGGCGGCGGGCGGGCGGCGCTGGGCCGCCGCGCTCGGCTCGCTCCTGGCGGCGCTCAGCCCGGTGAAGCGGGAGTTCCTGCTCAAGGACGCGCGGCTCTTCTTCCGCGACCCCACCCAGTGGAGCCAGCTCATCCTGCTCGGCGTGCTGATCGTGGTCTACCTGTTCAACATCCAGGCGCTGCCGCTCTTCTCCGGCGAGCGGCTCCCTGGCTCGATCGTCACGCTGGTCGTCTTCCTCAACCTCGGCCTGGCCGGGTTCGTCCTCGCGGCCGTCGCGGCGCGGTTTCTCTTTCCGGCGGTGTCGCTGGAGGGACGGCAGATGTGGCTCCTGCGCTCCAGCCCGCTCGACCTCAGGGCGATGTTCTGGAGCAAGTACTGGATCGGCACGGTGCCGCTCCTGCTGCTCGCGCTGGGCATCACCGTGATCACCAACGTGATCCTCCGCGCCTCGAGCTTCATGATGGCGGTGAGCGTCGGCACCATGCTGCTCTACACGCTGACGGCGAGCGCGCTGGCGCTCAGCTTCGGCGCCTTCTACCCGCGCTTCGACACCGAGAACGCGGCGCAGATCCCGACCAGCTTCGGGGGGCTGGTCTACATGATGGCGAGCGTGGGGCTCCTGGCGCTCGTGGTCATGCTCGAGGCGCCGAGCGTCGGCGCGCGGGTCCGCGCGGAGCGCCTGGGCGAGCCCGCCGGCGGCACCGCGGGGCTCGCGCTCTCGCTTCTCTGGGTGGTCGCCGTGTGCGCGATGGCGGGGCTGGGCTCGCTCCGGCTCGCGCTGCGGCGGTTGAGCCGGCTCGAGCTCTAGCGGGCGCGGGGCGGCAGGAGGTCCGCCCGCCGGTAGAGCCGCCCGTTCCGCATCACGAAGCG
>DASSOD010000181.1:0-21739 GCA_035700905.1 Gemmatimonadales bacterium | reverse complement strand
CAATCGCCGCCCAGGTCGCCGGCGTTCGTCCCGAGCGCCGCGGCGATGGCCCGGATGCGGCCAAATTCGCGGCCGGGGCCCAGGGGGTACCGCACGGCTCAGACGGTTTGGGGCCGCGGCAGCGAGCCGAGCACCGGCGGCCGCACGGCGGGCGGCGCGACGCGGAGCACCTCCCACTCGCGCCAGAGGTCGGGCAGCGCCGCTACCACGTCCATGGGCCGCATGCTACGGGCGGTGACCCGGCGGGCGGCGAGATCCGCCGCGCGGCCGAGGATCTGGGCGCCGAGCGCCGCCGCGAGCTCGGGCGCGAGTCCCCGCGCGAGCGCTGCCGCGATGAGCCCGGAGAGGATGTCTCCGCTCCCGCCGGTGGCAAGCCCCGGATTGCCTGCGGCAACGGTGAGCGTCGGCTGGCCGGGGCGCGCGATGACGGTGGGCACCCCCTTGAGCAGCACGGTGCACTCCACCTCCGCCGCCGCAGCTTCCGCCGCGCCCCACGGGTCCAGCTCGCGCCCGGCCGCGAGCTCGGGAAAGAGGGTGCGGAACTCGCCGGGATGGGGAGTGAGCACGAGCGTCCGTCCCTTCGCGATGCGGCGCAGCCCGTCCACCGCGCCCTGATACGCCACCAGGCCATCGGCGTCGAGCACCGCGGCGGGAGCCCGCTCCAGCACGGCGGCGGCGAGCTCGCGGCGGCCCGGCGCCCGCCCGAGTCCCGGCCCGACGGCGACCGCATCGGCCCGGCCGAGCAGCTCTGCGAGCGCCGGGGAGACGGGCTCGTCGAATGGCTGCGGGAGGGTCTGAAGGTCCGGCTCCGCCTGCACCAGCACCGCGATGGTCTCGGGTGGCGCCACCGCATGCACCAGCCCGGCGCCGGCGGCGAATGCCGCGCGGCCGGCCATGCGGATCGCGCCGCTCATGCCCGGCTGGCCGCCGGCCACGACGACGCGCCCGCGGACCCCCTTGTGATCCGCGGCCGCGAGCCGGGGCAGCCATCCGGCGGCGTCGGTGTCGGTCACCAGCATGGGCCAGCCCGGGAACGGAGGCGGATGTCCGATGTCCGCGACGACGAGATCGCCGCACTCGTCCCGCGCCAGGAGGTGCCCCCGACGCAAGCCGCCGAAGGTGATGGACAGATCGGCCCGCGCCGCCCCGTGCACGGTGCCGCTCCCGAGGTCCACGCCGGTGGGGCCGTCGATGGCGGCGCAGGGGAGCGGGAGATCGGCGATGCGCTCCAGGAGCTGGAGGACGACGCCGCGCGGCGGCCCGGAGGCGCCGGTACCGAGCAGCGCATCCACCACGAGGCCGACCGCGGGCCAGGGCCCGTCCGGCCCCACCTCGCGCACGCCCGCCGCCCGGGCGAGCCGCGCCACCTGGGCTCGGAGGGCCGCGCCCTCGCCCGGGGTGGCCGCCACCCAGACCGGCACGCCCAGCCGGTGGAGCGCGCGGGCGAGCACCCAGCCGTCTCCGCCGTTGTTGCCGGACCCCGCCGCGACGAGCACCCCTTGGGCGAGGGCAGGCCCGTACCGGTCGGCGACGATCGCCGCGGCGGCCCGGCCGGCGCTCTCCATCAGGGTGGCGAGCTCGATGCCGGCGTCCGCGGCCTGGCGGTCCCAGGCGGCGGACTGCTCGGGGGAAAGGATGGGCAGCATGGAGATTGAAAGTAAGCGCGCGGGCGAAACGGGCGAGCGGGCCGCACCCGTGAGGGCCGGCCCGCTCGGTGGGTTCTCGAGGCGTCACTTCTGGCTCGGTCCGACCAGTCGCCCGAAGCTCAGCTCGCCGTTGTCGATTCGCAGATTGAAGCCGCACTCCGGATTGGTGCACGCCCACGCCTTGTACGTGATCGGCGCGCCGTCGCGGCCATAGTCCGACAAAGGAAGGAGACTACCCAACCCACACCTGAGGCACTTCGGCCAATCCCTACCGTCCATCACCACCCCTCCCGCGCGCGCCGCCTGGTCAGCCGCCGCGCACCCCCTGCCAGGCGTACGTCTCCGTAAACGCCTCGGCGAAGCTGTACACCGCCGCGAAGTCCCCCTCGCGGTCTCCGGGCTGCGTGACCAGCAACCCGATATCCACCAACGTATACACGATCCTCCCGAAATCCTCGGTCCGCGTCACACCCCAGTGCTCCAGGACGTGGGGGGCCAGCAGGCCGAACTGTTCCAGAGCGAAATCGCGGCAGGCCCACGCCAGCTCCTGCCCGCTCACGTGCCGCCGGGCGGCGAGCCGGCCCTGGAGATACTCGATCGTCGCCAGGACGAAGAGGTAGGCCCGTTCGTGGTAGCGGGCGTCGCGCGAGCGGATGCGCGCCAGGACGTCGTCGGCGAATTGCAGGTCGTTCACGGGGCTTCCGGGCCGGCTCGCGGCCGTCTCACGCCGTGCGCCGCACGCGCTGGCGTGCGGGGCCGGACTGGTAGAGCGGAAAGGCGCGCGTCATCTCGTGCACCTCTCCCTTCACGCGGGCGAGGGTGGCGTCGTCCTGGCGGGTCAGCGCGTCGTCGATCAGCGCGGCGATCCGGACCATCTCCGCCGTGCCCATGCCCCGGGTGGTGAGCGCCGGAGTGCCCAGCCGAATCCCGCTGGTCACGAACGGCGACTGCGGGTCGTCCGGGATGGTGTTCTTGTTGACCGTGATGTCCGCCCGGCCGAGCACCGCTTCGGCCACCTTGCCGGTCAGGTTCTTGGGCCGGAGGTCCACCAGCATGAGGTGGGTATCGGTGCCCCCCGAGACGATGGCGAAGCCGCGCTCCACGAGCGCCCCGGCCAGCGCTCGGGCGTTCTCCACCACCTGCGCGGCGTAGCGCTTGAAGTCCTCGGTGAGCGCCTCGCCGAAGGCCACCGCCTTGGCGGCGATCACGTGTTGCAGCGGCCCGCCCTGCGTGCCGGGGAAGACCGACTTGTCGATCGCCCGCGCGAGGTCGGCGCCGCAGAGGATGAGCCCGGCCCGCGGGCCGCGCAGCGTCTTGTGCGTGGTGCTGGTCACCACCTGCGCGTGGGGCACGGGCGAGGGGTGCACCCCGCCGGCCACGAGACCCGCGAAGTGCGCCATGTCCACCAGGAAGTAGGCGCCGATCTCGTCCGCGATGGAGCGGAACGCGGCGAAGTCGATGATCCGCGCGTAGGCGCTGCCGCCGGCGATGAGCAGGCGGGGCCGCTCGCGCAGGGCCTGCTCCCTAACCTTGTCGTAGTCGATCCGTCCCGTGGCCGGGTCCACCCCGTAGTGGACCGCCTGCCACACCACGCCGCTGTGGTTCACCGCCGCGCCGTGGGAGAGGTGGCCTCCGTGGGGCAGCGCCATGCCCATGAGCTTCTCGCCCGGCTTGATGAGCGCCATGAAGGCCGCGAAGTTGGCCTGCGCGCCCGAGTGCGGCTGCACGTTGGCGTGCTCCGACCCGAAGAGCTGCTTGAGCCGGTCGATCGCGAGCTGCTCGATCTCGTCCACCACCTCGCAGCCGCCGTAGTAGCGGCGCCCCGGATACCCCTCGGCGTACTTGTTGGTGAGCGGGGTGCCCATGGCGTCGATCACGGCCCGGCTCGCGAAATTCTCGCTCGCGATCAGCTCGAGGCCGTCGCGCTGGCGCTGAAGCTCGCGATCGATCAGCCGGGCGACGACCGGATCGGCGTCGCGCAGCGGGGCGTTGTGGTCGAGGGTCATCCGCTCCACTCTCCTAGGGCTCGATTTTGGCGACCCGGCGCGCGTGGCGCCCGCCGGCGAATTCGGCCTGCAGCCAGGCCTTCAGGATCTCCCCGCCCTCGGCGTCGCTCACGAAGCGCGCCGGCAGGACGAGCAGGTTGGCGTCGTTGTGCTCGCGCGCGAGTCGCGCGATCTCCGGCGTCCAGGCGACCGCCGCGCGCACCCCGTGGTGCCGGTTGGCGGCGGCCGCCATGCCCAGCCCGGTGCCGCAGAGCAGGACGCCGCGCGTCGCGGCGCCGCGCTCGATCCGCTCGGCCACCGCGTGCGCGTAGTCGGGATAGTCGGTGGACTCGGTGCTGTGGGTACCGAGGTCGAGCGGCTCGTACCCCAACCGCCGCAGCTCGTCCACGAGCCGCTGCTTCAGCGGGAACCCCGCGTGATCCGCCCCGATCGGGATGACTTCCGACACCGGGGTAATGTAAAAGGCCGCGCCCGCGTGCGCAGGAGGGTGTCGCGCCGCGGCTCGGCCGATTAGCTTGCGACGCCTGCCTTGTGGAGACCGATGGCCAGTCCGACCCATTTTCCCGGCGTGAAGTCCGCCGACCGCGACAACGCGCCGCGCATCCTCGTGGTCGACGACGACCCCAACGTGCGCGCCATCGCCGCGCGGATCCTCGCGAGCGAAGGCTTTGGCGTGTGCGAAGCGGAGGACGGCGCCTGCGCGGTCGAGCTGGTCCGCGGCGGCGAGCTCGCGGTGTGCCTGGTGGTGAGCGACATCGTGATGCCCCGGATGAACGGCGTGGAGCTGGTGGAGGCGCTCTCGGTGACGCACCCCTCCATTCCCGTCATCCTGATGTCGGGCTACACCCCGGCGGCGCTCGAGGCGCGGGGCATCGCCGCGCCCTGCGCCGTCCTGCGGAAGCCGTTCTCGCACGAGGAGCTGCTGCGGGAGGTGCGGCGCTGCCTCGCGGCGATTAGCTGACCGGGTACGTGTAGAACCCCCGCCCCGTCTTTCTCCCCAGATACCCGGCCGCCACCATCCGCCTCAGCAGGGGGCAGGGCCGGTACTTGTCGTCGCCCAGGCCCCGGTGCAGCACCTCGAGAATCGCGAGGCAGACGTCCAGCCCGATGAAGTCGGCGAGCGTGAGCGGCCCCATCGGGTGGGCCATCCCGAGCTTCATCACGGTGTCGATCGCGTCGGGGGCGGCCACGCCCTCCATCACGCAGAAGATCGCCTCGTTGATCATCGGCATGAGCACCCGGTTCGAGACGAACCCGGGGTAGTCGTTGACCTCGACCGGCGTCTTGCCGAGCGCGCGCGCGGTCTCCATCACGAAGGCGGTGGTGGCGTCGCTCGTCGCGTGGCCGCGGATCACCTCCACCAGCGCCATCACCGGCACCGGGTTCATGAAGTGCATCCCGATCACCTGCTCGGGACGGCGGGTGCGGGCGCCGATCTCGGTGATCGAGATCGAGCTGGTGTTGGTGGCGAGCACCGCGGCGGGCGGCGCGACCGCGTCCAGCCGCTCGAAGAGGGCGAACTTGACGGCCGGGCTCTCGCTCGCCGCTTCCACCACCAGCTCGGCGTCGCGCGCCGCCTCGAGCTCTGCGCTCGGGCGGATGCGGCCGAGGGCCCCGGGCGCCGCGTCCGCGGGGAGCGCGCCCTTCTTCACCTGGCGCTCGAGGTTGGCGCGGATCGTCGCGATCGCCCGCTCGAGCTGCGCGGGCGCCGTGTCGATCAGCGCGACGTTCCAGCCGTGCTGCGCAAACACGTGGGCGATGCCGTTGCCCATCGTACCCGCGCCCACCACCGCAACGCGGCTCATGCGGCCTCCTCTTCCTTGGCCCATCCGAGCGCGACGAGCGACGCGACCACCAGGGCCGCGGTCGCGAGCAGCCCGCCCTCGGGCCCGAACCGGCAGCCCGTGACCCAGCAGGGGCCACCCGCGTGGTAATCGAGGAACGGGATGCGGAACGGCAGCCCGCTCACCGGCGCGTCCAGGGCCGCGAGCGTGGCGTTCCAGCCCAGGTGCGCGCCGAAGGCGGTCCAGATGCCGCCCGGCGCGTAGAACGCGAGCCCGAGCCAGATCCCGGCGAGCGCGATGTTCCCCAGCGCGAGGCCCGTGATGCCGGGGTTGAACCCGTGGAGGAGCGAGAACGCGACGCCTGCCACGAGCACCAGCGCAGGCACCCGCCCGATCGCGGCGGCCATGACGACGAGCGGCACGCCGCGGAACATGACCTCTTCGCCCAGCGCCGCGGGGGCGAGGACGGCGGTGGTCTTGAGCACCTGCGCCAGGTAGTCGCCGCCCGTGCCCTGATCCCGCGACCAGAACGCGGTGCCGACCGCGACGGCCGCCCCCACCGCGGCGAGGGCCGCCCCCGCGCCGAGCACCAGGCCGCGGCGCGCGCCCGCCGCACCGCGCTTCCCGCCCTGCCAGCGCAGCTCGCGCCACCCGAGGCCCAAGGCCCGGTTGCCGATCACCCAGGTGGCGATCAGGAAGCCGACGAGCTGACTGCCGCCCTGCGCGAGGGTGGAAACGGGATCCGCGCCGCGCACGCGCTCGAGTCCCTCGACGATGCTGCCGGTGAGCATGTAGGCCACGCCGGAGAGCAGCAGGATCGAGAGCGCGATCCCCAGGAACAAGAAGGCGACCGTCCACCCGATCGCCTTGAGTACCCGGAGCCAGCCGCCGCGAGCCGCGGTCAACGGAGCGATCGCGTGCCCGGCCGCGCCGCCATGAGCACCAGCGCGGCGAGGCCGATCTTGAGCAGGTCGTTGGTGACGAAGGGATAGAACCCGAGCCGGAGCGCGTTCGCGGGATCGCCCGTCAGGATGCTGAGCTGCGCGAACCCGCCCACGTGGATGATCAGCATCCCCGCCGCGCAGGCGGCGAGCAGCCGGCCGATGCCCGCGCCCTCGCGCGCGATGCGGCCGGTCGCGAACGCCGCCACCGGGTAGGCCAGCAGGTACCCGCCCGTGGGGCCGACCAGGTGCACCGCGCCGCCGAATCCCTCGGCGAAGACCGGAAGCCCCGACATGCCCATGGCCAGATACGTGACCAGCGCGGCGAGCCCGCCGCTCGCGCCCAGGATGCCGCCCACCACGAGCACGGCCAGCGGCTGGAGCGTGAGCGGCACCCGCGTGAACGTGAGCGGCACCGCCACCTGCGCCGCGGCGGCCACGACCACCGCCCCCGCGACGGCGAGCGCGACCCGCCGGCCGAGACTGCGCAACGACCGCCGGCGCGCCTCCGCGCCGGGCGCGGACACGAAGGGATTGGTCACATGCGCTCCACGCTGAGGGCCACCGCGTTGCCGCCGCCGAGGCAGAGCGTCGCGAGGCCGGTCTTACCGCCCCGATCCTGCAGCGCGTACAAGAGCGTGGTCAGCACCCGCGCGCCGCTCGCGCCGATCGGGTGCCCCAGCGCCACCGCGCCGCCGTGCACGTTGACGCGGTCCCAGTCCCACCCGAGCTCGCGGCCGTCGGCGATGGCCTGCACCGCGAAGGCCTCGTTGGCCTCGATCAGATCGTAGTCGCCGATCCGCGTGCCGGCCTTCTGCATGAGCGACCGCACGGCCGCCACCGGCGCGAAGAAGAGATCCCGCGGCTCGCCGCCCGCGGTGGCGTACGCGGTGATCCGGGCGAGCGGCGCGAGCCCGTGCGCGCGGGCGAACACGAGCGACGCGACCACCAGCGCGCTCGCCCCGTCGTTGAGGCCGGGGGCGTTGCCCGGCGTGACCGTGCCGCCATCCTTCCGGAAGACGGGCTTGAGCCGGGCGAGCGTCTCCGGACTGGTGTCGCGGCGAGGCGACTCGTCCGCCGAGACGGTGACCGGCGTCTTTCCGGGCGCCTGCACCGGCAGGATCTCCGCCTTGAACTTGCCGCCGTCCTGCGCGGCGACGGCCTTCCGATGGCTCTCGTACGCGAACGCGTCCTGGTCCTCCCGGGAGACGCCCGCCTTGTCCGCGGTGTACTCGGCGTACTCGCCCATGTGGCAGCAGCCGAACGAGTCCCAGAGCCCGTCGTGGATCATGCCGTCCACCATGGTCTGGTTGCCGGCCTTGATGCCCTGCCGCATGCCGTAGACGTAGTGCGGCGCGCCCGACATGGCCTCCTGGCCCCCCGCCACCGCGCACTCGACGTCGCCGGCGCGAATGCCCTGGGCGGCGAGCATCACCGCCTTGAGGCCGGAGCCGCAGACCTTGTTGATGGTGACCGCAGGGACGGCGGCGGGGAGCCCCGCCTGGATCATGGCCTGGCGCGCGGGGGCCTGGCCGGAGCCGCCCTGCACTACCTGCCCGATGATGACGTCCTCGACCGCGCCTGGCTCGATACCGGCGCGCCGGACGGCCTCGCGGATGACCATGGCGCCGAGC
The DNA here is from genome assembly GCA_035700905.1 of Gemmatimonadales bacterium. GTDB lineage: Bacteria > Gemmatimonadota > Gemmatimonadetes > Gemmatimonadales > GWC2-71-9 > DASQPE01. Next base: position 13,728 of record DASSOD010000181.1, on the reverse strand, counting down.
TGCGGCGCCGTGAACGACGAGAGGCCGCCCAGATACTTGCCGATCGGCGTGCGGACGGCCGAGAGAATGACGGGCGTGGTTGCGTCGGACACGATCACCTTCGCGGTTCGAGCCGCCGGCAAGATAGCCGCGGCTCCGGGGGTCTGTCCATCAAATGGCGCGCGGCGCGGCGCCGTCAACCGCCGCGCGCCGCCGCGGGCTCGAGCTCCGGTCCGGCGGGGCGCGCATCGCCGGCGGCGGGCGCCGATTGCCCCGGAGCGAGCGCGCGGGTGTCCACCTCGCGGACGATCCGCGCCAGGAAGTCGTCCACCCCGATCACCTCCTGCTTCTTCCCCGCCCCGCGCACCCGGAGCGCCAGCGTGCCGGCCTCCGCCTCGCGCTGGCCGATCACGGCCATGTAGGGCACCTTCTGCAGCTCGCCCTCGCGGATCCGGTAGTTGAGCGTCTCGCTCCGGTCGTCCACGTGCACCCGGAGCCCGGCCCCCTTGAGCCGCGCGGCCAGGGCGCGGGCCGATTCGGTCTGCGCGTCCGAGATGGGTATGACGCGCACTTGCTCGGGGGCGAGCCACACCGGAAACGCGCCGGCGAAGTGCTCGATCAGCAGCCCGGTGAACCGCTCCAGCGTGCCGTAGATCGCGCGGTGGATCATCACCGGGCGGTGCGGCTTGTTGTCGGCCCCGGTGTACTCCAGCTCGAACCGCTCGGGGAGATTGAAGTCGAGCTGGATCGTGGGGCCCTGCCACAGCCGGCCGATCGCGTCGCGGAACTTGATGTCGATCTTCGGGCCGTAGAAGGCGCCGCCGCCCGCGTCGATCCGATAGGGGATCCCCTTCCGGTCCAGCGCGCGCGCCAGCATCGCCTCCGCCCGATCCCACACCTCGTCGCTGCCGAGCCGCTCGGGCGGCCGGGTGGAGATCTCGAAGTCGAGCTCGAACCCGAACGTCGCCTGCACCAGCCTGGCCACCTGGTCCAGACAGAGGAAGATCTCGTCCTCCACCTGGTCCATGGTGCAGAAGATGTGCGCGTCGTCCATGCTCAGGCCGCGCACCCTGAGGAGCCCGTGCAGCACGCCGCTCCGCTCGTTGCGGTAGACGTTCGCCACCTCGGAGAGCCTGATCGGCAGGTCGCGGTAGCTCCGCTGCTGGCTCTTGTAGATGAGCGCGTGCATGGGGCAGTTCATCGGCTTCACCCGGTAGCGCACCTCCTCGCTCTCGCCCGCGCCCGCCGCCATCGGCGGATACTGGTTGTCGGCGTAGAGCGGGATGTGACCCGAGATCCGGAACAGCTCCTCCCGGGTGATGTTCGGGGTGTACACCAGGTCGTACCCGCTGGCCACGTTGTCGTCTTCCACCGCGCGCGAGAGCAGCCACTTGAGGGTGGCGCCCTTGGGGTGCCAGAGCACCAGGCCCGGGCCCACGACCTCGCTGATCGAGAAGAGGTCGAGCTGCTTGCCGAGGACCCGGTGGTCGCGCTTCCGCGCCTCCTCGAGGCGGTGGAGGTACGCCTCGAGGTCCTGCCGGGTGAACCACGCCGTGCCGTAGATGCGCTGGAGCATCTGGCGCCGCTCGTCGCCCCGCCAGTACGCGCCGGCGGCGTGCAGCAGCTTGAAGTGCTTGAGCCGGCCGGTGCTCGGGACGTGCGGCCCGCGGCAGAGGTCCTGGAACGGGCCGTCGGTGTAGACCGAGATCGTCTCGTCGTCGCCCAGCTCGGCGATGCGCTCCAGCTTGAGCGGGTCGTCGGCGAAGCGGCGGTTGGCCTCGGCACGGTCCACCACCTCGCGCACGAACGGGTCGTCGCGCCTCGCGACCTCGCCCATCCGTTGCTCGATCCGCTCCAGGTCCTCGGGCGTGAACGGCCGCGGCACGTCGAAGTCGTAGTAGAAGCCGTCCTCGATGGGCGGCCCGAACCCGATGCCGGCGCCGGGAAAGAGCTCCCGCACCGCGGTGGCGAGGATGTGGGCCGAGGAGTGGCGCAGCACCTCCAGCGCCTCGGGATCGCGCTCGGTGAGGATGGCCACCCGGGCGTCGCGCTCGATCGGCCGGTCGAGGTCCCACACGGCGCCGTCCACCTTGGCGGCGAGCGCCGCCCGGGCGAGACCCGGTCCGATCGCCTCGGCCAACTGGCGCGCCGTGGCGCCGGACGGCATCTCGCGGACGGAGCCGTCGGGCAGCGTGAGGCGGATGGTGCTCACGGCGCGGCCTCCAGCTGGGGCGCCTGCACCACGGCCGGCGTGCGCCGGCCGACCGCGAAGTAGAGCGCGATCCCGACCACCAGCACGATGAGCACCACGAGCCACCGGAGCAGCTCGCGTCCCGTCACCTCTGTCCGTTCTTCCGCCATGGTTCCGCTACGCTCGATGATGTGGCTGCGCCCCCGCGCCGCAGCGTGTTAACTTAAACCTCGCGTCTCACTTTTTGAACGAGGTTCGCGTGCGGAACGGCAAGCGGCTCACCGGCCTGCAGATCGTGACCTGGACGGCGCTGGGCATGGCCGGCGGCCTGGTCGCGGGGTTCGTCCTCGGCGAGTGGGTCGGGGACGTGAACCGGCCGCGGCTCCGGCGGATCGCCCGGCGGATGCAGGAGCGCGACGCCGGCGGCCTCCCGGCGCTCGGCGCGGCCGCCGCCGCGCGCGCCGCCACGGCCGCGCTCCGCGCCGAGCGCGCGCTCGAGGACCTGGACCTCACCGCGACCGCCGTGGCGGGCGGCGTCGTCGAGCTGCGCGGCTGGGTCCCGTCCCGCTCCCTCCGGACCCACGCCGCCCGGGTGGCGTGCGCCGTCCCGGGCATCAACACCGTCATCAACCGGATCCTCGTGCGCGGGGAAGACGACCGGAGCCTCCCCGCGGACTTCCAGGCGACCGATCAGAGCGCATGACCGAGACGCTGGCCCCGCAGTACAATCCGGCGTCCATCGAGTCCGCGCTCTACCGGTGGTGGGAGGAGCGCGGATTCTTCCACGCGCGCCGTCCCGACGCGACCGGCCGCCCGCCCTACGTGATCATGATGCCGCCGCCCAACGTCACCGCGGTGCTGCACATGGGTCACGGCCTCAACAACACCATCCAGGACGTGCTCATCCGGTTTCAGCGGATGCGGGGGAAGGAGGCGCTCTGGCTCCCGGGCACCGACCACGCCGGCATCGCGACCCAGAACGTGGTCGAGCGGCTCCTCGGGCAGGAAGGGAAGACCCGGTTCGACGTGGGACGCGACGCGTTCGTCGCGCGGGTGTGGGCCTACGTCCGCGAGACCGGCGCCGAGATTCTGGAGCAGCTCAAGGCCCTGGGGTGTTCGGCCGATTGGTCGCGCACCTACTTCACCCTCGATCCGGACATGTCACGCGCGGTGCGCGAGGCCTTCGTCCGCTTGTACGAGCGCGGGCTCATCTACCGCGGGCTCTACATCATCAACTGGTGCCCCCGCTGCCTCACCGCCCTCTCCAACGAGGAAGCGGAAAAGGAGGAGGTGGAGGGCCGGATCTGGCGCTTCCGCTATCCGCTCGCCGATGGCGAGGGGCACGTCACCGTCGCCACGACCCGGCCCGAGACGATGCTGGGAGACACCGCGGTCGCGGTCCATCCCGACGACGAGCGCTACCGCGACCTCGTGGGCCGCATGGTCCGCCTGCCGCTCACCGATCGCCTCATCCCGATCGTCGCCGACGCGGCGGTGGACCCGGGCTTCGGCACCGGCGCGGTGAAGGTGACGCCGGCGCACGACCCGGCGGACTTCGAGATCGGGCGCCGGCACGATCTGCCGAGCATCGACGTGATGACGCCGGAGGCGCGGATGAGCCTCGCGGTGCCCGAGCGGTTCCAGGGGCTGGATCGCTACGAGGCCCGGAAGCGCGTGGTTGCGGAGCTCGAGCGGTTGGGCCTGATGGAGGGCGTCGAGGTCCACCGTCACGCGGTGGGGCACTGCTACCGCTGCGAGACGGTGGTCGAGCCGCGGCTCTCCGAGCAATGGTTCGTGCGGATGCAGCCGCTCGCCGAGCCGGCGCTCCGCGCCTACCGGGAGGGCGCGCTCCGCTTCGTGCCCGAGCGGCGGGGCGACGAGTACGCGCAGTGGATGGAGAACATCCGCGACTGGTGCATCTCCCGCCAGCTCTGGTGGGGGCACCGGATCCCGGTGTGGTACTGCGAGCGCGACGGATGCGGGCGCGTCGTCGCGAGCCGCACCGACCTCGAGCGCTGCCCCGGCTGCGGCGGTCCGGTCCGCCAGGACGACGACGTGCTGGACACCTGGGCCTCCTCCTGGCTGGTGCCGTTCTCGAGCCTCGGCTGGCCGGACCAGACCGCGGACCTCGAGGCCTTCTACCCCGGCGACACGCTGGTAACCGCGCCCGAGATCCTCTTCTTCTGGGTCGCGCGCATGGTCATGGCCGGATGCGAGTTCATGGGCCGGCCGCCGTTCCACACGGTGTACCTCCACGGCACGGTGCGCGACACGCAGCACCGCAAGATGTCGAAGTCGCTGGGGAACGGGATCGACCCGCTCGACGTGATCCGGATCTACGGCGCCGACGCGCTGCGCTACACCCTGGTCGCGGGGAGCGCGGTCGGCACCGACGTGATCCTCGACCCGAACGACATCGAGACCTCGTTCGCGCCGGGCCGCAACTTCGCCAACAAGCTCTGGAACGCGGGTCGGTTCGTGCTGGGGAATCTCGAGGGGCCGACGCGGCCGCTCGCGGGCGACTACGCCGACGTGGTGCGGCGCGGCGAGCTCACGCTGGCCGACCGCTGGATCGTCTCCCGCTGCGACGCGACCGTGGCCGAGGTGACCGAGGCCGTGGAGCGCTTCCGGCTCAACGATGCGGCGGCAGCCGCGTACCGGTTCCTCTGGAGCGATCTCGCGGACTGGTACATCGAGCAGATCAAGCCGCGGCTCTACGGCGACCAGCCGGGCGGCGACGTGGCCCGCGCGGTCGCGGCGCAGACCTTCGACGTGGCGCTCAGGCTGCTTCACCCGGTGATGCCGTTCATCACCGAGGCGCTCTGGCGCCGCTTTCCCGGGCGGCCGGCGGACGCGTCCATCGTGGTGGCACCGTGGCCCGAGCCCGATCCGCGCGCGGCGGACCCCGAGGCGGAGCGGGAGTTCGGGCTGGTGCAGGAGCTGGTCGGAGCCATTCGGACGATCCGCGCCGAGTACGGGGTGGCGCCGGGCCAGACGGTGCGCGCGGTGCTCGGCAACCTGTCGGAGGCGGCGCGGGCCGCGGTCGAGGCCGAGCGGGGCGCCGTGCTCCGGCTGGCCAAGGTGTCGGAGCTGAGCGTCGGGGAGAGCGGCGAGCGCGCCGGCGGGCACGCGGTGCTGAGCGACGGCACGTCGGTGTTCGTCCCCCTGGGCGACGCCATCGACGTCGCGCGGGAGTGCTCGCGGCTCGGCGGCGAGGTGGACCGGCTGCTGCAGCTCATCACCTCGCAGGAGAAGAAGCTCGCGAACGAGCAGTTCACGGCCAAGGCGCCGGCGGCGGTCGTGGAACGGGAGCGGCAGAAGCTGGATTCGTGGCGGGAGCAGGCGGGGGTCCTGGTGGAGAAGCGCCGTTTGCTCGGGTGCGGATGAGTCCCTCGCCCCCGCCGGCCGCGCTCGCTCTCCTGCTCGTTACCGCCTGCGCCAACATCCAACCCCCGCCGGGCGGACCCCCCGATACCGCGCCGCCCGTGCTCGTCGCCACCTTTCCCGAGTCGCTCGACGTGGGGCCGCGCTTCGGCGGCGCCGTCGAGTTCCGCTTCGACGAGGTCGTCTCCGAGGGCTCGAACCCGAGCCTCGGCCTCGGCACGGGAGACCTGGAGAAGCTGGTGATCGTCTCGCCCACGGAGCGCGTCGCCGACGTGGAGTGGCACCGGCGGCGGATCACGGTGAAGCCGGCCGAAGGCTGGAAGCCGGGGCGGGTGTACCGCGTGGAGCTCCTGCCCGGCGTGGCCGACGTGCGTCGGAACCAGTCCAAGGCGGAGGCGGTGGTGACCCTCTCGACCGGCGCCCCGCCGCCCCTCGACACGCTGCGGGGCACGGTGGTGGACTGGAAGGGCGGCCGCCCCTCGCCGGGCGCGCTGGTCGAGGCGGTGCTCCAGCCGGACAGCCTGCCCTACCGCGGGCTCGCCGACTCGAGCGGGCGGTTCACCCTCGGGCCGCTGCCCAAGGGCCAGTACGTGGTGTTCGGCGTGCTGGACCAGAACCACAATCTCCGCCGCGATCCGCGCGAGGCGTTCGACTCGGTGCGGCTCGGGCCGGACAGCACCGACGCCGGCTCGATCTACGCGTTCGTGCACGACACGCTGCCGCCGCGAATCCAGGGCATCCAGGCATCGGACTCGGTGACCGCGGCGATCACGTTCACGCAGTCGCTCGATCCCTACCAGAAGCTCGACACCTCGAACGTGGCGGTGTATCGCTCGCCCGACTCGACGCGGCTGCCGGTGATCGCCGTGCTCCGGGCCGACACCGCGCGCCCCGCCCCGCCGGTGACCGGGCAGCCGGGCGCGGCGCCGCCGGGTGGAGTGCCGCCGGGAGCGGGCCAGGCACCTGCACCGGGGGCACCCGGCGCTCGGCCCGCCGCGCCGGCCAGGCCCCGAGTCCAACCGGGAGCGGCGGGCCGGGGAGCCGCGCCAGCGGACACCGCGCGCGCACCGCGAGCGGATACGGCCCGCGCTCCGCGCGTGGCGCCGAGCGCGGACACCACGCGCGTGCCCCGGGCGGCACCCCAACCGCCCGGCAAGCCGGCACCGACGCCCGCCAGGCCGGCGCCCGCCAAACCGGCGCCGGCGCCCGCCAGGCCAGGCGCCGCACCGGCCGCCGACACCCTCCGCGGCGCCCGCCCCGAGTCCACCGCCGTGCGTGAGGCGCCGCCCGGCCCGCCAACGCTCGGCCGCCCGCCGTTGAGCGACAAGATCACGTTCAAGGTGGCTGACGCCTGGCGCCCGGGCGACAAGTTCAGCGTGGAGGTGACGGGTGTGCGCACCGTGAGCGGCGTGACGGGAGACGCGCGCGGCGCGTTCGCGATTCCCGAGCCCAAGGCGACCGGCCGCCCCGGCGCGCCCGGAGATTCGCTGCGCCCGGGCGCGCCTCCCGACACCGGCGGCGTGCGCCCGAGCGCCGCGCCGAGCGATTCCACCCGCGCCGATTCGGCGCACGCCGACTCCGCCCGCGCGCGCCCGCCCCGATGAGCGACGCCCGCCGCCACCTGCCCTCGGTGGACCGGCTGCTCCGGGAGCCGGCCGTCGCCGCGTTGCTCGAGGTCGCGCCGCGCGCCGCCGTGGTCGCAGCGGTTCGAGACGCCGTAGCCGCGGCGCGCACCCGCCGCGCCGGCCCGCCGGACGACTGGGCGGCGGAGGTGCGGGACCAGCTCGCGCGCCGGGTGGCGCCCTCGCTCCGCCCGGTGCTGAACGCCACCGGCGTGGTGCTGCACACCAACCTCGGCCGCGCGCCGCTCGCGCCGGCGGCGCTGGAGGCGGTGGCCGCGGTGGCCGGCGGTTACGCGAACCTCGAGCTCGATCTCCCGAGCGGCACGCGGGGGAGCCGCGCGGACCACGCGCGCACGCTCCTGGCCGAGCTCACCGGCGCGGAGGACGGCCTGGCGGTGAACAACGCGGCCGGGGCGCTGGTCCTCGCGCTCAACGCACTGGCGGAGGGGCGCGAGGTGCTGATCTCGCGGGGCGAGCTCCTGGAGATCGGCGGATCGTTCCGCATCCCCGACATCCTGGAGAAGAGCGGCGCCCGCCTCCGCGAGGTCGGCACCACCAACCGCACCCACCTCGAGGACTACGCCCGCGCGATCGGCCCCGCGAGCGCCGTCATCCTCACGGTCCACCGCTCCAACTTCGAGCAGACCGGCTTCGTCGCGACGCCCGATCCGGAGGCGGTCGCGGCGCTCGCGCACCAGCGCGGGCTGGCGTACGTGTACGACGTCGGGAGCGGGCTGCTCGCCGACCTCGCGCCCTGGGGGCTCACCGGGGAGCCGCGGGTGGGAGACGCGGTGGGCGCCGGCGCCGATCTCGTGCTCTTCAGCGGCGACAAGCTGCTGGGCGGACCGCAGGCGGGGTGCCTCGTGGGCGCGCGGGGCACGATCGAGCGGTGCCGCCGCAATCCGCTGGCTCGCGCGCTCCGCGCCGACAAGCTCACCCTCGCCGCGCTCGAGGCGACGCTCCGGCTCTATCGCGATCCGGCCGTGGCGACCCGGGAGATCCCGGTGCTCGCCATGCTCACCGCCGGGCCCGCCGAGCTGGAGCGCCGCGCGGAGGCGCTGGCGCGTTCCTGCCCCGCCGAGCTCGCGCCCGCGCTCGTGCCCGGCGAGTCCGCGGTGGGCGGCGGATCATTTCCCGGCGCCCGGCTCCCGACCACGCTGGTGCTGCTCGACGCCGGGCCGCTCGGCGCCGACGGGCTGGCGCTCCGCCTTCGCCTCGGCCAGCCGCCGGTGGTGACCCGGGTGGCCGCGGGCCGGGTGGCGCTCGACCCGCGCACGCTGCCCGCGGAGGCCGCGGGCGAGGTCGGGAAAGCGCTGCGGCACGCGCTCGAGTCGGCGGAGTAGTCCGGCCGCCGCTCGGACGCGACTGCGATGGCCATCAGCGCCGTTCCGGTCGCTCCCACCCGTCGTTACTTTCCCCCGCCATGCCGATGCGCATCGCCGTCGCCGTCTCCGGCCGCGGCAGCAACCTCGAGGCGTTGATCCGGGCGCTCCCGCCCGGGGGGCCGGCGGCGGTCGTGCTGGTGCTCACGAACCGCGCGGACGCCGGGGCGGTCGAGGTGGCGCGGCGCCACGGGATCCCGGTGTCGGTGCTGCGCGACGCCGATGACGCCACCGCGTGGCGCGAAGCGTTGGAGGCGGCGCGCGTGGATCTCGTCGTGCTCGCCGGGTACCTCAGGCTGGTGCCGGCGCCGGTGGTCGAGCGCTTCCGGGGCCGCATCGTCAACATCCACCCCGCCCTGCTCCCGGCGTTCGGCGGGCCGGGGATGTACGGCCGCCGGGTGCACGAGGCCGTGCTGGCCGCCGGCGCGCAGGAGAGCGGCGCGACGGTCCACCTGGTGGACGAGGTGTACGATCGCGGCGCGGTGCTGGCGCAGGCGCGTGTCCCCGTGCTGCCGGGCGATACGGCCGCGACGCTCGCGGCGCGGGTGCTCGGGGTCGAGCACAAGCTCTTGCCCGCCGTCGTGCTCGCCGCCGCGAAGGCCGGGCGTCCCGTGCCGCTTCCCGAGCCCGTGGAGCTATTTCCGTGATCCCTCCGACATGCCCCGCGCGCTGATCTCGGTCAGCGACAAGCGCGGAATCGTCCAGTTCGCGCAGGCGCTCGCCGAGCTGGGCTGGGAGATCGTCTCCACCGGCGGCACCGCCACCGCGCTCCGGAACGCCGGCATCCCGGTCACGCCGGTGGACCGGGTCACCGGGTTTCCCGAGCTGCTCGACGGCCGGGTGAAGACGCTGCACCCTAAGATCCACGGCGGCCTGCTCGCCCGGCGCGACCTCCCCGAGCACGTCGCGGCGCTCGAGGCGCACGCGATCGCCCCGATCGACCTGATCGCGGTGAACCTGTACCCCTTCCAGGCCACCATCGCCAAGCCCGGCGTGAGTTTCGAGGACGCAGTGGAGAACATCGACGTCGGCGGGCCCGCGATGCTGCGCTCGGCGGCGAAGAATCACGAGTCGGTGGTGCCGATCGTGGATCCGACCGATTACCAGCGAGTGATCGCGATGCTGCGCGACGGCGGGGTGCCGGAGGAGGTCCGGCGCGAGCTCGCGGCCAAGGTGTTCGCGCACACCGCCGAGTACGACGCGGCCATCGCGCGCTACCTCACGCCCGCGGAGGACGGCCTGCCCCGGCGGCTCGCGCTCTCGATGGAGCAGCTCCAGGCGCTGCGCTACGGCGAGAACCCGGAGCAGCGGGCCGCGCTCTACGCCACGGACGAATTCCGCGGCGTGCGCGACCTGCGCCAGCGCCAGGGGAAGGAGCTTTCCTTCAACAACCTGCTGGACGTGGACGCCGGCGCCGCCGCCGCCGCATGCTGGGCCAACCGGCCCGCCTGCGTGATCATCAAGCACACGACGCCATGCGGCATCGCGATCGGCTCGAGCGCCGAGGAGGCGTTCCGGAAGGCGCGCGCCACCGACCCGCTCTCCGCCTTCGGCTCCGTCATCGCGTTCAATACCGTCGTGGACGCCGCCACGGCTCGGGCGATGAGCGACCTCTTCGTCGAGGTCGTCGTGGCCCCCTCGTACCACGACGAGGCGCTGGCGGCGTTCGCCGCGAAGAAGAATCTCCGCGTCGTGGAGCTGCCGGTGAGCCGGAACGGCGGGCTCGACTTCAAGCGGGTGCGGGGCGGGTTCCTGGTGCAGGACCGTTTCGTGTTCGACCCGAGCGATGGCGGCTGGAAGGTGGCCACCACCCGCGAGCCCACGGAGGCCGAGTGGGTGGACCTCCACTTCGCGTGGGCGGCGGTGGCATTCGTCAAGTCGAATGCCGTGCTCCTCGCGCGCGGCGGGATGGCGATCGGCATCGGCGCCGGGCAGATGAGCCGGGTGGACGCCTCGTTCCTCGCGGTGCACAAGGCGCGGCAGCAGGGACACGACCCGAGGGGCGCCGTGCTCGCGAGCGACGCCTACTTCCCCTTCGCCGACGGCGTGGAGGAGGCGGCGGCCGCCGGCGTCGGCGCCATCATCCAGCCCGGCGGCTCGGTGCGCGACCCCGAGGTGATCGCCGCGGCGGACCGGCACGGCGTCGCCATGGTTCTCACCGGCCGCCGCCAATTCCGGCACTAGCGTAAGGAAGTCATGAGCTACCCGGCCACCCGCGAGCGCCCCCCGTACCTCTGGGCCGCCGCCACCGCCGCCGTCGTCTTCGTCGTCTACCTCGCGACGCTCGCGCCGACCACGGCGTTCTGGGACACCTCCGAGTACATCGCGGCCGCGAAGGTGCTCGGCATCCCGCACCCCCCGGGCAATCCGCTGTTCACCTTGCTGGCCCACACCTGGGGCCTGATCCCGTGGGCGGAGTCCTTCGCGGTGCGGATCAACCTCTTCGCGGCGGTGACGAGCGCCGCAGCCGCGGGACTCTGGTTCCTGGTGGCCGAGCGGTGGCTCCGCGCGGTCGTGCCGGTGCGGTGGGCCCGGTACGCCGCCGCGTTCGGCGGCGTGCTCGTCGGGGCGACCTCGTGGACGGTGTGGAACCAGTCCACCGTCAACGAGAAGGTCTACACCGTCTCGCTGCTCTCGATCGCGCTCTGCATGTGGCTGGTGGTCCACTGGGGCGACGAGGAGCCCGGGCCGCACCGCGACCGGTGGCTCGTGCTCATCGCCTACGTGATGGCGCTCACCAGCACCAACCACCTCATGGGGTTCCTCGCGCTGCCGGCGCTCGCGGTGTACGTGCTCTGGACCGATTGGCGGACCATGCTCCAGCCGTGGGTGCTGCTGATGGGCATCGCGCTCGTGCTCGCAGCGGGGAATTTGTGGCCGGCGATCGGGTTCGGGAGCGGCAAGGGCGTGGTGCTCCTGCTCGTGGTGCTGGCCGCGGTGGGCTACGCGCTCTGGAAGTCGCCGCGCGACCCGTTGGTCTACCTCGGCGTCGCGGCCGTGGTGGTCGGCGTCTCGCTCAACTACGTGTACCTCCCGCTTCGCGCGGCGCAGTACCCGCCCATCAACGAGGGCGAGCCGGTCACCTGGCAGGCGCTCATGGACGTGCTCAACCGGGTGCAGTACGGGAAGCCGTCGGTGTTCGACCGCCAAGCCGACTTCCTCTCCCAGCTCGCCAACTTCTGGCAGTACTTCTCCTGGCAGTTCGCGCGCGATTGGGGCGCCGTCGGCGCCGTCGCCACCGCGCTCTTCACCCTCCTCGGCCTCAACGGGCTCTGGACCCTCTGGCGGAGCGATCGCCGCGCGGGGCTCGCGGCGGCGGCGCTGCTCGGGACGCTCACCGTCGCCCTCGTGTTCTACATGAACTTCAAGTACGGCTTCTCGCAGTACCCGGACCGGCCGGACCTGCCCCGCGAGGTGCGCGAGCGCGACTACTTCTTCCTGGGCTCGTTCTCCGCGTACGGCGTGTTCGTCGCGCTGGGGCTCGGCGCGCTGTTGCAGCAGGCGGCGGAGTTCCTGAGCCAGCGGGTCGCCGGCGCGGGCCGGTGGGCGGCCGCGAGCCCCCTCCTCGCCCTGTCGCTCATCCCCCTCTTCGGCAACCGCATCACCGCGAGCCGGGCGCACGAGACCGTCGCCCGCGACTTCGCGGTGGACATGCTGGAGTCGGTGGAGCCCTACGGCATCCTGATCACGGCCGGCGACAACGATACCTTCCCGCTCTGGTACGCGCAGGAGGTGGAGGGGGTACGGCGCGACGTCACGCTGGCGAACCTCTCGCTCATGAACACCCGCTGGCACCTGCACCAGCTCCGCCGGCGGGATACGCCGCCCTTCGACCCGTCGGAGGCCGCCGCGCTCTGGCGCACGCCGCCCGTGACCGATCAGGGCGTGCCGCTCACCGACTCGGCGGCGGGCTCGCCGGGCGCGCCGGGCGCGTGGCCCAGGCCCACCACTCCGGTGCTCTCCCTCAGCCAGAACGAGCTGGATAGCCTGCCGGAGGTGATGCGGGTGCCGGAGAAGGGCGGGATCAAGGTGGACAGCATCCAGATCTCGTTCGGCCAGGACTACCTGCTGCTCCAGGACCTCGCGACCATCTTCCTGATCCGGGACAATCTCGGGAAGCGGCCGATCTACTTCAGTTGGAGCGACGGCGGGTACCCCGACCAGACGCTGGGGCTCTCACCCTATCTCGTGACCCAGGGCATGGTGCGTAAGCTCATGCCACAGCCGGTCTCGGCGAAGGGCGGCATCGTGTTGAGCCCCGGCCTGGGATACGTGGACCTGCCCCGCACCAAGCGGCTCCTGTGGGAGGTGTACCACTGGAAGGCCGCGGCGCGCGAGCGCCCGCGGGGCTGGGTGGACGTGCCGTCCTCCTCGATCCTCTCGCTCTACTCGATCGTGTACCAGGGGGCGGCGGAGGCGATGCGGAAGGCGGGCGATACCGCGCTCGCGGCCCGGGCGGACTCGATCGCGCACGCGGTCTCGAGCAACATCCAGCGGCGGGAGCGCGCAAGCCGCTGAAGCGGGCGCGGTCGCTCCCCCTCAGTCGATTTCGGTCAACGCCCGCGCCACGAGCCTCCCGGCCGCCGCCGAGCCCGCGAGCGTCGAATCGCCGTACGCCGCCCGCCAGGACTCCCAGGTGAGCGGGCAGGGCGAGACGAACGGCGGGTCCGGGTGCCCCGGGTGGCCCAGCAGCTCGTGCAGCATCTCGTGCCGCACCACGAGCTCGCTGCGAACGTAGGCACTGGAGATGTAGATGTGGTGGTCGCTGTTCCAGCGGCCCACGCACTTCCCGCTGGGACAGTCGAAGCTGTCGCCGTCCACCGAGTACCACTGGATCCGGTCGAAATCACCCGTCAAACCGGAGCAGGCTTCGGTCTTGGCGAACCACGCGCGGTACTCCGCTGGCGGCGCCATGGGCGCGTCGCCCGCGGGCTCGAACGGCGAGCACGCCGCGAGCCCCCCGACGAGCGCCGCCCAGGCCACGCGGCCCATCCGCCGCCGGTCCCGAGTCATCCGTCCTCCAGGCTGTTCGGTACGGTGCCGCGAACGGACGCAAGGCTATTGCCCGGGTGGCGGTCCTCGGCCTGCGAGTCGCCGGTGGGCTGGTGCGGGCGCACCGCGGGGAGCCGATCACCCGCGGGCGCCGCGCTGGCGACCTCACGCATCAGGT
>DASSOD010000180.1:0-10192 GCA_035700905.1 Gemmatimonadales bacterium | reverse complement strand
GGAGATACTGACTTCCTTGCATTCTCCTCTTCCCAGGCCAGTCCTGCCCCCGCGCCGCTTGTGGTACTACGTCGCGATCTGGACGGCGCTCGCGCTGGCGTTCTCGCTCCAGTCGCTGCTGTACTCGGCGCAGACCGGGAGGCCGTGGGAGCCCGGCGCCGCGCTCGTGAGCAGCGCGCTCTACTGGTATCTCTGGGGCATCCTCGGCGTGCCGGTGCTCTGGCTCGCGGATCGCTTTCCGATCGGCGGCCGGCACACGCGGTGGCATGTCGCCCTGCACGCGGCGGCCGGCGCCGCCGCGGCGGCGATCCACGTGCTGCTCCGCGCGGCGGCGGAGCATCCGCTCCTTGGGCAGAGCGAGGACGGCGTCCGGACGTTCTTCGTGGAGCAGTTCCACCTGGATCTGTTGGTGTACTGGGGCATCGTGGGGGCGAGCCACGCCGCGCGGTTCCACCGCCAGGCGGTCGCCAGGGCGGCGGAGGCGGGCTCGCTCGCGGCGCGGGCGGCGAATCTCGAGGCGGCGGTCGCGAAGGCGCGGCTGGACGCGCTGCGCGCCCAGCTCGAGCCCCACTTCCTCTTCAACACGCTGCAGGCGGTATCGACCCTGATGCGGCAGGACGTCGCGCTGGCCGACCGGACGCTCGCGCAGCTCGCCGCGCTCCTCCGTCGCGTCGTGGACGCCGCCGACGTGCAGGAGGTCCCGCTCGCCGAGGAGCTCGACCTGGAGCGCGCCTACCTGGAGATCCAGGCCGTGCGGTTCCAGGCGCGACTGGTCGCGGAGACCGAGGTCGAACCGGGGCTCGAGCACGCGTTGGTCCCGATCCTCGTCATGCAGCCGCTGATCGAGAACGCCTGCGTGCACGGCATCGGCCGCCGCCCGGAGGGCGGGCGGGTGGTCCTCCGGGCCGAGCGCGCGGCCGGGGCTCCCGCGCGCCTCAGGCTCACGGTGTCGAACGACGGCCCCGCGGCCGGGGGCGCCGCCGAGCCACATGCGGCGAGCGCCGGGCGCGAAGGCGTGGGACTGGCGAACACGCGCAGGCGGCTCGAGGCGCTCTACCGCGAGGAGCAGTCGCTCGGCATGCGCTCACGGCGCGAGGGCGGGGTGGAGACCGTGGTCGAGATTCCGCTCCGGTGGTCGCCCGCGCGCTCCGCCGCGCTGCAGGGCGCGCTCGAGGGCGCGGGTGGCTGAAGCCGCGCCGATCCGGGTGCTGATCGCGGACGACGAGCCGCTCGCGCGCGCCCGCTTGAGGCAGTTGCTGGATGGGCCGTCGCCGTTCGTCGTCGTGGGAGAGGCGGGCGACGGATCGAGCGCCGTGGCGGCCGCGCTCCAGCATCAGCCCGACGTGATCTTCCTGGACATCCAGATGCCGGACATGAACGGCTTCGAGGCGCTGGCCGCGCTGGAGTCCGCCGAGGGGTACCGGCCGGGCGCGCTGGTGTTCGTCACCGCCTACGACCGGTACGCCGTCCGCGCCTTCGACGCCAACGCGGCCGACTACCTGCTCAAGCCCATCGAGGAGGCCCGATTCCTGGCCACGCTGGAGCGGCTGCGCCGGCGGCTTCGGCCCACGGGCGCGGCGGGGGCGCCTCCCCGCGCGCCGAGCCTGTCGGAGCTCAGCGCGGTGCTCCCGGCCGAGCGGCGCTACCTCGCTCGCATCGTGATTCCCGATCGGCGGCGCATCTTCATCGTCCCGGTGGAGGAGGTGGAGTGCGCCATGGCCGCGGACAACTACGTCAGGATCGTGACCGCGGCGCGCAGCTACCTGCTGCGCTCGCCGCTCGGCACCCTCGCCGAACGGCTCGACCCCGCGGAATTCGTGCGGGTGCACCGCTCCCACGTGGTCGCGATCCGACATGTACGGACGCTCCACGCCCGCCCCAACGGCGAGTACGACCTCGAGCTCGCCTCCGGGCGACTGGTGCGGGCGAGCCGGGCGCACCGCGACGCCGTCGCGGCGCTGCTCTCCCGGGTGGGGAGCCCGAGCGGCGCCTGAGCCGCTCGATCGCGCCGCAGCTCGCCCCGCCGCGGCCGCATTCCGCCACAATCTCCGCGCCTCCAACTGGTCTCTCGGGCCGCGATCACGCAGCGTGAGGACATGGCGATCGTGGATCGCGCGCTGGCGTCCTCCCTCTCGCTGCTCGCCATCGGCGGGGCGGCCCCGTCGTGCCAGCGGCCGGGCATCGATCCGCGGGAACTCGCCGTGCTGGTGGATTCGGTCATGCGGGCCGGGATGGCGGAGGAGAGGATCCCCGGCGCGGCGGTCGTCGTCCTGGACCACGGGCGCGTCGTCCTGGACCGCGGCTACGGGGTGGCCGACGTCGCGACCGGCCGCGCCGTGGATCCGCACACCACGCGCTGGCCCTTCGCGTCCATCACCAAGGTGGTCACGGCGACCGCGCTGATGCAGCTGGTCGAGCGCGGCCGAGTGCGGCTCGACGCGGACGTCAATCGGTACCTCAAGGTGGCGCGGGTTCCGCCGCACGCCGGGCCCGCGGTCACCCCGTGGCACCTGCTCACCCACACCGATGCGCTGGACGAGCTGCCAGGGCGCCAGGTCGAGTCCCGCGCGGCCCGCGTGCCGCTGGCGGAGTTCCTCCGCACCCGGCTGGTGCCGGCCGGCCGGCCGGGCGAGATCACCCGCTACGGCACCTACGGGATCGCGCTCGCCGGCGTGCTGATCGAGGACGTGAGCGGCGTGCCCTACGCCGAGTATGTGCGGCGGGAGCTCTTCGCGCCCTTGGGAATGCAGCGCACCACGATCGACCTGCCGCTCGACGACAGCGGCAGCGTCGCCACGGCGTACGAGCGGACCACGGATGGAGTGCGGCCCACGCAGTACGAGTGGTATCAGACCACGCCCACCTCGTCGCTCGTGAGCACGGTGGACGACATGGCACGCTTCATGGCGCTGCACCTCGGCGCCGCGCCGCGCCACGGGGGCGGGGGCGGGGGCGGCGGCGGGATCGAGGGGGGCGGCCCGGTGCTCCACGACTCGACCATTCGCGCCATGGCGAGGCAGCAGGCCACGGTGCATCCGGCCATCCCCGGCTGGGGACTGGGCTGGCAGCTCGACGACGCCAACGGGCGGCGCGTCCTCGAGCACGGCGGCGACATCGGCGGCTTCGCGTCGTTGATGACGCTGCTTCCCGATGAGAGGCTCGGGATGGTCGTGGTCCATCACCTGGAGGGGAGCAACCTGCGGTTTGCCTTGAGGCGCGCCATCCTCGAGCGCTTCTTTCCCGACCGCCGACCTCCGTTGCATCCGCATCCGGCCACCGGGGACCCTGCGCGGTTCGCCGGGACGTACCTCGCGAACAACTACTGCCGGAGCTGTCCCGACGGCGCCGAGAACGCGCAGCGATTCGAGGTCACGGCGGCAGCGGACGGGTGGCTGGAGCTGTGGGACGAGCGGTGGGGCGAGGTCGGGCCGCTGCTCTTTGCCACCCAGGATGGCCGGCGGAGAATCGGCTTCATGCGCGACAGCCTCGGGACCGTCACGGCGGTGTCGGCGGGATCGTGGCGCGTGCTGGAGCGGGCACCCTAGCGAACTTCTGGCGCACCCGAAGCCTTTCCACTTACTTACCAGCCGTCACCCCATCCGTCCCTCCACGCCGGACCGCCGCGTATGGGCATGCCGGAGGCACTCCGCGACGCACTCGCCGATCGCTACCTGGTCGAGCGGGAGCTCGGCCGCGGCGGCATGGCGGTGGTCTATCTCGCGCAGGACCTCCGCCACGGGCGGCCCGTCGCGCTCAAGGTGCTGCTCCCGGAGCTAGCCGCGTCGCTCGGCCCCGAGCGGTTTCAGCGCGAGATCCACTTCGCCGCGCGGCTGCAGCATCCGCACATCCTCACGGTCCTCGACTCGGGTGAGGCGGGCGGGCGCCTCTGGTTCGCCATGCCGTTCGTGGAGGGCGAGAGCCTGCGCGAGCGGCTGCGGCGCGAGCGCCAGCTCCCGGTGGACGACGCGCTCCGGATCGCCATCGAGGCCGCGCGCGCGCTCGACTACGCCCACCGCCACGACGTGGTCCACCGCGACATCAAGCCGGAGAACATCCTGCTCACCCGGGACGGCGACACGCTGGTCGCCGATTTCGGCATCGCGCGCGCGCTCGCCGGGGGCGAGGAGCGGCTGACCGAGACCGGGCTCGCGGTGGGGACGCCCGCCTACATGAGCCCGGAGCAGGCCGCGGGCGACCGCGCGCTCGACGCGCGCAGCGACATCTACTCGCTCGCCGCCGTGCTCTACGAGATGCTGGCCGGCGAGCCGCCCTACACCGGACCCACCGCGCAGGCGATCGCCGCCAAGCGGCTGACCGAGGCGCCGCCCAGCGTGCGGGTGGTGCGGCCGGCCGTGCCGGAGAGCGTTGACGACGCGATCAGGAAAGCGCTCGCCCCCGTCGCCGCGGACCGCTTCACCAGCGCCGCCCAACTCGCGCAGGCGCTGCAGGCGACGGGAGCGCATCCAGCCGCCTCGGCCCCGTCCACGGGGCGGCCTCGGCTCGCGACGACGGTCGTGAGTCCGTCCCCCGGCCAATCCGCCGGCCGGCGGCGCGCCCCGCCGGCGCTGCTGACGCTGCTGGTCGGCCTCGGGATCGGCGTGGGCATCCTGTTCGCCTGGCGGCATAGCCGGTCCGAGCCGGCGCCCGCGGGCTCGGGCGAGCGCCGCATCGCGGTGCTCCCGTTCCAGAACGTGGGCGACTCGGCCGATGCGTACTTCGCGGACGGGATCGCGGACGCGGTGCGGGGGAAGCTCACCGCGATCCCGGGGCTCCGGGTGACGGCGTTCAGCAGCTCGGCGCAGTACCGGAACACCACCAAGAGCCCGCAGGAGATCGGCCGGGAGCTGGGGGTGGACTACCTGCTCGTCGGCCGGGTGCGCTGGGCCAAGGGCGTGAACGGCAGCCGGGTGCAGGTGAGCCCGGAGCTGATCGACGTGGCCACCGCGAGCGCCAAGTGGCAGCAGCCCTTCGACGCCGCGCTCACCGACGTCTTCAGGGTGCAGGCCGATGTGGCGGGGCAGGTGGCGCAGGCGCTCGATGTCGAGATCGGTGCCAGGCAGCGGGAGGCGCTGGCGGCCCGGCCCACCCAGAGCCTCGAGGCGTACGACGCCTACTTGAAGGGAAAGGCGGCGCGGGGGCTTGGGCCGGACCCCGTCACGCTGCGGCAGGCCATCGGCTTTCAGCAGCGGGCGGTGGCGCTCGACTCGGGGTTCCAGGCGGCGTGGGCCGAACTGTCAGAGTCCTCATCGCTCTTGTGGTTCAACGGCGCTCCCTCGCCCGCGCTGGCCGAGCAGGCCCGCGCCGCGGCCGAGCACGCGATCGCGCTGGACCCCCGCCGCGCTGACGGGTACCGGGCGCTGGCGGGGTATGAGCGGAAGATTACGGGCTCGGCGACTCGCGCCCTGGAGTACTACGCGATGGCGCACCGGCTCGCGCCGGAGGACGCGGAGACCCTGCACGGCATGGGTGGCGCCGAGTTCCAGCTGGGACGGTATGACGACGCGCTGGAGCACATGCGCCGAGCCCACAGTCTGGACCCGCGCTCGCCCAATACCGGACTCAACCTGTCGCTCCTGTTGCTCTGGCGTCGGCAGTACGATGAGGCGCTAGCGGCGGCGGACGAGGTGATCGCGATCGCGCCCACTGCCCTCGGCGCGCGCCAGTACCACGCAATGGTCCATTTGGCGCTGGGCGATCTGCAGGCCGGCCGCGCCGAGCTGGCACAGCTGCCCCCGGGCGTGGACCCGTCGAGGTTCGTCGCGTACATGGCGACCGCGTGGGACCTCTATTGGCCGCTCGACCCGGAGCAGCGCGCCCTGCTCAAGCGGCTTCGGCCCGCCGCATTCGACGGCGACGTTGGGATTTGGGGGCTCGCGCTGGCAGGGGCCTACGAGGTCGAGGGCGACCGCCGGCGCGCCGCGGCCTACGGCGACTCGGCCCGCGTCAGCTTCGAGCAGCAGTTGCGGTCCACCCCCGCCAGTGACCAGACCCAACTCCTGGTCGGGCAGCGGAACGTGCTGCTCGGCGTGGCGCTCGCGTACGCGGGCCGGAAGGACGAGGCGATTCGCGCCGGGCTCCGCGGCGCCACAGCGGTTCCGCTCTCGAGCGACGCTTTCAACGGAGCGTATTACCAGCACCAGCTCGCGCGGATTTACGTCCTGGTGGGCGAGCCCGAGAAGGCGCTGGACCAGCTCGAGCGGCTGCTCGAGATCCCGTACTATCTCTCCCCCGGCTGGCTCAGGATCGACCCTACTTTCGATCCGCTGCGGAAGAACCCACGCTTCATGAAACTGGTGCAGGAACCCCGACAGGCGCACGCCTCCCGGTGACCGGGCTCACCGCCCGCTCCACGCGCATCCCGCTACTTCCCCCGATGTCTGGCAGGCGCCGCGGCGACGATCGCCGGCCGCCTGCGGCATGAGAACGGAAGTCCGGCCGGTCCGAGTGAGGGGGGCGATGGCTCGCTAGCCGCTGTTCGTGCGTCGTTGTTCGGCCCTCCGCAGGACCTCACCCCTCGACGTCGGCACCGCTAGACCGCCTCGGCCCCCCATTCCCATCGGTTGGAATCACCACCGCGCCACAACGCGGCCGGCGCCGTTCCGGACCAATGGAAGGGGAGCACATGACCTCGACAATGGAAAGAGAAAGCCCGGACACGCTGTCCCGGGGCCTCGGCGTCTTCAGCCTGGCGCTGGGCGCCGCGCAGGTCGCCTCGCCCCGCGGGCTGGTGAACCTCGTCGGCATGGAGGACACCAAGCGCAACCGCGACCTCATGCTCGCGCTCGGCCTCCGCGAGCTCGCCAGCGGCGTGGGGATCCTGAGCCAGCGGCAACCGGCGGGATGGCTCCAGGCGCGGGTCGGCGGCGACGTGATGGACCTCGCGCTCCTCGGCAGCGCGCTCGCGACCGACGGCAGGAACAGGGACCGGAAGCGCCTGGGCATCGCCATCGCGGCGGTGGCGGGCGTCCTGGCGCTCGACGTGTTGGCCGCGCGGCGCGCCACCGACGGACGCCGCGCGGGGGAGCGGAGCGGAATCCACGTCGCGCGGAGCGTCACCGTGCTCCGCTCGCCCGAGGAGGTCTACGCATTCTGGCGCGACTTCCAGAACCTGCCGCGCTTCATGCGCCACCTCGAGTCGGTCCACGTGACGGGCGACGGCCGGTCGCACTGGCGGGCCAAGGCGCCGGCCGGCATGAGCGTGGAATGGGACGCCGAGATGGTGGCCGAGCGGCCCAACGAGCTCATCGTCTGGCGCTCGCTTCCGGGCAGCACCGTGCCCAACTCGGGGCAGGTCCGCTTCGTCGAGGCGCCCGGCGGGCGGGGGACCGAGGTGCACCTCGAGCTCCGCTACGCTCCGCCAGGCGGCAAGCTGGGCGCGGTGGTCGCGAAGCTGTTCGGAGAGGAGCCGGGCCAGCAGGCGGCGGACGACCTGCGCCGGTTCAAGCAGGTGATGGAGACGGGCGAGGTGGTGCGGTCCGACGCGAGCATCCACCGCCACATGCACCCGGCGCAGCCGCCGGAGGAACCGGTCTCGCCCGAGCTTGCGGGGAGGACCTCATGAAGGCCAACTGCTGGATGGGCGTCCAGAAGGTCGAGGTGCGGGACGTCCCCGATCCCCAGATCCTGAACCAGCGCGACTGCATCGTCCGGGTCACGTCCAGCGCGATCTGCGGCTCCGACCTGCACCTCTACGACGGCTACGTCCCGTTCATGGAAGCGGGCGACATCCTCGGCCACGAGTTCATGGGCGAGGTGGTGGAGGTCGGGCGCGCGGTCAAGAACCTCAAGGTGGGCGACCGGGTGGTGGTGCCGTTCCCGATCGCGTGCGGCGACTGTGCCGCCTGCCGCGCCGAAGCGTACTCGCTCTGCGAGAACTCGAACCCCAACGCGAAGATCCCGGAGAAGCTGTTCGGCCACCCGGTGTGCGGGATCTTCGGCTACTCGCACCTGACCGGCGGGTTCGCCGGCGGGCAGGCGGAGTACGTCCGCGTGCCCTTCGCGGACGTGGGCCCGCTCAAGATCGAGAACGGATTCAGCGACGACCAGGTGCTCTTCCTCTCGGACATCCTGCCGACCGGATACATGGGCGCGGAGATGTGCGACATCCAGCCGGGGGAAGTCGTGGCCGTGTGGGGCGCGGGCCCGGTCGGGGTGTTCGCGGCGGCGAGCGCGAAGCTGCTTGGCGCCGAGCGGGTGATCGCGATCGATCGGTTCGATTACCGGCTTCAGATGGCCTCGCGCGCGGGCGCCACCGACGTCGTCAACTACGAGCGGCTCGACGGCACCACGGTGGTCGAGGCGCTCAACGAGATGACCGGCGGCCGCGGCCCGGACAAGTGCATCGATGCCGTCGGGATGGAGGCGCACGCGCCCGGGCTCGCGTACGTGTACGACCGCGCCAAGCAGGCGCTCCGGCTGGAGACCGGCCGGCCCATCGCGCTGCGCGAGGCGATCATGGCCTGCCGGAGCGGCGGCACCGTGTCGGTGATCGGCGTCTACGGCGGGTTCGTGGACAAGTTCCCGATGGGATCGGTGATGAACCGCTCGCTCACGATCAAGACCGGCCAATGCCACGTGCAGCGCTACATGCGGCCGCTGCTCGACCGCATCGAGCGGGGCGAGATCGATCCCACGATGGTCATCACCCACCGGATGCCGCTCGACGAGGCGCCGCGCGGGTTCGACGTGTTCCTCAACAAGCGGGACAACTGCGAGAAGGTGGTGCTCAGGATCTGAGGACGGGGGGCGGCGGAGGGTGCCGCAGGGGTGCCCGGCGGCGCCGGCCGGCGCCCTGGAAGGCGCCCTGCTTGACGGCGGCCCGGCGGTGCGGTACAGTGGCGCTTGCCAGGCGCTCAAAACGCAAGCAGGGCACACCCGGCGAAAGCCGGGGTCGCAAAGCCACGGGTCCTCGCCTCCTCCGCGACGCCTGAATTGAGACGCCACGAAGGACCCAAGACCGCCGGGCTGCCGTGGAGCAGCCCGGCGGCTTTGTCGTGCGCGGTATCGAGCACATGGGGTCGGTGGTCGCAGCGGGTCGCCACATTCGCGGGAACGGAGGTCGCCATGCGTACGGGTCAACGGAAAACTGCTTGGATCGGGATGGGGTTCGTGTTGGCGCTGGGTCTGGCGGCGTTAGGGTCGGCAGTCGCGCATGCGCGCCCGCACCCGGCGGCGGCCGCCGTAGCGAAGGGGAAGCTCGAGGCCTCGATCTTCTCGTACGACGGCCAGGACTTCGTCCGGACCGAGACCACGCTCCGCACGGAAAAGGGGAAGTTGGCGGTGAACACCAAGCTCGACCACGAGTCCGCGGCCTTCAAGGCGCTCTCGCAGAAGCATTCCTACGAGGGTGATGCCACGGTCTTCGGCCGGCACTACGACGCCAAGTACGCCCCGCTCATCAGCGAGGACGGCCGGCTGACCGGTGCGCTGTTCGTGGCGACCGCGAAATAGCGGGGGGACATCGGCCGGAGCCCTGCCGGAGCGAGCAGCAGGGCTGCGGCCCCGCGCGGGCTACCGCGCCGCGCCGTTCACCGGGTTCAGCAACACCCGAATCGCATCCTCGGTGAGGCTGGCGACGGCGATATCCGCGAGCCGGTTGCCGTCGAAATCGGCGACCACGACGGACGCCGGATCCGGACCCATGGGCACGTCCACGGGCGGCTCGAACGAGCCGTCGCCGTGTCCGTACAGCAGCGAGACGGTGCCCTGCGCGAGGTTGGGCGCGGCGAGGTCCGGCTTCCCGTCGCCGTTCAGGTCGCCGAGCCCGACGTCAACCGGCGAAGGCAGGGGGAGCGGCTTGGGGTCGGCGAAGCCGGGTCCGGTGCTGAGTCGGACCAGGAGCTGGTTGGTGAGCTCGAAGCACGCGACGACGATGTCGTCCAGCCCATCCCCGTTCAGGTCGCCGGCGGCGATCGCTCTCGTGCCGTCGCTCACGTCGGGGCTGGTCGCGAGCGGCGGGAGCGCCAGCGGCGCGGCGAATTCGCCCGTGCCGAGACCCTTGAGGACCAGCACCGCGGCCCGGTTGTCGCTGGTGGCGATCGCGACGTCCGTCTTCCCGTCGCCGTCGAAGTCTCCGGCGGCGATGCCGGTGGTCGTGAAGTACGGCGTGCCCAGCTCCCACGCCTGGCGCAGCTCGCCGCTCGCCGAGCCCAGAAACGCGGTGACGTAGATGGGCTGTCCCGAGCCGTCGTGG
>DASSOD010000179.1:0-8122 GCA_035700905.1 Gemmatimonadales bacterium | reverse complement strand
AAGGTCTTCCTGGGCACGTTCATACCCTCGTGCTAAAGTCTTCTCGGACGGTGAATACCGCGCCGCTTGGGCGCGGCGCGGCGACAGTGACCAGCAGCTCGCCGGCGCGCCCGCCCAGCCATACCCAGAGCGGCACCAGGAGCGCCGTCGCGCCAAGCATCAGCCTCCCCGCCACCGCGGCCAGCCCCGCTCCGGAGGGGACCGCGGCGAGCGCGAGCGCGGGAACGAGGCCCCCCACGATCGAGCCCACGCCCCAGCCGAGCACCGATCCGCCGCGCCCGAGCGCGGCGCGGCGCCGCTTGCGCCGCTCGGCAAGCAGCGCCCAAAGCCAGGTGCCGATCGCGAGGGCCGGCAAGCCGGCCAGGAGGACCACCGCGGCCGGCAGCGGAGCGCGCGAGGGCGGGAGCGAGCCGTAGAGCCACCAGATGGTGACGGCCCAGACCACGCCCGTTCGGCCGATCGCGCTGACGACTGCCGCCCGCGGCGGCAGCAAGGGACGAGTGCGCATGGGCAAGACATCGCCGATTGGCCGGCGCGCTGCCATGAGCGGCACCGCTCGCGAGCGGCGACGAGCGTCACAACAATGCGCCGGGGAAAGTTCGCGTGACGTTCATCACGATCGCGCGACACTCGCCATGCGGGCGCGGCCGGACCTCATCATCACGGCGGCTTCCGGCCGGGCGTGGTAGCATTATGGATGGCGGGCCGGGCGTCGGCCGATCGCGGCGGCGCGCACGCTCGAGCGACGGGGGATGGGATGGGACTCGAAGCCTACAGAACGAAGCGCAACTTCGGGGTCACGCCGGAGCCCTCGGCCGACGCCGCCCCGCGACGGAAGAAGGCCCGCAAGCTTGCCTACGTCATCCAGAAGCACCGCGCCAGCCGGCTGCACTACGACTTCCGGCTGGAGTGGAAGGGCGTGCTGCTATCGTGGTCGGTGCCCAAGGGGCCATCGCTCGATCCGTCGGTGAAGCGGCTCGCGGTGCCGACCGAGGACCATCCGCTGGCCTACGCCTCGTTCGAGGGGGTGATACCCGAGGGGGAGTACGGCGGCGGGACCGTCATGGTGTGGGACCGCGGCACCTGGACGCCCGAGGAGCCGGACGTGGACGCGGCGCTCGAGCGCGGAAGCCTCAAGTTCTCGTTGCAGGGGCAGAAGCTGCACGGCTCGTGGGCCCTGGTCCGCACCAGTCGGGGTGATTGGCTGCTGATCAAGCACCGGGACGAGGCGGCGTCCGACGATGACGTCACCGTGACCGAGCCGCGCTCCGCCGTCTCGAAGCGGCTCCTCGCCCAGATCGCCCGCGACGAAGGCGGCGACGTGGAGCGTGCGGCCACGGGAGATCCACCGCGGGCCACGGCCGGCGCGGGCCGGGTCCGCCGCACGCGGAGGCGCTGAGCCATGCCGTGCGACCGCCCGCTCTCGCGGGGCGAGGAGCTCGCCAACGCGCTCACGCATGGCGCCGGCCTTCTGGCCTGCGTGATGGCGGTCCCGATGCTGCTCATCGCCGCGCGCGAGCGGGGCGATCCATGGCAGCTTGCCGGCTGCGGGGTGTTCGGCGCGACGCTGGTCATCCTCTACACCGTGTCCACGTTGTACCACGCGGTACCGGCGCCGCGCGCCAAGCGCGTGCTCCAGGTGGTGGACCACGCGGCCATCTACCTGCTGATCGCGGGCACCTACACCCCGTTTGCCATCGGGGTGCTCCGCGACCGGCTCGGCTGGACGCTGTTCGGCGTGGTCTGGGGCATCGCGGCGCTGGGCGTGATCTTCAAGCTGTTCTGCGGCGTGCGCTTCCCCCGGCTCTCGGTCCTCGGCTATCTCGCGATGGGCTGGCTCGGCATCATCGCCGCGCGGCCGCTCGCCGAGAGCCTGCCGGGCGGCGGGCTCGCGTGGATCGCGGCCGGCGGGCTGCTGTACACCGTGGGCGTCGTGTTCTACTGGTGGGAGCGGCCGCGCTACAGCCACGCCGTATGGCACCTCTTCGTGCTCGGCGGCAGCTTCTGCCACTTCTGGGCGGTGTTCGCCTACGTCTTGAGCTGATTCCTCAAACGTCTATCCCCCGCACCGCGTGGGGCCGGTAGGGCGCCTCCAACGCCGCCACCTCCTCGGGCGCGAGCTGGAGCTCCAGGGCCCGGATGGCCGCCTCCAGATGCTCCGGCCTGGTGGCGCCGACGATCGGGGCCGCGACGCCCGGCCGGCCCAGCAGCCACGCGAGCGCCACCTCCGCCATGCTCACGCCGCGCCGCGCGGCCACCGACTCCACCGCGTCCACCACCTCCCAATCCCCCGGCGAATCGTACAGCCGGGAGGAGTACGCGTCACTCGCCGCGCGGGCGGTGGCGGCCCCGCTCACCCGGGAGTCGGCCGGTCGCGGGCGCGCCAGCAGCCCGCGCGCGAGCGGGCTCCAGGGGATGAGTCCGACGCCCTCGTGGAGGCAGAGCGGGACCATCTCACGCTCCTCCTCGCGGTAGATCAGGTTGTAGTGATCCTGCATCGAGATGAAGCGCGCCCACCCCTTCCGCTCCGAGACCGAGAGCGCCCGGGCCATGCGCCACGCCTCGCCCGAGCTCGCGCCGATGTAGCGCACCTTGCCCCACCGCACCAGATGATCGAGCGCCTCGAGCGTCTCCTCGATCGGCACCCCGGGATCGAAGCGGTGGATCTGGTAGAGATCGATCGCGTCGATCCCGAGTCGCCGGAGGCTCGCCTCGCAGGCCTGCACGATGTGCTTCCGGGAGAGCCCGCTCGCGTTGGGGCCTTCGGCGAGGGGGAAGTACACCTTGGTCGCGACCACGACCTCGTCCCGGCGGGCCAGGTCGCGGATCGCCCGGCCGGTGACCTCCTCGCTCGCGCCGAGCGAGTACATGTCGGAGGTATCGAAGAAGTTGATCCCGGCTTCGACGGCGCGCCGGAAGAACGGCCGCGCCGCGGCCTCGTCCAGCACCCACGGGCGCCAGGCGGGGCTGCCGTAGCTCATGCAACCGAGGCAGATGCGGGAGACGGTGAGGCCGGAGCGGCCAAGTCGGGTGTATTCCATGGGCGCGGTTATCGTTGAGCGTCCCCGGAGCGGAAGAGTGGGCGCGATCGGTGCCGACCAAACTTAGCTGGAGCTGGTGGCGTCGCGTGGTCGCCACGGAGTGGCTGGTGCTGGTGGTCGGGTCCACCGCCGCGCTCGCCGCCTTCGCGGAATTGGGCGAGGAGATCACCGAACCCGGCGCCAACCTGGTGGACCACGCGGCGCGGGCCTGGGTGCTCGCGCATCAGTCTCCGGTCCTGGTCGAGCTCGCCGCCCGGATCACCCGCTTCGGATCGGCGGAGGCGACCTCGATCATCGCCGCGGCGGCTGCGGCCTGGTTGTGGCTCCGCCGGCACCGCTGGATCGCGGCGGCCGTGACCACCGCGCCGGCGCTCGCCACGCTCGCGTTCACCGCGTTCAAGCAGTTCTTCGGGCGGGCGCGGCCGACGGGTGCGCTCGCGGTGAACCTGCACAGCTTCGCCTTCCCGAGCGGGCACGCCACCGCGAGCGCGGCGGTGTGGCTCTCGCTCGCCTATTGCCTCTGGCGGGAGCGCATCCTGCCCATCTGGGCCGCCGCGCTGATCGGCTTCGGCTGGCCGATCCTGATCGGGCTCACGCGGGTGTACCTCGACGTGCACTGGGCCACCGACGTGCTCGGCGGGTGGTGCCTCGGCGCCGGGATTGCGGCCGTGACGGTGGCGGTCTACGAGCAGCTGCTGCGCGAGCGGCCCGCGGCGTGAGCGCCGGCGGGGGCCATCGCCGAAGGCCGCCGCCCGGCGCCGGAGGTGTGGTGCCCCGCGGTGATCCGGGGGTGGTGTCCCGAGTCGAGCCCTGGCTGGCCGGCGGCCTCGCGGTCCGGCAGATTACCGGTTCATCCTCCAGAGAGAGGCCCGCATGCGGCGCCGCGCCATCGCTATCCTGACCGTCACCGCGCTCGCGGCCGTGCCCGCCGCCGCCCAGCAGACCGCCAAGCCGGCGCTCCTCGGCCGCCACTGGGTCGCCATTACGGGGAAGCCGCTCGCGGCGACGGCCGGGGCGATGACGTTTCAGCGGGGCGGCAACGCGGTGGACGCGGCGTGCGCGATGCTGGCCGCGGTCACGACGATGTGGGACGTGCTGAGCTGGGGCGGCGAGACCCAGGCGCTGATCTACCACCCCAAGCTCAAGAAGGTCATCGCCATCAACGCGCTCGGGGTGGCGCCCACCGGGGCCACGCCCGAGTTCTTCAAGCGGAAGGGGATGGCGTTTCCGCCGGAGTACGGGCCGCTCGCCGCGGTGACGCCCGGCACGCCTGGCGGCCTGCTGGTGATGCTTGCCGAGTACGGCCGGCTCAGCCTCAAGGAGGTCCTCGAGCCGGCCATCCGCCTGGCGGACGGCTACGCCATCGAGGCGCAGACCGCCAACAGCATCGAGCGGCAGAAGTCCTGGCTCAAGAAGTGGAAGTACTCGCGGGCGGTGATGCTGCCGCACCTGGGCGAGGCGCGCGAGGCGCCCTACCCCGGCGAGAACTTCCGGCAGGCGGACCTCGCGGCCACGCTGCGCAAGCTGGTCGAGGCGGAGCAGCAGGCGCGGAAGCGCGGCAAGGACCGGAAGGCGGCGATCTACGCGGCGTACGACCGATTCTACACGGGCGACATCGCCCGTGAATTCGTGCGGGGGGTGCAGGAGGAGGGCGGCCTCATCACGCTCGAGGACCTGGCCAACTGGAAGGTGCGGATCGAGGAGCCGGTCTCGACCAACTATCGCGGCATCGAGGTCTACAAGCTCGACCGCTGGGTGCAGGGCCCCGCGATGCTGCAGGCGCTCAACATCCTGGAGAACGCCGACCTGAAGGCGATGGGCTACAACAGCGCGCGCTACATTCACGCGCTCTATCAGGCGATGAGCCTCGCCTTCGCCGACCGCGACTTCTACTACGGCGACCCCTACTTCCCGCCGGACGAGCCGATCCGCGGGCTCCTCTCCAAGGACTACGCGCGGCAGCGATACCAGCAGATCAACTGGGAGCGCAACGACAGCACGATCGGCCCGGGCGATCCCTACCCCTTCGAGGGGAAGACCAACCCGTTCAAGCGCTACCTCGAGCAATGGATGGCGCCCCGGGCCAAGCCGGACACGGGGGCGCAGGTCGGGCTCACCATGAGCTTCGACGAGGCGTTCCGCGCCGGCACCACCTCCATCGAGGCCGCGGACGAGGAGGGATGGGTCGTATCCGCCACCCCGAGCGGCGGATGGGTGCCGGCGGTGATCGCGGGCCGTACCGGTGTGGGCCTGAGCCAGCGGATGCAGGCGTTCGTGCTCGACTCGGCGCAGAACCCGTTCAACGTGGTCGCGCCGGGGAAGCGCCCCCGCGCCACGCTCACGCCCACCCTCGCGCTCAAGGACGGCGCGCCGTACCTCGCGGCGGCGGTGCAGGGCGGCGACACGCAGGACCAGAACCTGTTGCAGTTCTTCCTGAACGTGGTGGAGTTCGGGATGAACGTGCAGGAGGCCGCGGAGGCCGCCAACTTCACCAGCTATCAGATGCGGAGCTCGTTCGGCGCGCACGAATCGGAGCCGGGCCGGCTCACGCTCACCGAATCGGTGCCGCCCTGGGTGCGCCAGGACCTGCGCCGGATGGGCTACAAGCTCGACTTCGAGCGGCTCAACTCCGGGCCGATCAACGCCATCGTGTTCGACCGCGAGCACGGCACGATGTGGGGCGGCTCGAGCAATTACGGCGAGGACTACGGCATCGCGTGGTAGGCGCGCGCTCCGGGCGGCGGGCATCGCGCTGTTCGGCGCGCTGCTCCTCGGCGCGCTGACGCTCGCGCTGCCGGTCCGCGAGTGGCGCACCGGAGAGCAGCCGGTTCCGCCGCTTCCGCCCGCCGCGGGGCCGCCGGCGGAGCCGGCGCGGCGGGTCTGGATCGATACCGACGCCGCGTGCGGCCACGGGCGGCGCACCGACCCCGACGACTGCTTGGCGCTCCTGCTCCTGCTCACCGACCCGACCCTCGAGGTGGCCGGCGTCTCGACCGTGTTCGGGAACGCCCCACTCGAGGTCACGGACAGCGTCACCCGCGCCCTCGAGGCGGCGCTCGCGCGGGCCGGCATCGCGCGGCCGCCCGTGTTCCGCGGCGCGGCCGCGCCCCGCCGGCGCTCGTCCGCCGCCCAGGCCGCGGCCTATGCCGCGCTCCGCGACGCGCTCGCGGCGGACCCGCTCACCATCGTCGCGCTGGGCCCGCTCACCAACCTCGCGGCCGCGCTCGAGCGCCGCCCCCAACTGCAGCAGCGGGTCGTGCGCCTGGTGGCGGTGATGGGGCGGCGGGCGGGCCACCTCTTCCATCCGGCCGAGGGCCGGGGCACCGGCGGAATGCTGCTCGGGCACGGGCCGGTGTTCTCCGACTTCAACTTCGAGCAGGACCCCGACGCGGCGGCGGCGGTCCTCGCCGCCGGCATGCCTACCACGCTCGTGCCTTACGACGTGGCCCGCGACGTGACGCTCGACGGCGAGGACTTGGCAAGGCTCCGCGATGCGGGAGGCGCCTCGGCGTGGGTCGGGGCGCGGTCGCAGGCGTGGCTCGATTTCTGGAAGCGCGACGTCGGACGCGACGGCTTCTTTCCGTTCGATCTCCTGGCCGCGGCGTACGCCGTGGCGCCCCGCTTCTTCGGCTGCGCCGACGCACGGGCGTGGGTGGGACGGGACGGACGGCTCTGGGGATGGCTCTGGGCGCCGCGGGCGCTCATCGTGGGGCTCGAGCGCGAGCGGCCGCGGTCGGTGCGCGCGAGCGGACGGGTGATCTACTGCACCCGCGCCGACCCGGCGCTGCGCGAGTGGCTGGTGGCGCGACTCGCACCGCCCGGCGGGCGGCGGCCGGAGGCCGCACGCTGAGCGGCGCGATGGCGGCTCGAGGGATCGCGTGCGGCCGGCCGGGGCGGATCAGGCGAGCGGCGTGGGATCCCGGGTGCTTCGCCCCGCCGCGAGCGCGTCCTGAATCGCGGAGATCAGGAGCTCGTGCCGCACCGGCTTCTGCAGGAAGCGTTCGGGCTCCACGTCGTGCCCCGCGCCGAAGGCCGCGTCGCGAGGATATCCCGACATCCAGACGACCGGAAGCCCCGGGAACTCGGCCGCCAGCCGCTCGCCCAGCTCGCGCCCGCCCATCACGGGCATGACGACATCGCTCAGCACGAGATCGATGCTGCCTCCTTCGCGGGAGCAGAGCTCCAGCGCCTCCGCTCCATTCCGCGCCTCCAGCACTTCGTAGTGCTCGGCCTCGAGCGAGCGGGTCACGACCCGCCGCACGACGTCCTCGTCCTCCACCACCAGCACCCGCCCCCGCCGCGACAAGCCGAGCCCGTGCGGGGGGCCTTCATCCAGGGAAGGCGCCGGCGCGTCGACCGACGGCAGCAGCACGGTGAACGTGGAGCCGCGCTCCGGCTCGCTCTCCGCCCACACGCAGCCCTGGCTCTGCGCCACGATGCCGTGCACGGTGGCGAGGCCCAGGCCGGTGCCCTTGCCGACGTCCTTGGTGGTGAAGAACGGCTCGAAGATGTGGGGCAGGTGCTCCGGGGCGATGCCGCTGCCGCAATCGCTCACGGCAAGGAGCGCGTAGCGGCCCGGTGCGACGGCGCCCGCCGGGCCCGGCTCGCCGCCCACGAGCTCGCGGGACGCGGTCCCGATCGTGAGCCGCCCCCCGTTGGGCATCGCGTCCCGCGCGTTGATCGCGAGGTTCATCAGCACCTGGAGGAGCTGGGCCCGGTCGGCCCGGATCCAGAGCGGCGCCGGCGAGAGCTCGAGCGCCATCTCGATGTCGGCGCCGATCAGCCGCTGCAGCAGCGAGCGGCCGTCCGCCACGGCGACGTTCAGGTCGAGCGTCTCCGGCTGCAGCACCTGCTGCCGGCTGAAGGCGAGCAGTTGGCGGGTGAGGTCGGCCATTCGTTCGGTGGCCTTGAGGATCTCCTCGACGTCCTGCCGCCCGCGCTGGCCGAGGCCCGGGTCCTTGGCCACGAAGTTGGCGAAGCCGTTCACCCCGTGCAGCTGGTTGTTGAAGTCGTGCGCGATGCCGCCCGCGAGTCGGCCGATGGCCTCCATCTTGGCCGACTGGCGCAGCCGCTCCTCGGAT
>DASSOD010000178.1:0-13996 GCA_035700905.1 Gemmatimonadales bacterium | reverse complement strand
CGGCGTGATCGTGAGCGGCACCCCCATCAGCACTCTCGTGCCGGTGGTCCGGCAGCTCATGATCCGGAGAATGACCCCCGGCCTGTGCGTGCGAATGTGCGTGGGCGCGCTCGCCCGCCGCATCCGCCAGGCCGGGACTCGTCGATCGGCCGGCGGGCCGAGGTGATGGTTGGTGCACGATCAGTCCCCGATCCCTGGACTCGAATGGTGTGGCTTACGCCACAACGCTAGGGACGCATATCTAATCCCGGTAGGTATGCACTCGCCGAGCCGCCGGGAGGTCCGGCGGTTACGGCGCCGTCGAGTCCGTGCATCGTGGACGGCCCGCGATGGCTGCGTGGTCTGCGGGAGCGAGTGCCTGCGGGTTTACCGGGCGGCGGGGCTCGAACGCTGGCTGGCGCGGCGCGTCTCGCGGACGCACTATGCGCTCGATGAGGTCGCGTCCGCCGCTCCACCCGTCCGCGTGCGCCTGGTGCGCGTGTCTCCTCGCCGGCTGCGTCGCGGCGTGCCGGAGCGGAGCGCCCGCGGAAACACCCGCCGTCGTCACCTTTCCGGGGAGCGCGCTCGGCGCGGAGGCCGCCGTGCTGCACCGCCAGCTCGCGCGGTTCATGGCGGAGAACCCCGACATCCGGGTGGAGCACCGGCCGACGCCCGACGCGGACGACCAGCGGCACCAGCTCTACGTGCGATGGTTGAACGCCGGGGTGAGCGACCCGGACATCCTGCAGCTGGATGTGATCTGGACGCCGGAGTTCGCCGCCGCCGGCTGGATCCTCCCCTTGGACCGGTTCGGGCCCGACACGGCCGCGTTCTTTCCCGCGACGCTGGCCGCGAACCGCTGGCGCGATACGCTGTTCGCGCTCCCCTGGTTCGCCGACGTCGGCATGCTCTACTGGCGCACCGACCTGGTCGGCGCGGCTCCGGCCGACTTCGAGAGCCTCCGCACCGAGGCCATGGGCGCGGTGCGCAGCGGGCGAACCCGCGACGGCCTGATATGGCAAGGCGCGCGCTACGCGAGCGGGTCTCCTCGAGCCGGGCCAGCGAGTCGGTGAAGCCCTGCAGGCGCATGGGACGCTCCGGAGCGATCCGTGACCGCCCCCTCGCGGCGGAGTGCGCGAAGGACAATGGGTGCTTCAGCAGCTGGACACGCCGCAGGTGACGACGATGGCGACGAGGCCGGCGCCAAGGCCCGCGGCGACGAGCGTGCTGGTCGCGAGGTTGCTCCGCGGGGTTTCGAGCTGAAGTATGTCGCCCACGGGCACCGCGATCGCCGCGCCGTCGGATTCGCTCCGCCCCCGGAGCGTATCCCCCGCGACCGTGGGGCTCAGCACGACCAGCGTGGCGCCGCCCGGCTTGGTGATCCGGATCCTCCTGGGTTGCTCTCGGGCGACGGCCTGTTCCGGCGCGAGCTGCTCGATCCGCCATGACTGGCATCCCGCCGCTGCCGGGAGCAGGAGCATCAACGAGAGAGCACGCAGCGATACCCTCATGGGTTCCTCACGCCGCCGGCGGAGCCGGCGCGCTCAGGCTACACATGCAGGATCACGTCGCCGAGAGACCGGCCTTCGTGCAGCCGGCTGACGGCGTCCGCGAGGAGCGGCGCCACCGAGACCGTGCGTACGTTGAGGCCAGGGGGCGGTTCGGCGCCCACGGTGTCGGTCACGAACGTGCACGCGATCGGGAGCTTCCGCAGCCGTTCGCCGGCCGATCCAACGAAGAGCGCGTGGGTCACCGCGACCACCACGTCGGGAATCGCGCCGGCCTCGAGCACGGCGGCGATCGCGCCCGCGATGGTCCCGCCGGTACTGATCATGTCGTCCACCACCAAGGGTCTGCAGCCCCGCACCTCGCCCGCAAGCCCCCGGGTTTGTACCTCCCCCCCTCCAATACGGGTCTTGTGCACGGCCGCGTGCGGCAACTCGAGCCGGCGCGCCCACCGTTCGGCGAGCTTGATCGCCCCGGCATCCGGGGCGACGACCACTTCCCGTTCGGCATCGGGCCCGAGCGCCTCGGCGAGGCGCGGAACCGCGGTAAGTTGCTCGAGCGGCATCGGAAACACGCCCTCGAGCGCGGGCGTGTGTAGGTCCACCGCCACGACCCGGTCGATGTGCACCCCGCCCATCGCGTCGGCCACCACGCGAGCGCCCACCGCCTCGCGCCCGGATGCACGCCGGTCCTGTCTCGCATAGCCGAAGTACGGGACCACCGCGGTGACCCGTTCGGCACCGCCCCGCCGACAGGCATCCGCGAGCAGGAGGAGCTGGAACAAATGTGACTCGATCGGCGGGCTCGTGGGCTGCAGGAGATACACATCCGCGTTCCTAACCGACTCGTGCACCTCGACGTGGATCTCGCCGTCGGGAAAGCGGGCCACCTCGCAGGCCGCGAGCGGCACGCCGAGAGCCCTCGCGCTGGCTTCAGCCAGCGGACGGTTCGCCGGCCCGCCGATGAGCACGAGTTGTCCCGCCATCTCCCCTCCCCCAGGCCGCGCCGCTGGTTGCGCAGCTATTGTGGCGCCGCTCCCAACGACTTGCAGTGAGATTTGGCGCACTGGATCCGGAGGCCGCCCTCAGCGGGCGTTGCTGACGGGGACGAGGAGCCGTGATGCAGCTTCCGGGGATCGACCGGGGGCTGGCCCGATCCGCCCGTCTTTCCCATGTTGGTGCGTTGTTCTCCCGCGGGTCGGGCTGGACCCCCCGGGGTGGCCGGAGCCGCGGGACGTGGGCCCGCGCGTGGCATCACCAAGGCGCCGCGGGCGTGTCGTCGGGGAGGATGGGGGGTTCCATGCGCCTGCTGCTCGTTCAACCGCCTCAAGGTACTCGGTTCGGATTCACCCGCATTTTGATGGTCGAGCCCCTCGGGCTCGAGTGTCTGGGAGCCGCCGTCAAGCTGCACGGGCACGAGGTCGCCCTGCTCGACCTCCGGCTCGACCGGCCGTCCGCGCTCCCCTCGGCCTTGAAGTCGCCCAAGCCCGGCGCCGTGGGCATCAGCTGCGGCTTCACCACGGACGTGTATACCACCCTGTGGACCGCCCGTGCCGTGAAGGACACCATTCCCGGCATCCCCGTGTTCGTGGGCGGCCACCATGCCTCGCTCGTGCCGGGCGACTTTCTCTTCCCCGGATCGCCGGTGGACGCGGTGGTGATCGGTGAAGGCGAATGGACCGCCGCCGAGCTGGCCGACGCGCTCGAGCGGGGCGACGATCCGGCGAGCATCGCCGGCGTCCTCACGCTGGAGAACCGGAACGGCGGGTTCAAGCAACGCGTCCACTCGAACAACCTGGACGAGCTGCCCTTGCCGGATCGGCGCCTCACCCTTCGCTACCGCCGCCGCTACCATCACGCGTTCGATACGCCGTCGGCGTGCGTCGAGACCTCTCGGGGCTGCCCGTTCGACTGCAACTTCTGCAGCATCTGGGTCTTCTATCAGCGCCGCGCCCGCCGGCGCTCGCCCGAGCGCATCGTCGAGGACCTCGAGCAGGTGCGCGCGCTGGGCGAGGATCGGGTCTTCTTCACCGACGACATCGCCTTCCTTCAGCACGACGCCTACGAGCAGCTCGCGCTCAAGATCAAGGAGGCGGGCCTCAAGCACCACTACTCCTGCGAGACCCGCGCCGACCTGATCGTGCGCTACCGCGACCTCTTCCCCCTGTGGAAGGAGGTCGGGTTGAAGACAGTGTTCCTCGGCATCGAGAAGGTGGACGACGTGGGGCTGGACTCGATCCGCAAGCGCACCAAGGGCGGCGCCACCACCAATCTGGAGGCGATCGAGATCCTCCGGGGCAACGGCATCACGCCGATGACGTCGCTCATCACCGATCCGGCCTGGGGCGAGGAGGACTTCGACCGGCTGGAGCAGTACCTGAGCCTGCTGCACCTGCCCTGCCCCACCTTCACCATCCTCACGCCGCTGCCCGGCACGGAGCTGTGGGAGAGTCGCAAGCACGAGCTCGTCACCGACGATTACACGCTGTTCGACGTGATGCACCTCGTGCTTCCGTCGAAGCTGCCGCCGGAGCGGTTCTACCAGCGGTTCGCGGGACTGTACGGGCGGGTGGACGCGAACGCCCGGCTCACCTGGCCGGCGGTCCGCAATCTCACCCGGCTCGTGCTGCAGGGAAAGAGCTTTGCCGTGCGGAGGGTGCTCCAGGCCGCGCGCGAGCTGCGGAACGCGAAGGCATTCCTGGCGCACCCCGGCTCGCTGCCGCGTCCGGAGTTCGTGCCCGAGGGCTTCGGCCGCCCGACCTGGGTGGACCGCTCCCGCTCGCACCTCGCCCAGCGGGTCGCGTCGGCGGTCTGACGCGCTACGGGCCAGCCCGATTCGGGGCTGGCCCGTCCGACACCCTCGCCAGGCGGCGGAGCGCTGCATCGCGCTCCGCCGCTCGACGCTTCAGTGGCAGCCGCAGCCCGAGCCGCAGGCCGCATGTCCGTTGGACTCGGCCGTCTGATAGGCGCCCATGACCGGCAGCGAGCGGGAGGGCAGGTCCATCGGCCGGTTACCGGCGTAGATCTTGTGCCGGCCCCGCTGCTGGAACCAATCCTTCGTGCTCGCCACCATGTGCATGTTCTCCACGATCTGCCGCCAACCCACCCCGGTGTTGTAGGCGCAGAAGGAGATCTCGCCCTCCTGGGTGGCGTAGGGGATCACGCACATCTCGGTGCGCCGGAAGTCGTAGGTCCAGAGGTCCTGGAACCACATCCCGCCCACCCAGAGCAGCTTCCAGTCGGTGGACGGCCTCCGGCCGGCCATGAGCGCGCCGCTGGTCTTCTTGTTGAAGACCTTGAGCAGGTCGACCACGCTCAATCCGCCCGGCGCCTTCCGCTGATCGAAGTTGCGGAGCAGCGAGAGGGCGATCTGGGTGAGCGTGGCGGCCGGCCCGCGCGCGGTGTCGCAGATGACCGCGACGTCCTCCACGAACCGGTCCACGTTGAAGAACTGGGTGACCGGCGCCCACGCCTTCGTCCTCTTGTTGGCGATCAGGAACACGCTGGAGCCGCAGTTGGGATGGCAGGAGCACGAGAGCCCCCCGTACTGCACTTCCGGGCCCCGCAGGTGGTCCGCCAGCCAGGTGAACGCGCCGAGCGAGCCGAGCGGGTACCAGTCGCGGTACGGGTCGATCTTCCCGGCGAAGTGCCGCTTGAGCTCGTGCGCCAGGTGGGAGATCGTGTAGCGCTGCCGGTGGCGGTCCGCGTCGCTGATGTCCTCGTCGCGCCCGGTGAACGACACCGGCTGGAACGACACCGCGCTCATCCGCTCGCAGTTGTCGATCATGAACTGCAGGATGGGGCCCACCTGCGCATCGTTCACCGTGTTCACCACCGTCGTCACCGGGGTGATGTCGATCCCCGCGGCCGCCAGGTTCTCGATCGCCATCAGCTTGGCGTCGAACAGGTTGCTGATGTGGCGATGGCTGTTGGCCGCGTTGGTCACGCCGTCGAACTGGAAGTACACCAGGTCGAGGCCCGCCTCCTTGGCCTGGAACGCGAACTCCGGCTCGAGCGCGAACCGGAGGCCGTTCGACGCCGCCTGGGTCCCGTAGTACCCCAGCTCCTTGGCGTAGCGGCACGCCTCCAGGAAGTGGGGCGACATGGTGGGCTCGCCCCCGGAGAACTGCACCGACATCTGCCGCCGCGGCTTGAACGAGATCGAATCGTCCAGGATCTGTTTCACCTCGTCGAGCGTGAGCTCATGGACGTAACCGACCTGGTTGGCGTCCATGAAGCACGGGTTGCACATCATGTTGCAGCGATTGGTGAGATCGATCGTGAGCACCGCGCCGCGGCCGTACCGGATGGTGGACGTGCCGTGCCGGTGGATCTGCTCGTCGCCCAGCGTCGGGAAGTCCCGGCCGTAGTAGCGCGCCTCCACGATGCGGTGCATCTCCGGATCGATCGAGAGCGTATCCTCGAAGGTCCCATGCTGGGGGCAGGTTTTCCGCATCAGGATGCGGCCGTTCTCCTCGAGGATCGTCGCCTTGATCTCTCCCGCGTGCCCGTTGACCAGCTCGGCGAGGTCCCGGTGCCCGCTCAGGATCGCGGTGCGGGTCTCGACCACGCAGCGCGGGCAGAGCGAGTCCGTCTGCCGCGGCCAGCCGAGCGGCGGCTTCGAGCGCTGCCGCGTCTTGAGCAGCGGCCCCGGGGCCCAACCCGGCTGAATCGAGGGGCGCTCGGGCACTCGCGTGTTGATGGCCTGGAACGCCTGCCATCCCGTGCCCGCGAGCTCCCTGATGGTGGTAGCCAACAATTCGTTCATACGGCTCCTCCTCCCCTCCCTGGTTCATACCGGTCCGGCTCGACCATGACGATGTCGGCAAGCCGGCCGGCTAAAGCGGAAGCGAGCGAGTCGGTGGTCGCGATCCACCGCGCGCGATTCCCCACCCCGTTGCGTATCGCCGCGGCGGCGCCGTCCGCCCGCCCCGTCGGGACGAGGCGGGCTGCGCGCCGCAGCCATTCGCCGCTCCGGCCGCGCCCGTCGCCCGGCCGCGACCCGGCGGCGGCTTCCGCGAAGAGCGCGGCCGGTGCCACGATCTTGGCCGGTCCGAGCGCGGCCAGATCGCCCACCTCGCCGCCGCCCCGCGCGAGCGCGGTCGCCGTATAACCATCTCCCATGAATCCGTAGACCGCCAGACGGGCGGTCAAGGACGCGGCCGGATCGCTCACGTAGGCCACGTCGCCCTCGCGCGCCGGCTCCCGCAGCCAGCTCGCGCGAAGCCTCTCGACGATCTCGCCCTGGGTGAGCTCCACCCGGCGCCATCCCGCCGCATCTCCAGCGTAGTGCCGGAGTGCGATGCGCTCCGGCCCGATCGCGCGCGCGGCCGCCCTGAAGGCCTGCGCCCGCTCCGGCGTGTCGAGCGTCCCGCCCATGTCGAGGCACGCGCCGATCGCCGTGGCGCTCGTTCCCGGCCGGGGTCCGTCGAGCGAGATGAGCTCGCCCCATCGCGGCGCTTTGCCGTCCAGGCGCTCGAGCGTGTCCTGCGCGGCCGCCGACACGAAGGTGACCCGCGGCGCGATCTCCTCCAACGCCGTCGCGAGCTGGTCGGGTCCGAGCCGGGGGTCCAGCGTCGCCGATGCGGCGCCGAGGTTCATCGCCGCCAGGTCTGCGACGAACCACTCGGGCGTGAGCTCCGAGATGATGGCGACGCGCTCGCCGGCCTCGAGCCCCGTCCGCTCGCGCAGGTAGAGCCCCAGCCGGATCACCTGCCGATCGAGCCGCCAATCCGGGGTATCGCGCCACTGCGCCCCCTCCCGGAATCGCAGCACGCTCGGCCTCGAGTGCTCGCGCATCGCTTGCGCGTGGAGCCGATTGAGCGTCTCCGGCACCGAGCGGAGCGGCGTCACCTGCCGGGTGCGGTTCTCGGCGAAGAGCGAGTCCAGGTACATCACGAAGAGGAGGCTCTCGACCGAGAGGTGCATCATCCCAGCCCTCCACGGGGCGCGCCGGCCTCGGCTCCCGCGGGGGCGGTGAGCAGCCGGTAGAGCGCGTGGGTCTCGCCGGCCCCGCCGTGGAGCCGGACCGCGGCACCGCCCGGGCCGAGCCGCTCGGCGAGCTCCGCCCCGATGCGGGCCGCATCGGGGCGGGCGCCCTCGCGCCCCTCGAGTACCACGACCATGGGCGGCGCGCCCGGCTCGGCGGCGCGGGTGTACCACCACACGGCCACCTCGGGATGCGCCGGCGCCACCTCCGTCACCGTGCGGACGAGATCGAGGATGCTGGGTTGTCGCATGCCGGACCTCAAAAGAGCGACACCCGGACGTAGCGCCCGGGTCGGGCGCGCACGTCGTGGATGAGGGCGCTCGCGCCGGTGGCGGCCTGGTCCACGCGTACCGCGGCCGCGAGCAGTGCGTCGTACAGGGTGGCGTCGTTCACCGCCCGGCCGAGGGCCCCGTCGCCCCGGTCCACCTTGGCCAGGATCGACGCGAGCGAGGTCGAGGCTGCGCGCAGGTCGGCCGAGGCGCCGCTCAGACTGCGTGCGGTAAACGCGAGGTCCGCGGTCGTGCTGTCGAGGCGCGCGTCGTCCAGGCGATTCCGCAGCCGGGCGGCGGTGCCGCGGAGCGTGACCGTGAGCGCCGTCAGCTCGTTCACCGAGCGCGTGAGCGATCGGGCCCCGCGATCGAGGCTCGCCACCCGCTCGGGCGAGAGCAGGTCCGCCGCGCGGGCGAACGCCTCGCTCGCGTGCGCCCCAACGTCGCTGAAGGTCTCGGCCAGGGTTGGCGCGCTCACTGCGGCCAGCGTATCGCCTCGGGCGAGCATCTCGGGCGACGCCCCCGGCTGGAGCGCCAGATAGCGCCCGCCGAACGCGCCGCTCGCCTGGAGCGAGGCGCGGCTGTCCCGCGGAAGGCTCAGGTCGCGGTCCACGGAGATCTCGGCCAGGACGCCGCGGGCGCCGTGCAGCGACACCCCGCGCACGGTGCCGACCTGTACCCCCGCAAGCCGGACCCGGTCCCCCCGCTGCAGTCCGCCCGCATCGTCGAGCTGCACGACCAACTCGTAGCCGCCCTTCCCGAGCGGCTGGGACGTGAGCCAGAAGTAGCCCCAGGTTGCCACGGCCGCCGCCGCCAGCACCAGCGCTCCCGTCGCCACCTCGCTTCCCTTACGCCGGCGCATCGCTCCTCCTCACACCACGTCCGCGGCGGGCTCGTACGGCCAGCGGCCGAAGGCGCGGAGCATCGGGTGGTCCAGCGCGTCGAGCGCGGGACCCGGAACGTCCGCCACGATCCGCCCAGCCTCGAGGATGGCGACCTGGTCGGCCACCTCGCGCGCGAGATCGAGGTCGTGGGTCACCACCATGCTCGTCACACCCAGCTCGGACTGCAGCCGGCGGATCAGCCCGGCGATGTTCGCGGCGTTCACCGGGTCGAGTCCGGCCGTCGGCTCATCATAGAGCAGATAGCGCTGTTCGGCCACGATCGCGCGCGCAACCGCGACTCGCTTCTGCATGCCTCCGGAGAGCTCCGCCGGATACCGCGGCGCGGTGCTCGGGCTCAGGTTGACCCAGCGCAGGCACTCGAGCAGTCTGGCGCGGGTGGCCGGAGCCTCCGGCGGCCAGCGCCGCTCGTCCAGGCCGAGGATGATGTTCTCCGCCACGGTGAGCGAGTCGAAGAGGGCGGAGTACTGGAAGACGTAGCCCATCGTGCGCCGGACCGCCTCGATCGCGCTCGGCGCGCCGCCGGTGAGCTCCACGCCTCCCGCCCAGATCTCCCCGTCGTCCGGCTCGAGCAGCCCGATCACCGACTTGAGCAGCACGCTCTTCCCCACCCCCGAAGGGCCGAGCAGCACCAGGGTTCGCCCTTCGGGTACCGTGAGGCTCACGCCGCGCAGCACCTCCTGGGCGCCGAACCGCTTGCGAAGCCGCTCGATCCGGATCATCAGCCGAACACCCGCAGGAGGCGCGCGAGGAACAGGTCCCACACCATCATGAGCACGGTGGCTACCACGACGCTGGTCGTGGTCGCACGCCCGACCCCCGCGGCGCCGCCTGACGCCCGGAGTCCCGCGACGCACGCCACGAAGGCGATGGAGACGCCGAACACCGCGCCCTTGATGAGCGAGAAATAGAGGACGAAGGGGCGGAAGTAGGCGCGGGCCCCGGCCGCGAACTCGGAAGTGGTGACCGGCACCCGCACCAGGGCTACGGCCCACCCGGCGAGCATGCCGCCGGCGTCCGCCAGGATGACCAGCGCGGGAACCGCCAACAGGGCGGCCAGCACCCGGGGCAGCACCAGGTAGAGCACCGGGTCCCGCCCCACGGTCCTGAGCGCCTGGATCTGCTCGGTGACGGACATCGCGCCCAGCTCCGCGCCGATCCGCGCGCCTACCCGCCCCACCAGCACCAGGCCCGTCGAGAGCGGCCCGAGCTCCGTGACCACGCTGGCCGTGATCACGCTGCCGACGATCCAGGGCGGCAGAGTCGAGGAGTACTGATATCCGGTCTGCTCGGAGGTGACCGCGCCGGCGATCATGGACACGACCAGAACGAGCGGGAGGCTCGCGATGCCGATCTCCCACACCTGCGCCCAGGTCAGGGGGAGATAGATCCGGGGATGCCTCAGGGCTCGGATGGAAGCCCAGGCGAGCGAGGCGGCCGCGCCCACGCCGGCTATGGCCTTGAGCGCACCGCCGCCCCGCAGTCCCGCTCCCGCGGCAGGCGGCGGGACCAGCGGATCGACAGGTACAGCCAAGCCCTTGCTTTCCCGCATGGCGCCAAACCCGAACGGCCGATTTCGGATTGGATCCGGCCAGCACGCTCCCGAGGCCTCCCAGCTGTCTTCCCCCCACTCGAGTCCATCCCGTTGGACTCGCGTCCCCCACGCCTCGCCATGGTAAGGTGACGACGGGCAGTTGCGCCATGTAATGTGGCGGAAGCCATCTCGTCAAGAGCGCGGCTGGCCGACGCTTGGGTCTCCGCCGCGCCGGAGCCTCCCCGCCCGCGAGGAACTA
Organism: Gemmatimonadales bacterium; assembly: GCA_035700905.1. Classification (GTDB taxonomy): domain Bacteria; phylum Gemmatimonadota; class Gemmatimonadetes; order Gemmatimonadales; family GWC2-71-9; genus DASQPE01. The sequence goes on along the minus strand of DASSOD010000178.1, from coordinate 3,559 downwards.
TCCGCCCCCTCGGCCCGGTTCCCCGATGCCCTCTAACGTCGGCTGCGACCAAACGGTACCTTGGTGGCATGCTGTGGCCCGAGCGGCACCCAGACCTGCCGTCCGGCGCCCCTGGAGGGCTCGGTATGCGCGTCGCTCCCGATCACCGTCGTGTGGTGCTCGTCGTGGACGATGAGCCCGACCTGCGGCGCCTCGTCGCGCGCACCCTCCCCGCCAATCAGTACGTGGTACTGGAGGCGGCGGACGGCTGGGAGGCGCTCAGCATGGCATACGCCCTCGCGCCCCGGCTCGACCTCGTCATCACCGACCTCAGCATGCCGGTGATGGACGGCTATACCCTGGCGCAGCACCTCCTGCATCTGTCGGGGCCTCCAGCTATCCTCTTCATCACAGGCTGCGACGAGACGCCGGCCGGAGAGTTCCCGGCGGGGTTGATGCTGCGCAAGCCCTTCCATCCCGACACCCTGCTCGCATTCGTCGAGCGCATGCTCCAGGTGGGGCGCCGGGTCCTGCGGTAGGTCGCGCTGACGGCAGATCCCGCCCACTCGACTCATGTGCTGCGCCTCCCACCAGGCTGACGCCGGCTCCCCGGTTCGGCCCCCGATGAACTCTGGCCCGATGCCCGACGGACCCGACTTTCACCGCGTGGCCCGGCCGACCACCTTCATCCGTGCGCCCCGGCTTTCCGAACGGCTCGGCGCCGAGGTGACGCTCGCGACCGAGACCTTCCAGATCACGGGCAGCTTCAAGTTCCGGGCGGCGTACCGGGTCGCCGCCTCGGTCGAGGCACGCGAGCTCATCGCGGCAAGCTCCGGCAATTTCGGCCAGGCGCTGGCGGCCGCGTGCCGCTTGTTCGGGAAGCGCTGCACGATCGTCATGCCAGCCGGCTCGGCCCGGGTGAAGATCGAGGCGGTGTGTGCGGCGGGCGGGGTGGTCGAGCTGGTGGACACGGCCCGCACCTCTCGCGCGGAGCGGGTGCGCCGGCTCGCGGCGGAGCGGCCGAACGCGTACGTCGCCAGCGCCTACGACGACCCGCTGGTGATCGCGGGCAACGCGACGCTGGGGGCGGAGCTCGCGGCCGAGGCGGTTCGGGCCGGCGGATTCGAGGCGGTGATCGCGCCCGTCGGCGGCGGGGGGTTGAGCGCCGGCATCGTCGTTGGGCTTCGGGCCGCCGGCGATGCGACGCCGGTATGGGGCGCCGAGCCGGCGCTCGGAAACGATGCGGCGGAGTCGCTTCGCCAGGGTCGGCTGGTCGCGAACCCATCGGAGCCCGCGACCCTGGCCGACGGCGCGCGCACCTTGAGCCTCGGCGCGCACAATTGGACGGTGCTCCGGACCGGGCTCGCGGGCATCGTGGAGGTGGGCGAGGACGCCATCGCGGAATCCGTGCGGCTGCTCTTCTCCCTGGCCAACCTCAAGGCCGAGCCTACGGGCGCCCTCGCGGTGGCCGCGCTGCTCGCGGCCGCGGGCCGCTGGCGCGGCCGCGTCTGCTGCGTGGTGAGCGGCGGAAACGTGGATCCGGAGCTTTACGCGGCGCTTCTGGCGGCGCCGGGCGCGCCGCCCGCGCCCTAGCCGGGCGGCCCGGCCGGACGGGGGCGGCGCGAGCGAGGCTCAAGCGTCGAGCACGTCCCGCACCGAGCGGGCGAGCTCGGAGGGACGGAGCGGCTGCTCGATCGCCCACGCCCGATACGGAAGCTGGTCCAATCCGCTCGGCCCCTCCTGCCCATGCATGAACAGCACGCGGACCCCCGGGTGCCAGGTGGCAACCGACTCCGCAAGCTGCGGCCCGGTCACTCCCGGCAACTGCACCGCCGAGAGCAGCAGGTGCACCTCGTCGCCATTGGTCGTGAGGTGGCCCAGCGCCTCTTCCCCCGATCCGGCATCGTGCACCCTGTAGCCGAGGCCGCGCAGCGTGGCGGCGCTGAGCTCGCGTCGGGCCTCGTCCGGATCCACCAGGAGCACCTTCTCGGTGCCGCCGCGGACACCGTCTATCGGCTGTGGCTCGCGCGGCTGCTTCGGCGCCGGGCGCTCGTTTCCGCGCGGCTCCTGCGCCTGCCGGTTCTCCTGGCGCGGCTCCTCCCGCCGCGCGGGCTCGGCCGCGCGCTCCTCCGCGGCGGGCGCTGACTGCGCTACGGCGAGCCAGTCCTCGTTGTAGCCGCTGCCGGCGGAAACCAGCCCGGCGCTTTGCGCCCAGGCGCGGAGCTGCGCCACGTCGAGGGCGTAGACCTGCAACGTGTGGTACAGCGCCTTGAGCGCCTCGCGCTGCGCGGGGCGGCCCCCGCCCGCGGTGGCGGTTTCGACGTGCGCGATCGCGTAGTCCAACAGTCTGCTGCGATTCAGCAGCTCGGCGAGAATCGCGCGGACCTGCGTGTCGGAGGAGCGGGAAGAGGCGTTGGAGAAGGCCACATTGAGGTTGGGGTCCTGCAGGTGCGTTGCGGACATCGGAGATCCTCTACCAGTGGGTCGCGGAATTGCGGACCACAACGTGTAGAGGAGGGCCCCTCGTCCGTCAAGATGGGCCGACGGCCGACGCGACCACGATGTCCCGTCGAGTCCGCGCGGACACGCTCGGCCGGGCAGCCGCTGCGGACACACCGACGAGCATCTCGCGCCGGAGTGCCGAGGCGACCCGCAGCACCCGACCCGGGTAGCGCGCACACCGGGGCGTATTCGACCCGCGCACGCATCCGTTATAGCGGCGGAGCGCCACCTGCACCGACGGACTCCGCCGCAGGAACCGGTGGAGCAAGCGCGCGCCGTGGCAGATGTTCGCCTCCACTTCCCGCAGGTCGCTCGAGGCGCAGCCGTAGCTCCCGGCGTGCACCGGCATCACCTGCATCAGCCCCACCGCGCCCTGCGAGCTCACGGCGGCGGAGTCGAGGCTCCCGTTCTCGGTGAGCAGCACCGCGCCGAGCAGGCTCGGGCTCAATCGGAGCCGCCGGCTCTCGCGCATCACGGTCATGGCGGCGCGGCTCGCGACCTCCGGGTTCCCCGTGCGGCGGGCCAGCGCACGGGCGAGGGGGTGGTACTCGAGCCGCGCGGTGAGCACGCGCTCGAGCGCCGCGCTGTCGGGCCGGGTGACGCGCTTGGCGGCCGGGCGGCGGTGCACCGGCGCCATGGCGGCGGGCCGGGGCAGCGGCTTCCCGGGATCGGGCGCCCATGCGCCGCCCGGGTCCGCGGCGTCCGCGAACGCCGGCGGCGGCGCCGGAACCGGTGCCCGGTTCGCGGCACACGCACCCGTGCCGATGCAGAGCGCAGTGGTGCCCAGCCGACCGATGAAGCCGCCTCGGATCGTGCGCATCGCTCTCCCGCGTGGAGGCAACGCGCGCAGTATCGTGAGCGCCCGAGAGCGGGCTCAAGTGTTCCGGAGTTGGCGCCGACTCGAAACGCGACGGCGCACGGTCGCGCGGCCGCGCGCCGGCGCCGCCTAAGTCGCCCGCGCGCAACGAGGATCGCCCCGAATGCGGCCCACAGTGCAAGCGGTGGCAGCATCTCGAGCGATCCCCGATTGTTACATGCGGCCGGGCGCGAAACCGCGGGCCGGCGGCGCCGCATCGGC
>DASSOD010000177.1:0-14754 GCA_035700905.1 Gemmatimonadales bacterium | reverse complement strand
CGCGCGGGACATAGAGGAAATCGGGCGCGGCGCTGGCGCCGCCGAGCCAGCTCTCCAGGCAGGGGGCGCCCTCGCGGGCACAGGCCTGCAGCCGCGCGTGGCGCTGCACGCGTCGGGCGAATGAGCGGTCGGGCGCCCACTCGTACCCCTGCACCGTGGCGACGCTCCGGCGCCCGGCCAGCACCGGAAACCACTCGCCCCACCGGTCCGTCGGCCAGCCCACCCCACTGACCACGAGGAAGCGGCTCTCCGCCGGCAGCGCGCGCCGCACCCACGCCATCGCGTCGCGCTCGCTCGGGCGGAGCGGCTCGAGCGTCCACCCTTCCCCGCCGAACGCGGGCTCGCGATTCAACGCCCACGTGCCCGTATAGGCGATCGCGGCGCATAGCACCGCCGCCGTCGCGACGGCGCGCCGCCGGAGCGGCCGGCTGGGCGCCGTCCGCGCACCCAGGAGCGTCCACGCCTCCGCCACCGCCACCCCGGCGAGCAGCGCGACCGGCGCGCTCGCGAGCGTCGCGCCCTGGCGCCCGTCGAAGGCGAGGACCAGCGGCCACCAGATCGGCAGCACCAACCGCACCCGCGCGACGGAGAGGACCGCGCCGGCGAGCGCGAGCGCCCAGATGACCGGCCCCATCGGCTCCCCGCTGGTGCCGATCCCGAGATGCGCAAGCGTCATGAGCACCCAGTAACGCTCCAGACCGGGCGAGAGGATCGATTGCCCCGTCGCCGCGGCCGCGCGGAACGGCCCGAGGCCGTGCTGGGCGATGACGGTGGCCCACCACGGAGCGCTGAGGAGGGCGGTCCCGATGGCGATGACGACGCTCCACCCGAGCGTCCGGCGGTCGCGCCCGTATGCCGCGAACATGAGAACGAAGCTCACCACGAGAAACGGCGCGGTGCCCAGGTGCGCGAGCACGCCGGCCGCCGTGGCCAGCGTGACCCAGGGAAGCCAGCGCAGCTCCCGCCCGCGGAAGAGGCGCAGGGCGAGCCCGATGGCGAGGAGCGCGAACAGGTAGCCCAGCGACCGCGTGAGGCCCCCGCCCATGAGCAGCCAGGTGAAGCTTCGCGGCAGCACTGCGAACGCGAAGACCGCGGCGATCTGCGCGATCCGCGACGGGAGCAGCTCGCGGGCGAGGAGCGCGAACGCCGGCACGGTGAGGCAGGTCGCGACCAGCGGAATCGCGCGCAGCGTCTGCATCAGCGGCACGCCGAGCGCGGAGAAGGCTGCGGCGAGGTAGATGCCGAGCGGCGAATAGCCGAACGGCAGACCGGCGCCGTTGTACGATGTCACCGGGGGAAGCCGGAATCCGTTCCGGCGGAGATCGTCCGCCATCGCGTAGAAGAGCCCGCCGTCGTTCAGCGGGAAGTCGCGGGAGAGGACGAGGTACGCGCGGATCACGACCCCGAGCGCGACGGCGGTCGCGAGCGCGACCGCCGCGAGGTCGGGGCCGGCGCCGGGGGCGGCATGCGGATCGGACGGCCGCCAGGGGTGCGCCCGGCTTCGCTCGCCGGGCGGCGCTCCCGCGGGCGGCGCGCCGAGCGCCGTCATGCCCCCACGAGCGGTGGGGCGGACCCCACGGCGGCGTGCCGGTCGCGGGCCGGACGCGCGAGCCGGTCGGCTACGAGACGCGCCGCGGCCCGGCCGTCCCGGATGGCGTAGTTGGTCCCGCGGTCCTCGGGGTACACCTGCGCCATGGTCGCCAGAAAGAGTCCGGCGAGCGGCGTCTCCGGCGCCGGCACCATGGCGCCGTACCGGCGGGTGACGATGGGCTGCGAGTACCGCGCCCGCCACACGTGGGCGCGGATGATCCAGTCGCGGCGGAACGCCGGGAACATGCGCATGAGGTGCGGAAGCGCGTACTCGAGCACTTCGCCGTCGCCCATGCGCCAGAGCTCGGCGCTTTCCGGCAGGTACTTGGAGAGGTAGACGATGTGGCGCCCCGCGTACGTCGCGGGCGGCTCGAAGTTGGTGTGCTCGATGACGCCGACGAAGGGGAACGTGGGGTCGTTCACGTTGAGCCAATAGGTGCTCGAGAGGCTCCGGTCCAGCTCCAGCACGAGGCAGACGTTGGCCAGGTAGCGTATGCCCCGGAGCCGCTCGACGTACGCGGGGGGCGCGTGAGGCGCGGCCAGATCGGCCACGATGGGGAGCGCCGGCGTGGCGATGACCGCGTCGGCCTCGACGCGCTCGGCCCCGGCCCGCACGCCCGTGACTCGCCCGTCGTCCACCACGAGCCCCGTCGCCGGCGTGCCGAGGCGGATCCGGCCGCCGTGCTCCTCGACGGCGCGCGCGAGCCGGTCGGCGAGCGCGGCGAAGCCGCCCCGATAGTAGGCCAGCATCTCGGCGCCGCGATCGTCGCGGCTGCCGCCGCGCAGCTTGAGCTTGTTCCAGAACCACACGGCGGAGACTTCCTTCGCGTAGGGGCCGAACTTCCCGGCGAGGAGCGGCTCCCACACCACCCGGTAGACCTCGCGCCCGCCCAGTCGGGTGAGCCATTCTTCCGCGGTGAGCTCCTCGAGGGCGCGCCAGTCCTTCACCCGGCGGGCGCGGAGCGCGAGCAGGCCCAGCCGGAGCCGGCCGGTCACGCTGAGCGGGGTGAAGCGCAGCACGTCCCCCGGCGTCGAGAGCTTGAAGAACTGCTGGGCGAAGTACATCCCCGTCCGCGTGGGGCGGAACAACACCTCCTTCTCCACGCCCAGCTCGCGCACCAGCTCGGTGACGGCCCGGTCGTTGGTGAACCAGTGGTGGTAGAAGCGCTCGAGCCTGGTGCCGCCCACGTCGAAGCTGGCGGCGAGTCCGCCGATCTCCCGCTCGGCCTCGAGCACGGTGACGGCGACGCCGCGGCGCGCGAGCTCCCACGCGGCCGACAGCCCGCCGAAACCTGCACCGATGATCGCGACGTGGGGCGTGTCGGCCATGGCGGCTCCTCAGGCGGGCGTGGAGGCGACGGGCTCGGAGCCGCGCGACCCGAGCCCGTCGGAGAGCTCGTGACCGGAGGCGCGCCGCCAGCCCAGCATCAGGAGCCCGCCCACGACGGTCACGGGCACCCAGAGCAGCAGGTGGACCAGCACGGCGAACGCGGCGGCGACGCTCCGATCGGCGCCGTAGGCCGCGAGGCCCACCATGGCGAAGTAGTCGAAGGTGCCGACGTAGCCGGGCGAGCTCGGCAGGAGCGTGGCGAGCGTGCCGGTCGCGAGCGCGAACCAGGGGCCGAGCGGTGCGACGCCGGCGTGCAGCGACCACGCCACCGCAGCGTACATGCCGCCCTCGAGGGTCCAGGCGAGCGCGGACAAGGCGAGCAACTGGAGCGCGCGCGGGCCCGACTGCAGGGCGCCCAGCGCCTCGAGGAAATGACCCGCGCCGCGCGCGATGCGCTCCGCGAGGGGGCGGCCGGCGAGCCGCGCCTGCCAGCGCGCGAGCACCAGCGCCACCCGCCCGGGGGCGAGCACCAGGGCGGCGATCGCGCCGACGGCCGCCGCGCCGGCCACCGCGCCGGCGGTGACGTAGGCGCGCGGGACGACGCCCGACGCGGCGCCGAGCAGCCCGACGAAGAAGACGGCCAGCAGCACCAGCAGGTCGAGCACGCGCTCGATCACGAGCGTGCCGAGGACGCGCCCCGGCGGCGCGCGGAGCTCGCCGCGGAAGCCAAAGGTGCGCACCAGATCGCCGGCGCGGAGCGGCATGGTGTTGTTGAGCGCGAGGCTCACGAGATAGGGCCGGGCGCAGCGCCATGGGGCGAGCCGAGGCTCGAAGGCGCGCAGCATCCACCACCACCGCACCACCCGCACCGCGATCCCCGCGCCGAACAGCCCGAGCCCCAGCACCAGCGGCCCGGGAGACGCCGCGACCAGCACGCGCCGCACCGCACCCCACTCCACCCTGGTCGCCAACAGCCAGACGAACAGGGCGGCCACCACGACTCCGACCAGTGGCCGGAGCCAGCGTGCGGGCCGCGGCGTCATGCGTTCCGCGCGGAGAGGATCTCGCCCGATCGGCGCCACGGCGTGCCGCGCCGCTCCCCGGCGCGCCGCTCGTGCGTCACCGACCGAGGCATCAACGTGGGCCGCGCGACGTTCCGCTCGAACCCGAGCCGCTCGCGCAGCAGGTACAGCGGCCGCCGCTTGGCCTCCCCGTAGATCCGGCCGACGTACTCCCCCATGATGCCGAGGGAGATGAGCTGCACCCCGCCGATGAAGAGCACGGCGATGAAGAGCGCGGTCCACCCCGGCACGAAGATGCTGGTGAAGAGCCTCAGCACGATGGCGTACGCGATGCCGAGCACCGCAAGGCCCGCGACGGCGAACCCGACGTACGTGGCCGCGGTCAGCGGCTTCACCGAGAACGACGCGATGCCGTCCATCGCGAAGCGGACCATCTTCGCCAGGGGGTACTTGCTCGACCCGGCGAATCGCGGCGCGCGCCGGTACGGCACGCCGATCTGGCGGAACCCGGTCCAGCTCACCAGGCCGCGTACGAACCGGTCGCGCTCGGGCATGGCGCGCAGCGCCTCCACCACGTTCCGGTCCATCAGCCGGAAGTCGCCGGTGTCGAGCGGGATCTCGGTGTCGGTGAGGCGCGCCATCAGGCGGTAGAACGCGCTCGCGGTCATCAGCTTGAAGCGCGACTCCCCCTCGCGGTCCACCCGCACCCCGTACGCCACGTCGTAGCCCTCCCGCCACCGCGCCACCATCTCGGGGATCACCTCGGGGGGGTCCTGCAGGTCCGCGTCGATGAGCACCACGGCGTCGCCGGCCGCGTGCTCGATCCCCGCCGTCACCGCGATCTGGTGCCCGAAGTTGCGCGAGAGCTCCAGCACCCGCACGTGCTCGTCCGCGCCGGCCAGCGTGCGGAGCAGCTCGCCCGTCCGGTCCCGGCTGCCGTCGTTGACGTACACGATCTCGTAGGCGAGGTCGGGCAGCCCGGCGAGGATCTCGGCGAGCCGTCGGTGCGTCTCGAGAATGACCGCCTCTTCGTTGTAGCAGGGGACGACGACAGTGAGCAACCGGCCAGTCTGCATAGCTCCCACGGTGTGAGCGGTATCGGCCCGAACGCCCGCAGCCCGGGCATCCACCGCGGGGATACCTACCGCGCCGCGCGCGGCCCCTGCTGTGACCCGGAACACACCTTCGGGGTCCCGCCGGTAACATCCTTGGACCGGGAGGAGATGCCATGGGACGATCATTGCTCCGGCGCGCGTCGGCGACCCTCGATCGGTGGCCGGTGCTGCGCCAACTCGCCGGGGAGGACCCGGACCGCGCCGCCGCCGCGAGCGACCGCACCCGCGAGCTGCGCCCGCGGACCGACGAGACCCGCACCGTCGCGAGCGTCTGCCCGTATTGCGCGGTGGGGTGCGGCACGGCGGTCCACGTCCGGGAGGGGCGGGTGGTGGATGTCGAAGGCGATCCGCGCAGTCCCATCAATCAGGGGACGCTGTGTCCCAAGGGCGCCGACATCTTCCAGTACGCCGTGAACCCCAACCGGCTGACCACGACGCTGTACCGCGCGCCGCGCGGCACCCGGTGGGAGCGGGTGAGCCTGGCCTGGGCGATGGAGCGGATCGCCGACCGGCTGCAGGACACGCGCGATCGGACGTGGACCGCGGCGGATCGCGAGGGCCGGCCGCTCCGGCACACGACGGCGGTCGGGATGCTCGGCGGGGCGGCGCTGGACAACGAGGAGAACTACCTCATCAAGAAGCTCTGCGTCGGGCTCGGCGTCATCGGCGTCGAGAACCAGGCGCGCATATGACACTCCGCCACGGTCCCCGGTCTGGGGACGCCACTCGGCCGCGGCGGGGCCAGCACCTTCCTCCGGGATCTCGCAAACAGCGACTGCCTGCTGATCATGGGATCCAACTTCGCGGAGTGCCACCCGGTCGGCTTCCGCTTCGTCATGCTCGCGCGCGAGAAAGGCGCGGAAGTGATCCACGTGGATCCGCGCTTCACCCGTACCTCGGCGTGCGCGACCAAGTACGCCCAGATCCGCGCGGGCACGGACATCGCGTTCCTCGGCGCGATCATCCGGCACATTCTGGAGAGCGAGCAATGGCGCACTGATCCGTTCTTCCAGGACTACGTGCGCCATTACACCAACGCCGCGACGCTGATCGAAGAGGACTTCCGCGACGTGGCGGACCTGGGCGGCCTCTTCTCCGGCTGGCGGCAGGACTACTACTGCCCCGACACCTGGCAGTACGCCGGGATGCAGCGGGTGCTCAATTTGGCGGACCGGCAGGAGGAGATCTGCCGGCTCAAGACGACGCAGTCGTGGGGCATGCACGCGGGGCGGACGGTCGGCGGGCCGCCGCGGCGGGACGAGAGCATGCAGCACCCCCGCTGCGTGCTCCAGATCCTGCGGAGGCACTTCGCGCCGTATACCGCGGATGAGGCGGCGCGCATCTGCGGCGTCCCGGCCGAGCGGATCGTGGACATCGCCGACACCCTGCTCCGCAACTCGGGGCGCGACCGCACCTCGAGCGTGGCGTACGCGGTCGGGTGGACCCAGCACACCACCGGCCCGCAGATGATCGCCTGCTCGGCCATCCTCCAGCTCCTGCTCGGCAACATCGGGCGCCCCGGCGGCGGGATCCAACCGCTGCGCGGCCACGCCACCATCCAGGGCTCGACCGACATCCCGACGCTCTACGACCTGCTGCCGGGCTACCTGCACATGCCCACCCACCTGCCGATCGACGTGGGGCTGGACACGTACGTCTGGAACGAGGGCGGCGCGACGGGCGTCTGGGCCCACACCCGCAGCTACATGGTCTCGCTGCTCAAGTCGTACTACGGCGAGCACGCCACGGCCGAGAACGAGTTCGGTTACCAGTGGCTGCCCCGCATCCACCGCGACTTCTCGCACATGCCGATGTTCGTGGACATGCACGCCGGGCGAATGGAAGGCTTCATCCTGATGGGCCAGAACCCGGCGGTGGGCGGCCCCAACGCCCGCTTCCACCGCGAGGCGCTCGGCAGGCTCAAGTGGCTGGTGGTGCGGGACCTCTTCCTCACCGAGAGCGCCACGTTCTGGGAGCGCGCGCCCGAGGTGCAGGCCGGCGAGGTGCGCCCGGAGGACATCGAGACCGAGGTGTTCGTCCTCCCCGCGGCGAGCGTGCTGGAGAAGGACGGGAGCTTCACCAACACCCACCGGCTCATCCAATGGCATCATTCCGCCGTGGAGCCGCCCGGCGAAGCGCGGTCCGACGCCTGGTTCGTCGTGCATCTCGGGCGTCGGCTCAAGGCGCGAGCCGCGGGGTCGGCCGCCGAGCGCGACGCCGGGCTCCGGGCGCTCACCTGGGACTACCCGGTGCACGGCCCGCTCGAGGAACCCGACATGGACTACGTGCTGCGCGAGATCAACGGCTATCGCTGGCCCGACGATCCCGCCAGGCGCGAGCCGCTCGAGACCGCGCTGCACCTGGCGGACGACGGCAGCACGGCCTGCGGGTGCTGGATCTACTGCGGCGTCCACCCGGGCACCAACCGCGCCGCCTCACGCGAGCCGGACGACTACGTGTCGCCCGGCTGGGGCTTCGCCTGGCCCAACAACATCCGGCTCCTCTACAACCGCTGCTCCGCCGATCCCTCGGGGCAGCCGTGGTCGCCGCACAAGAAGTACGTGTGGTGGGACGAACGCGAGCGGCGCTGGGTCGGCGCGGACGTGCCGGACTTCCCCCCGGACAAGCCACCCGATGCGCCCGGCGATCCGTCGCTCGGCGGGCTCGAGGGCTTCGCCGGCGATTGGCCCTTCGTGATGAAGCCGGACGGCAGGGCGTGGCTCTTCTTCCCGAACGGGATGAAGGACGGGCCGATGCCCACCCACTACGAGCCGTGGGAGACGCCGGTGGAGAATCCGCTCTACGCGGCGCACGGTCGGAACCCGGAGACCAGGATCTGGGAGGTGGCGGGCAACGCGTACCACGGCATCGGCGATCCGCGCTTCCCGTTCGTCCTCACCACGTACCGGCTCACCGAGCATCACACCGGGGGCGGCATGACCCGCTGGAACTCCTGGCTCGCCGAGCTGCAGCCGGAGGCGTTCGTGGAGCTCTCGCCCGAGCTCGCGGGCGCGCTGAAGATTGCCAACGGGGGCTGGGTCACGGTCGTGACCGCGCGGGGACGCGCGCCGGCGCGGGCGCTCGTGACCCGGCGGCTCCGGCCGCTCCGGGTGATGGGACGTGAGATTCACCAGGTCGGCATGCCCTGGCACTTCGGGTACGAGGGGCTGGTGCGCGGGTCGGCCGCCAACGAGCTGGTCGCGCTCGTGGGGGAGCCAAACGTGACGATCCACGAGGGGAAGGTGCTCACCTGCAATCTGGTCGCCGGCCGCGACGGCGCGGCCGAAAGGCCGGGCGCGCCGTGACCGCGCCGGGCCACGCCGGCGTCGCGCACGGCGTGCGCGCGTGGGACCGGCACGACGCGGGCGCCGCCGAGCAGGCGCAGCAGACCTCCGGCACGGCGATCACGCCGGGGCGCGCATACGGCTTCTTCACCGACACGACGCTCTGCATCGGCTGCAAGGCCTGCGAGGTCGCCTGCAAGCAATGGAACCAGCTGCCGAGCGACGGCTTCGCGCTCTCGGGGCACTCCTACGACAACACCCGCGCGCTCGGCGCCACGACCTGGCGGCACGTGAGCTTCATCGAGCAGTTCGACGGGGAGCGGTTCGAGACCGGCGCCGGCGCGACCGAGCAGTGGGCCGACCCCGCCCACCGATGGCTGCTGCTCTCCGACGTCTGCAAGCACTGCGTCGAGGCGCCCTGCCTCGAGGCGTGCCCGACGGGCGCCATTCTCCGCACCGAGTTCGACACCGTGTACGTGCAGCAGGACGTCTGCAACGGCTGCGGCTACTGCGTGCCGGCGTGCCCCTTCGGGGTGGTGGAGGTGGATCGCCAGCGCGACGGCAAGGCGCACAAGTGCACGCTCTGCTACGACCGGCTGAAGGGCGGGCTCGAGCCCGCGTGCGCCAAGGCGTGCCCCACCGATTCCATCCAGTTCGGGCCGGTGGACGAGCTGCGCGAGCGCGCCAAGCTCAGGGTGATGGAGCTCCGCGGGCGCGGCGTGCCGGCGTACCTGTACGGCACACCGGGCGTTCTGGAAAACGAGGCGGACACGTCTCGGCTCCGGGGGCTCAACTGCTCGTTCCTCCTGATCGATCGGCCGGAGGTGTACAACCTGCCGCCCGAGCCGCGCCGGCCCTCGGACAACACCGCACCGGGACTCCTGGCCAGCGGCCTCGCGGCGGCTGGGTTGGTGGCCGCCGCGCTGCTGGCGTTCTGGAGCGAGCGATGACGCTCACCTCGCCGCCCGACTTCCGCGCGCACTCGGTGCCGCCCGCGCCTCCCATCAAGCGCGCGACCTGGGAATGGTACATCCCGATCTACTTCTGGCTGGGCGGCATCTCCGCGGGAAGCTGGATCGCGGCCGCCGCGGAGGATCTCACCGGAGGTCGGAACCGGCGGCTGATCGGTACCGCGCGCTGGCTTTCCCTCGGCACGCTGCTCGGCGGCACCGCGTTGCTCATCGCCGATCTCGGTCGGCCCGAGCGCTTCCATCACATGCTGCGGATCGTGCGCGCCCGCTCCGCCATGAGCCTCGGCTCCTGGGGGCTCACCGCCTACGGCGGGGTGGCGGGGCTCGCCGCCATGCTCCAGGCCGGCGAGGCCGGCTGGCTCGGGCGCCGCGCGGCCCTCGCGCGGCTCTCGCGCGGCGGCGCCGGACGCGCGGTGCACGTCGCCGGCCTTCCGCTCGCCGCGTTCGTGGGGAGCTACACCGGCGTGCTCCTCGCGTCCACCAGCACTCCGAGCTGGGAGGCCCGTGCGGGCTGGCTCGGTCCGCTGTTCCTGAGCTCGGCGCTATCAAGCGGGATCGCCGCGGTCGCGCTCGCCGCCGATCTCGGCCCCGGGCTCGGCCCGCGCGCGCGGCGGCGGCTCGCGAGAGCCGAGGCGGTCGCGCTGGCGGCGGAGCTCGCGCTGCTCGCGCAGGCAGGCCGCGCGAGCCGCCCGCTGCCGTCGGAGCGTCGCGCCCGGCCGAAGCTCGGCGCCGCGCGCGCCCTCGTGGCCCTCGCCGGCATGGCCCTCCCGCTCGGGCTGGCGATCGCGCGAGGCGCCGGCCGCAAGCGGCGCGGCCGCCGGCGCCAGCAGAACCACGCGCTCCACCTCGCGGGAGCGACGCTGGCTTTGGGAGGGTCGCTGGCGCTCCGCTACCTCGTCACCCACGAGGGCTACCGCTCGGCCGACACGCCCGAGGATACCTGGCGCATCACATCCGGCGGAGACGGAGCCCCCGGTCGCCGGCCGGTTCGCGGCCCGCAGGCCGTCGAGCCGGTACTCGCGGACGGGCGATTGAGCGCGCCCGCGTAGGGCGCGCTCGACTCGTGGCGTCCGGCGGATCAGCCGGTCGCGCTCGCCCCCCCGCGCGTCGTACCCGTCCTGCCGCGCGACTCACCCCCGCTCTGCTCCTGTCCCCGCTGCGCGCTCGAGGCGCCTTGCCGATGGTGAACGCGGATCTGGTTGTGGACCTCGTTCACGCCCGCGCATCGCTCGGCGATGTCTTCGGCCATGCGCTTCTGCTCGCGGCCCTCCACCGCGCCGCTCAGCGTCACGTCGCCATTCTGCACCCGCACCTCGATCTCGCTGGCATCGATCTCGGGATGGCGGGTGAGCTCCTCGTTCACTTCCTCTTCGATCCGCTGGTCGGAGCGCTTGTATCCCTTCGGACCCTTGCCGAAGTGCGTGCCCCGCTGCCAACCGCGTTCGTGCTCGCCCAAGGCGCGCTCGCCGAATCCACCCTGGCCGTACGTGCTCTGCCCGTAGCCGCCGGGCCCGTAGCCTCCCGGCCCGTAGCCGCCCTCGCCATACGCCCCGCGCCCGTAGCCGCCGGGGCCGTAGCCGGAGGGTCCGTATGCCCAAGCGGGCCCGGCCTGCCCGTAGCTGCCCGCGCCGAACGCCGTCGGTCCGTAGCCCGGCCGGTAGCCTTGGCCATACCCCGTGCCGGGGTGCCCTTCCTGGCCGTAACCCGCCTGGTACTGGGGCGCGTAGCCGCCGCCCTGGGAGCCCTGCCCGTACGGCTGTCCGCCACCGCCGCCGCCCGCGCTCCAGCCCCAGCCGCCCTGGCCTGAGTAGCCGGCCGGCCCGTAGTACCCGCCCTGGCCACCCATGCCGTAGCCCCCCTGCTGCGATTGCCACCCGGAGCGTGGCCCATAGGCCGAGCCGTACTCATAGCCCTCGCGCCCGAGCGGCCACTGCTGGGCGCCATAGCCGCCTTGCCACCCTTGCTGCCCCTGCCAGGCGCCATAACCACCTTGGCGCCCGGTTCCGCCGTACTGCTCTTCCCGTCGGCCTGCGCTCTCCTCCCGGCCGTACGGGCGATTCTCATAGTTGCGGTCCATCACTGCCGTCCTGTGGAAGTGCTCGTTTGGAAGTTCTTGGATCCCGTCCGCATCGCGCCAGCGCGACCCCGGCTCGGGCCCGGACGATAAGCCGCGCATCCCACGCGAGGGGTGACCGCGCTCACCCCCAGCGCGACGGCGACGGCAAGTCGTCGGTGCCGCGCGAACTGCACGGAGCTCCGCGATTCGCCGCCGCGCGACGAGGGCGACACGGTTCGCTCACGCAAGCGCACGCGGGGCATTCGTCTTGCGGCGTTTCTCGCGGTCCTCCAAGCCCCATTCCCCGACGAGCATGGCCATGGACGAGCGCTCCCCGGCCCGACCTTCGCGCGCGCCCACGCCTGCCGCACGGGCCACCATTCTCGTGGTGGACGACGAAGAGGCGGTGAGGAGCGCGCTGTGCCGGGTCCTGTCCCGCGCCGGGTATCGGGCCATTCCGGCGCGAAGCGGAATCGAGGCGGCGTGGTGCCTCGAGCGCGCGTGGCCGCTAGACCTGATCGTATCCGACGTTTCGGTGGTGGAGCGGGATGGGTACCACTTCGGCATGCCGATTCTGGAGCTGCAGCGTCGGTTTCCCGTGCTCTACATGGCGTGGTGGCCCCAAGACGAAACGGTGCGCCGCGGCATCCTGCACCCCGGCGCACCGTATCTGCGGAAGCCCTGCCCACCCGGTCTCTTCACCCGAACCGTCGGTAACCTGCTTCGGGCGAGCCGCCGCTCGGACGCCTAGGAGCTCCGGCGCGACTCCTCCGAGGCGGAACGAGAGTGGCCGGTGACGCGATCCCACGCGTCCCGCACCGCATCCTTGATGTCCTCCCAGGTGGACTGGCCGCTGCCACGGTGCTCGTAGCGATCCCACCCGGAGCGCAGATCGCTCTCGGCCTCTTCCCACGTGCGCCCCATGTGGTGCCGCCCCGACTCGAACCCGTAGCGGTACGCCGGCCGGTAGCGTTCGTAATCCTCCCCAAGGACGTAGGGACGCGCGCCGAAGTTGTCGCGCCAGTAGAGGTCCTCGGATTCCCACGTCAGATCGGAGCCGGGTCCCGCGGCGCCGGTCTTGAGGTACTCGCTGTTGTTCCCGCTGGTCATATCCCTTCCTCCACGCCTGCAGCGCTCGAGTTGAATTCCTGCGACTCGCATGCAGGCTAACGCATCGGCGTGTTCGGTCCGGTGAGCGATGTCACCCCGGAGGAGGCAGGGCGGGATCCTCCTTGAGTTGGACGCCGGTGAGCTGCCGCCGGCGCGCTTCGGTGAGCAATGCATGCAGCCGCTCGGCGGCGCGGTCGTAGGAAAGGCCTTCAGGCCGGATATTCGAGAGGCAGTTGCGCTCGGAATCGCGCCGGCCCGGCGCGGGCGCCCAGGTCAGGTAGGCGCCCAGGCTGTGGGGGGAGGAGAGCCCCGGCCGCTCGCCCAGCAGCACGGTGGCCATTCGCGCGCCCAGCGCAGCCCCGATCTCGTCACCGAGCGCGACGCGGCCCTGGACCGCCACCACCACGGGCGCCACCCGCCATCCGTCACCGTGCAGGCGCGCTACGAGCCGCTCGAGCACGGCCGGGCCGTGGCGCTCGGCGGCCCTGGCCGAAAGACCGTCCGCCAGCACCAGCACCAAGTCGGGGGACCCGAGCGTAGGCGCAAGCGCGGCCAGGCGCTCGCGCGATTCCCGGTCGAGACGGCGGCCGAGATCGGGCCGCTGGAGATAGTCGAGGCGCCGTGCGGCGGCGGACCGGACGGCCACCGCGTCCAGGCCCCGCGCGGCGAGCTCGGCGACGAGCGCGTCCGGGTCGAGCGCGTCCTGCACGGCGTCGCGGGCGCGGGCGTGGGCCAGCTGGAACGCGAGGTGTGCGGCGGTGGGAAGGCTGCCGCCGGCATGCCCGAGGCCGATGCGGGCGGGCGTGAGGCGCTTGAGCCTCGCCCACGGGTCGGGCTCCAGCGGCCCGGGGGTCACGCGAGATCCGGCAGCGCCGCCGACGCCAGCGAACGCATCACCACCCCATGCGCGCGCGGAGGCTGGTCACGTGCGCCACATGGTGCCGGCCGTGCCAGGCATAGAGCGCGATCGCCGCATCCAGCGTGACCGGGCCGAGCTCCGGATGCCGGAAGGTTCGGCCGAACTGCTCCGGCCGGAGCGCCGTGAGCAGCGTCGTCCATCGCGCGTGCAGCGACTCCAGCAGCGCGAGCGAGACCTCCGGGGCGGTCGCCTCCACGTCGGGAAGCTCCGCCCAGCGCGCCTCCTCGTAGGTCTTGATCGCGGGAGCATCCTCGGTCAGCGCGAGCTTCATGCGCACGTACGCGTTGATGTGGCTGTCGGGGACGTGGTGCACCACCTGGCGCACGGTCCAGCCGTCCGGGCGATAGGGCGTGTCGAGCTGTGCCCGATCGAGCCCAGCGACGGCCCGGCGAAGCTCGGCGGGACAGGCCGCAATCTGCTTCACCAGCAGGGTCCGCTCGGCGGGCGCGACGCGCTCGGGCTGCTGAAAGCGCCCGATGGGGTACCGGAGATCGGTCATGTGCGGGTCCGGGAGAGAGTGGCTCGGTGTCCCGCAAAATTAGCCGGGCGCGTGCCCACGCGCCCGGAACGCTCGGGACGCGCCCGCGAGGGAGAGATTGGCCCCGATCAGGGGCCGCCGAGCGGCCCGAAGCGAGTAAGGTGCCAAACGCCGCCCGTCCGCTGCAGCGTGACGGTCGCGTCCACCTGCTCCTCCGCGGGGGCACCGCCGGCGGTCGCCGTCAGCGTGCGGCCGCGCACGCGCGCCGCGGCCGAGTCGCCGTGCAGCGCGACGTTGGAGATCTTCCAGCGCGTCTCCACCCGCCCGCCCGAAGCGAAGAGGCCGCCGAGCCGCGCGTGCTCGGCTTCGGGCAATCGGGGGAAGGCGCGGCGAGCGGCGGCGGCGTCGCCCCGATCGAGGGCGGACGCGTACGCCTGGATCGCCCGCTCGACCGACCGGCGATCGCCCGCCGCCGGCGCGGGCGCGGCGGCCGCACCGCCGCCGAGACCGAGCAGCGCCGAGGCGCCGGTCACCTCGCGGGTGGGGAGACTCGCGGGCGTTGGAGGCGGCGCGGCGGACTCGACGGCGGGCGGCGCCACGGGCGCCGAGTCGACCGGCGCGGGCACCGAGTCTACGGCGACCGGTGCGGCGGCGGCCGGGGCTGGCTTCGCCCGCGACGCCGGTTTGGCGAAAGCCGGCGGCGGAGCGGAAGCCGCCGAATCCTCACGCGCGAGCGTCGCGGCCGCTACCGCCGGCGCCGGCGGTAGCGCCGGCCCGTCGGGCGCCGGGCGGGCGGAAGAGTCGGCCGTGACGGCGCTCTCGACCGCCGGCGGCGCCGGCGCGCGGTGGTTGCGCGCGACGAGCGCGAGCGAGAGAACG
>DASSOD010000176.1:0-8261 GCA_035700905.1 Gemmatimonadales bacterium | reverse complement strand
AGGCCGAGTGCGCGCCCGCGGGGCACGATCGTGACCTTGTGCACCGGGTCGCTGCCCGGGGTCTTGAGCGCCACGATGGCGTGACCCGCCTCGTGGTACGCGGTGAGCCGCCGCTCGTCCTCGGTGAGCACCAGCGAGCGGCGCTCCACGCCGAGCATGACCTTGTCCTTCGCCTCCTCGAAGTCCTGCATATCGACGAGGGTCTTGTTCTTCCGCGCGGCGAGCACGGCGGCCTCGTTCACCAGATTCGCGAGATCGGCCCCCGCCATGCCGGGCGTGCCCTTGGCGATGACGTCGAGCCGCACGTCCGCGCCGAGGGGGATCTTCCGGGTGTGCACCCGGAGGATGCCCTCGCGGCCCCGCACGTCCGGCGCATCCACCACGATCTGGCGATCGAACCGGCCCGGACGGAGCAGCGCCGGGTCGAGCACGTCGGGCCGGTTGGTGGCCGCGATCAGAATGACGCCGTCGTTCGACTCGAAGCCGTCCATCTCGACCAGGAGCTGGTTGAGCGTCTGCTCCCGCTCGTCGTGGCCGCCGCCGAGGCCCGCGCCGCGATGCCGACCGACCGCGTCGATCTCGTCGATGAAGATGATGCAGGGCGCGTGCGCCTTCCCCTGCTCGAACAGGTCGCGCACCCGGCTCGCGCCGACGCCCACGAACATCTCCACGAAGTCGGACCCCGACATCGAGAAGAACGGGCGGCCCGCCTCGCCCGCCACCGCCTTGGCGAGCAGCGTCTTGCCCGTGCCCGGCGGGCCCACGAGGAGCGCGCCCTTGGGAAGGCGTCCCCCCAGCCGGGTGAACTTCTGCGGATCCTTGAGGAACTCGATGATCTCCTGCAGCTCCACCTTCGCCTCGTCGGCGCCCGCCACGTCCGCGAAGGTGATCTTGGGCGTGTCGCCGGCGAGGAGCTTCGCCTTCGACTTGCCGAACGCGAACGCGCGGCTGCCGCCGGCCTGGAGCTGGCGCAGCAGGAAGAACCAGAGGCCAAGGATGACGATCCAGGGGAGCGCGGCGATCACGATCGCCGTGATGCCGCCCTTGGGCTCGCGAGCGGTGATCGGAACGCCGGCGTCGTCCAGCCGCTTGATGAACTGCTCGCTGTTGGCGATCGGAAGGAGCACCTGGAAGCTCTTGGCCGAGCGGCCATCCTTCGTCACCGGGGTCTTGAAGTCTCCCTCGAGGCGCTTGCCGTCGAATACCTCCACGCGGGCGACGTTCCCCTGATCGAGCTGCTTGCTGAACTCGGTGTAGGAGAACTCCTGCGTGGGGCTCCGCTGGCGGCTCATCATCTGGAACAGCGCGAGCGCCAGCAGGCCCACGAGCAGCCAGAGGGCCAGGTTCTTGCTGAGGTTGCCCCAGCTCGGTCGCGGGGGTCGGGTCGGGAGTCGGTCTGCCATCTATCAATCCAAGTCCGCTACGAACGGAAGGTGGCGGTAGTCCTCGGCGTAATCGAGGCCGTAACCCACCAGGAACGCCGGTGGCGCCCGGAAGCCGACGAAGCGGAGCTCCGGCGGGCTCGGGGCCAACTGTTTGTCCAGCAACGCGCAGATCGCGAGACTCCGCGGCCGGCGCTCCCCCAGCAGGCCGGCCAGGCGCTGCAGGGTTCTTCCACTATCAATTATATCCTCGACGAGCAAAACGTGTTTGCCCTCGAGGTCTATCGCCGGGTCGTAGAGGAGCCGCACGTTGCCGCTCGAGGACTTGTGATCGCCGTAGGAGCTCGCGACCAGAAAGTCCACCTTGAGCGGGCGCTCGATCCGGCGCACCAGATCGGCCAGGAACACGAAGCAGCCCTTGAGCAGGCCGAGGACGAGCAGCTCGCCGTCCGGATAGGCGTCGGTGATCTCGCGGCCCAACTCCGCTACCCGGCGCGCGATCGTAGCCTCATCGAACACGACGGCCTTCACGTCCCGTCCACCCGTCCGGCGGACCACCTCAGGCCGGCTCGGCATCAATCCGCACGGCATCGGCGCCTGCCCGAGGGACGAGAAAGTCGGACCGGCAGACCTGGGGGAGCCAGACGATCGTGCCCGCGTGCTCGATCACCGGCCACCCGGCACGGAGACTCCGCGGCACGCGGGCATCCTGCAGGCACCGCACCACGAGACGGCGGCCCGGGCCCCCCAACGGGCGCACCCGGTCTCCCGGGCGCCAGCCGCGGAGCCCGAGATCGGTGGGATCGAACCACGCGCTCGAACCCGTGCGAGCCTGGTCCGGGGGCGCCGGGGCCCGCCGCCACGCGATTCTCCAGCGGCCCCAAACCGCCTCGCCCGATTGGCCGGTGAGCGGGAGCGCCGGCGGCGCGGCATCGGGCGCGCGGGCGAGACGGAGCCGCCCGAACGCGGCCTCCGCCCGCCAACTGCCGCCGAGCGGTACCCAGGAGCCGCTGGGCGCGTGCAGCAGGGCGTCGAGCACCCGGGCGCCGCGGCGCGGGCCCAACACCAATCCACATCGCCTCGCGGCGGCCATCACCAAGGCACGCGCGAGGATAGGGTCGGCGGCCTCGAGTGCTTTCGAGTCCAGCGACACGGCACCCGCCTCGACCCGCAGGTCGAGCCCGGGCCACCCCTGGAGAACGGCGTCCCACGCACCGCGCTCCGCGGAGGCGGCTTCCGCCACCCGGCAGAGCCGGCTCGTCACCTCGGGGTCTCGGGCCTCCAACAGCGGAAGCAGCTCCTGTCGAACCCAGGAACGAAGGTGTCGGGTATCTCGATTCGCGGGATCGTTCCAGGCCGCGAGGCCGCGATCCTCCAGATGCCGCGCGAGCGCCTCCCGTCGAAAGGGGAGGAGGGGGCGCACGACTCGGCCGTGCCGCGATGCCATCGCGGCCAAGCCGGCGGGCCCGGTTCCCGCCAAGGTCCGCATCAGAACGGTTTCGGCCTGATCGTCGGCGTGGTGTGCGGTCGCGATCAGCTCGGCGCTCGCTTCGGCTCGCATCTCCTCGAGCGCGGCATACCGCGCCTCACGCGCCCGGGTCTCTGAGGTCGATGCGCCGAGCCGGAGCGCGCGCGCCAGGAAGGGCAGCCGGTGGTGCGCCGCCAGTGCGCGAACCCGGTCCGCCACGGCGCCGCTCTCCGGATGGATGCCGTGGTCCACGTGAGCCACCGCGAGGTCGAGCCGCGCGTCGTCCCGGCAGAGTACCAGGAGGTCCAGCAGGGCCACCGAATCCGGCCCGCCGGAGACCGCCACGAGCAAGCGCCCGGATTCGAGATCCAGCGTGGCGAGATGCGCAAGAAAGGCCGGCTTCAGGGACATGGCAGAAAGGTAACGCCCCGCCGGCGTTAGGGATGCGCGCGGCGGGGCGGAAGCACGGATGGGAGCGGGGACTCAGCCGGGCTGAGGCTCCGGCACCTCGCACCAATTGAGGAAGGCGGCGATGTCGAGCGCCTCACGCAGGCTCCTCATGGTCAGCGCATACGTCCCCCGCTCCACCGTCGGGAGCGGCGCGCCCACAAACCGCGCAACCCCGCGCGGGGCCACCTCGGTCACGTGCCAGGGCCCGGCCACGTAGTGGTCGAGCGTGACGCCCAGCCGGCGCGCGTCGTCGACCAGGCGGGCCAGCAGGCTGTACGAGAGCGGCTCCGCGGAGCCGGGCCGGTCGGCGCTCCGGCCCTGGGTCTCGAGAATCTCGCGGGCGAGGCGCCCGACGTCGTCTTTCCGCATACCGGTGCCTTTACACGGGTAACGCGGCATCCCGGGCCGGGCAAGGGCGGGAGCCGGATAGGCCGCGAGCTACGGCACGAGCCGGTAGACCACCCAGTGCTGCGACCCGGGCACGATGTAGGGAGCGAGCGCCTCGGAGTGGCGCCGGAAGACGTCTCCAGTCATCCCGCCGAGCGCGGCCTCGAAGTCCGCCAGCGACTCGAACAGGTACTCGTCGCATACATGCGCGGCCGAGACCCCGATGTGCCCCACGAGGAGTCGCGCGCCCTTGGCCCGCCGAAACTCGGAGTGGGCGAACTTGTCCCGCCCCCACGCGCGCATGACCTCGAGGGCGGCGCCCTGCTTGCCGTAGGGGACGTCGAGATGCCACTGGCAGACGTACATTCGCCCTCCCGTCCAGGTCAGCGGGTGGTGCGCCTGAGGAAACGCTCGGCGAGTTGCTCGAGGCGCTCGTCTCCGGCCGCGCGGGCCTCGTCCAGAATGCGTTCCACGTAGGGTCGCAGCCTCGGCTCGCCGAACACGTAGCCGGTGGCGGCCTCGGCGCTCGCCGAATCGCCCAAATCGGCGCCGCGGAGCAGGGCGCGAGCCGCCGCCGCGTCGTATCCGGGATCATCCCGGGGCGGCAGCACGTAGCGCGGCCCCCGTCCCCCGGCGGCATCCTCGTCCACGAACGCCCGCGACATCAGTGGCTCTCCCAAAGGCTCGCCGGGACCGTGGTTTCCGGGAGCATCCTTGCAGCCGGCTTCATCCTGGCTTCACCGGCGCCCCGGTAATGTGAGGCAGGGCCATTCGAGGGCAGCGATCATGTCCATCCCGAAAGTCGCCCTGCTGGTGGTCGCGCTCGCCGGGACGGTTTCGGGCCTGGGTACCGCGCAGACGAATCCGGAGCCACGGCCGCCCGGTGTGACCGACAGCAGCATCGCGTGGGGACGCAGCTTGTTTCACGGCTCGGCCAACTGCGCCGCGTGCCACGGGGATGACGCGCGCGGAACCGACGAGGGGCCGCCGCTCACCGGCGGGCTCTGGCTCCACGGCCCGGGCACGTACGAGTGGCTGGTGGAGCAGATCAAGCGCGGCATCCCCGCCCATCATACCCTGAGCGGTAAGCCGATGCCCATGCGGGGATGGGCCAACATGCCCGACCAGGACGTGCGCGCCGTGGCGGCCTACATCTGGTCCATCACCCACCCGCCCCGGCCCGCGGTCAGCCGGCCCCGTCAAAGCTGACGCTACGCTTCGTCGGGCTCCGGCTCGCCGGGCTCGTCCAGGCCCATGCTCAGGGCCAACTGCCGCAGGGCGGGCTCGTCCATCTTGAGCAGCCGGGCGGTGAGCGCCTGCACGGCCGCACCCGGTCCATCGGCGGCGAACGTCCGGCTCAGGACGCCGACGATGCGGGAAACCAACTCCGCCTTCGCCTCGGCGGACCCCCGCCCGGCAGCGGACCCGCTCGGGTGGATCGGCTGGCTCATCGGATTCCTCCGTCGGTGAATCGCCCCCATGATAACCGCGCTGCGGCGCGGTCAACACCGGGAACGAGCACAGGGTCGGGGCGCCGGCTGCCCGCTCGTGCGGCATCCGCGCGCCGGCTCACGCGGGCGACTCGGCCGTCTCGAGGTACTCCCGCACCTCTGCATCGGTCGTGGGCGTGAAATCGTCGTAGGCGAGGCTCACGGCGCGAAAGCGGGAGGGCGTCTCGAGGCACACGAGCTCGTCAACGTCGGGGCGGAGCGCCGCGACGCTTTCCGGCGCGCCGACCGGCACCGCGAAAACCACCCGGCGCGCCTCGCGGCCCCGCAGCGAGGCGATGGCGGCGCGTGCGGTGGCGCCCGTCGCGAGCCCGTCATCCACCAGGATGACGGTGCGGCCCGCCACGGCGACCGGGGGGCGCCCGCGACGGTACTCCCGCTCGCGCCGCTCCAGCTCGTGCGCCTCCTCCGCCTTCACCGCTTCGACGTAGCGGTCCGACACGCCGAGCAGCGCGATGACATCGCGGTCGAGATAGACGGCGCCCGCGGCGATGGCCCCGATGGCGAGCTCCGGCTGGCCGGGAGCGCCGAGCTTCCGGGCCACCAGGACGTCGAGCGGCGCGCCGAGCCGCCGCGCGACCACCCAGCCGACGGGCACGCCGCCGCGGGGCAGCGCGAGGACGACCGGGTGCTCGGTCGCGAGCGGGCGCAGCGCCTCGGCCAAACGGCGCCCCGCGTCGAGGCGATCAGTGAACGGCATCGCTGGCGGCGCGCCCGCGGCGGGTCCGCGGAGTCAGGCTCCGCGATTCGCCGCGAGGCTTCGCTCCTCCGAGAGCAGGACCGAGTACGGAATGGCGTCGGGCCAGAGGTGGAGGCCCACGCGGTCGTCCTCCACCCAGACGATGCGGGCGCGGACCGCGACGGGGGGGCAGGAGCGCAGCCGCAACGTGCCCTCCAGGCGGCCGCCCAGGGTCGGCGGCGCGGCGTCGGGCGGGAGCAGGAACAGGAGCCCCTCGGCGGAGAGATCCAGCACGGGGTACTCGCGGCCGTCCAACTGGAGCGTGGGGCGGCGGGCGGGCGGGTAGTGGATGCGGACGTGCGAGCGCTGGTTGTCCTGGCTCATCGGGGCGAGGGCTCCGCCGGCGGTTCAGGTCTGGAGGCCGCTGCGCGCGGCGGCCTCGAGCTCGCGCGCGGGCAGCCGCCCGCCCCTGCCGAGGCGCTGGAGCCGCCGCGCGGCCTCATGCAGCACGTCGTCCGTCTTGCAGAAGACGAAGCGCACCAGCGAGCGCCCCGCGGCGGGATCGTGGAAGAAGCTCGAGCCCGGCACGGGGGTGACGCCGACCTCGCGCGAGAGCCACACCGCGAACTCGGCGTCCGGGAGCGGGCTCAGGGCCGAGAAATCGGCGAGGATGTAGTAGGCGCCCTCCGGCGGCGAGCAGCGAAACCCGGCGGCCACCAGCGCTTCGTACAGGAGGTCGCGACGCGCCCGGTACGCGGCGGTGAGGTCCCGGTAGAATCGCTCGTCCAGCGTGTCGAGCGCGACCGCGACCGCGTCCTGCAGCGGCGCCGGCGCGCCGACCGTGAGGAAGTCGTGCACTTTCCGGATCGCGTCGGTCAGCGCCTCGGGGGCGATCACCCAGCCGATCCGCCAGCCGGTGACGCCGAATGTCTTCGAGGCGCCGCTGATGGTGACGGTGCGCTCGGCCATGCCCGGCAGGGTCGCGATGGGCACGTGCTCGCCGCCGTAGACCATGTGCTCGTAGATCTCGTCGGTGATCGCGAGGCAGTCGTGGCGGACGCAGAGATCCCCGATCGCCTCGAGCTCGGCGCGGGTGAGCACCCGTCCGGACGGATTGCTCGGCGTGTTCACGACCACCGCGCGGGTCCGTTCGGAGAACGCCGCCGCCAGCCGGTCGAGATCCAGCGGCCGGCCGGGATCGAGCGGCACGAACACCGGGCGCGCGTCGGACAGGATGGTATCCGGGCCGTAGTTCTCGTAGAACGGCTCGAACACGACGACCTCCTCACCCGGGTTCACCAGGGCGAGCATGGTCGCGATCATCGCCTCGGTGGCGCCGCAGGTGACGGTGATCTCGCGGTCCGGGTCCGCCTCCATGCCGTACCAGACACGGTACTTCCGCGCGAGCGCCTCGCGGAGCCGCTGCGCGCCCCAGGTGATGGCGTACTGGTTGACGTCGCGCGCGATCGCGTCCGCGGCCGCGGTCTTGAGCAGGTCCGGACAGGCGAAGTTGGGAAAGCCCTGCGCGAGATTGATGGACTGGTGCTCGCGGGCGAGGCGGGTCATGCCGCGAATCACCGATTCGCGGAAGCCGTGCGTGCGGCGGGCGGTGCTCATGGCTGCAAGATACACCGCGCCCGCCGCCGGGCCATTGACCCCCGCGCGCGCGCCGGCGAGCTTTTCCGTACCCCTGCACCACCACCGAGGCCTACGTGATCGGAGTGTCCCTCCGCCGGGGCGGTCGCGCGCTCGCGCTCGCGCTGCTCGCCGCCTGCGCGCCGCGCCTGGGGCCCGAGAGCTTCGGCGCGGCGATCGAGCCGCTGCCGCCTCCGCCCGCATACGCGACCTGGTACGCCGAGCTGCTCGCCTGCGCCGGCGGTCACCGCCCGTTCGAGGCGATCAACTGGTACCGGACACGACCCGATGTCACCTTCGTGGATCCGCGGACCGGCGAGGTGCTGGCGGGGTTCTGGACTGCGCGGCGCGAGGCCATCATCCTCGGCGCGGCGTACACCGACGATCCGGCGGTGGTGAAGCACGAGCTGCTCCACTATCTCCGCGGCCGCGGCGATCACAGCGACGCGAACTTCCGTGCCGAGAATGCCTGCGGGGTGGCGGCGGCGCCACCCAACGCCAGCGTGAGCGCCGTGCCCGCGCGGTGAGCGGCGCGGCTCGCGGAAATCACGACCGCGGTCAGCCCCGACGCTCAGCCTGCCCGGCCGGCCGCGCGCTCGGGCCGGAGCCGGGCCTCCCACGCCATCACGGCCGCCGCGACGAGCAGCGCGACACCGAGCACCTGGGCCACCCGCCAAATCGGGTAAGCGGGAACGCCCCCCGCGAGCCCGGCCGCCGAAGCCCGCCACACGGCCCAGAGCGTCACCGCGGCC
>DASSOD010000175.1:0-10303 GCA_035700905.1 Gemmatimonadales bacterium | reverse complement strand
GTAAGGCGAGTGGGGGGCGGGCATCGCTCGCCGGCACGCATGCGGCGGAGGAGATCGCGCGGGGGCGCGGGCGGCGGGGGCGGGCGCCCTTCCGGGTCGCTGCAGTCGCGGGGTCGGGCGAGATCGCGGGCGGGCGGGGGCGACTGACGCGCCCGCCGGGGCACCCACCCCCACCGCCCGCGCCGAGCGAGCGTCGCGCCCGCCGCTGCTGCGGCGCTCGCTCCGCTCGCTCCGCTCGCGCCGCCTTCCGCCTTCCGCCTTCCGCCTGTCGCCGGCCGCTCCTAGCTTCCCGCATGCTTTCCGTCACCTTTCTCGGGACGGGCGCGGCGTGTCCCAGCGTGGAGCGCAACGTCGCGGGGCTCGCGGTGCAGCGCGAGGGCGAGACGCTGCTCTTCGACTGCGGCGAGGGCACCCAGCGCCAGATGATGCGCTACGGCGTGAGCTTCGCCTTCTCGGAGATCTTCTTCACCCACTACCACGCCGACCACATGCTCGGCGTCACCGGGCTGCTGCGCACGCTGGGACTCCAGGACCGGACCGCGCCGGTGGTGCTCTACGGCCCCCGCGGCGCGCAGCGCTACCTCGGGGCCGCGATCTCGCTGGGCATCGAGCGGAACCGGTTTCCGGTGGAGATCATCGAGGTGAAGCCCGGCGACCGGCTGGCGCGCGGGGCGTACGACGTCGTGGTGTTCGAGACCGATCACCGGGCCGACACCGTGGGCTACGCGCTCGCGGAGCACGTGCGGCTGGGCCGATTTCACCCGGAGCGGGCGCGCGAGCTGGGCGTGCCGGAAGGGCCGCTCTGGGGCCGCCTCCACCGGGGCGAAACGGTGGAGCTGCCGGACGGGCGGCGCGTGAGTCCGGCGGAGCTCGTCGGGGCGCCGCGGCCCGGCCGGACCGTGGTCTACACCGGCGACACGCGGCCGTGCCTCGGCGTGGTGGAGACGGCGCGATTCGCGGACCTGCTGATCCACGAGGCTACGTTCGGCGAGGAGGAGCACGCGCGGGCGGCGGAGACCGGGCACTCGACCGCCGCGCAGGCGGCCGAAGTGGCGCGGGAGGCCGGCGTGCGGCGGCTGGCGCTGACGCACATCAGCCCGCGGTACGGGCGGGACGCCCCGGAGCTCCTGGCCGAGGCGAAGGCGGTCTTTCCGGAGACGGTCATCGCGCGCGACGGGCTCACGCTGGACGTGCCGTTCGCCGACTGAGGGCGGGCGAGGCCCGCCGGCAGCGTAGCCGCGGGCGCCGGGCGCTCGCCGCGACCCGGAGTCCATCATATCCGCAGGGAGGCGCGCATGGGCGAACGCCGGCCGTGGTCCTACGAGCTCGCGCTGCTCGCGATCGTGGTCCTCGTGCTCGCGTGGTCGGGCATCGCGCCCCACGACCGATTCACCTGGTTCATGGAGGTGTTCCCGGTCCTGATCGCGGTTCCCGTGCTCGTCGCGACGCACCGGCGATTTCGGTTCACCCGCCTGGCGTACACGCTCATCGCGATCCACTGCTGCATCCTGATGGTGGGAGGGAAGTACACCTACGCACAGGTGCCGCTCGGCTTCTGGATGGAGCGCACCTTCGGGTTCGCGCGGAACCACTACGACCGCATCGGCCACTTCGCGCAAGGGTTCGTGCCGGCCATCGTGGCGCGGGAGATCCTCTGGCGGCGCTCGCCGCTCCGGGGGAGCCGCTGGCTGCCGTTCCTGGTGTTCTGCTTCTGCCTCGCGTTCAGCGCGTTCTACGAGTTCATCGAGTGGTGGACCGCGCTCGCGACCGGCGGCGCGGCCGACGCGTTCCTCGGCACGCAGGGGGATCCCTGGGACACCCAGTGGGACATGTTCCTCGCGAGCGTCGGGGCGGTGACCGCGCTGGCCACGCTCTCGCGAGCGCACACGGCGCAGCTCGAGCGCGTGGCGGCCGGGAGGGGGCGGGGCTGGGGTTAGCGGAGCGGCGGCGCCGCGCAGGCTTTAGAGTACGGCGACGCCGGCCGGAACCGCGCCGAAGCCGCGCGAGGGCGGCGCATTGACAGTGCGCCGGACCGTTACAGATTCGTCACCTGCTCTGACCACCGTCGAGGCATCTCTTGATGAACAGCGTCGCCCGGCTCGCGCTCGCGCTGCTTCCGTTCGCCACGCTGGCGTGCAGCAACAACGACATCATCCCCTTCGATCCCAACACCGAAGCGCAGATCCGCTTCATTCACGCGGTCCCGGAGGGGCCCAACCTCGACCTGCTCATCGAGGGCGCGGCGGCGGCCCGCAACGTGGCGTTCGACCAGGCGGTCGGCTACTTCATCATCGCGGCGGGGCAGCGGAGCGTCTCGGCGCGCGAGTCGGCGGTGGGGGAAGAGGGCACGCCGGGGCCGACGGTGTTCACGCTGACGCCCACGCTCACGGCCGGCACGTTCTACACCATCATCGCCACCGGCGCGCCGACCGCGGTGCAGACCATCGAGCTGGTGGACAACCCCGCCAAGCCCGCGGCCGGCAACTGGAACCTGCGGCTGGTGAACGCCGCGCCCAACCTGGCGGCGATCGACATCTACATCACCGAGCCGAACGTGGACCTCCACACGGTGAGCCCGACGATCGCCAACGTGGCGTACGGCGGAGGCTCCAATTACGTCACCCTGCCGGTGCTGTCCGCGGGGCAAGTCATCCGCATCACCAACGCGGGCGACAAGGACACGCCGCTCATCGTCTCCACCGAGCGCACGTTCGTGAGCCAGCAGGTCTCGACCATCTTCGTGTTGGGAAACCCGAACGGCGCGCCGTTCGCCCTCTTCCTCGCGGACGGGACCGGCCAGTAGGGCGCGCCAAGCGCCTGCGGCGCCGCCCACACCAGCGCGGCGCCGCAGACCGATGCTCCGCCCACCCGAACCGGCTAATTCGCGAGCGCCACGTCGGCGGAGCCCCACGCCTTGCGCAGGCGCTCCTTCACCTCGCCCGCCTCCTTCGTCCTACCCTGGGCCTCGAGGCTTCGCGCCAGTCCGCCGAGCGCCCATCCGTTCTCGCGATGGCGCAGCAGGTCCTCGCGGTAGACGGCCTCGGCGGCCTTCGGGTCTCCGCCGTCGAGCAGCACGCCGCCCAGCACCTCGCGTAGCGGGTAGTACCACGCCGGCGGCTCGTCGTAGGTGAGGTCGTCCTCCATGCGCACGCCCTCCCGCAGCAGCTTCACCGCGTCCGCGCGCCGGCCGCCGCCCAGCGCGACCTCCGCCGCCAAATGCCGCTCCGCGATGTGGAGCAGCGCCTTGGCGGAATTGAGGCCGATCCCGAAGTCGGCGGGGGTGGCGGCGGCGACGGCCCGCACGCTGTCGAGCTCGGCCTTGGCCGCCGGCAGCTTGCCCGTCGCCGCTAGGGCGAGGCCGCGGGTGTAGCGCCACATCCCCGTCACGTACCGCAGCTCCGGCGACGGGTCGGGCGCCGGGGCCCGCAGCAGCTCGTCCCACTTGCCGAAGCGGGCGAGCGCGAAGTACGGCGTGGGCGCGAGAAACTGCACGAAGGGAAACTGCTTGTACACCTCGACCGGGAGCGCGCTCCCCACCTTCTCCGCGGCGGCGATCGCGTCGGCGCTCCGGCCCATCATGGTGTACGCGGCCCAGAGGAAGTGCTGGTTGTGGGTCGGGTACATGACCGGATAGAGGCCGGCCGGGTGCCGGCGCTCGATCAGCGCGTGATCCGCCGCGAGCGCGTGCTCGTTGTGGCGGGCGGCGTCGGCGTAGCGGCCCAGGCGCATGTAGATGTGCGCCGGCATGTGCACCAGGTGCCCGGCGCCGGGCATCAACTCGGCCAGGCGCTCGGCGCAGCGGAGCGCGCGCTCGGGCTGGAGCGACGCCTCCACGGCGTGGATGTAGTAGTGGCAGGCGCCCGGATGATCGGGATGCTTCGCGATCGTCGCCTCGAGCGTGGAGGTGATCTCCCCGATCCGCCCCTTCGGCTTGCCGCCCGCGGTGTAGTAGCTCCAGGGCTGCAGGTCCATCAGCGATTCGGCGTAGAGCGCCTGCGCGTCGGGATCGTCGGGGTGCGCGCGCGCGACGTCGCGCATCGCATTTGCGTACGCCGAATCGAGCGGCGCGCGGTCCGGGTCCTTGGCGTCGGAGTACCGCCGCGCGACCGCTTCGATGTACTCGCGCTCGGCGGGCGAGACCCGGTCCGCGAGCGACTGCGCCCTCCGAACGGCGTCCATCGCGGGGGCGACGGCGGACGTGTCCATCGGCAGGTTGATGTTGGGCCCGAGCGCGAGCGCGACACCCCACCAGCACATAGCGCAGCCGGGATCGCGGCGGGCGCCCTCCTTGAAGGAGGCGATCGCCTCGTCGTGGTTGAACGCGTAGACCAGGCGGAGGCCCTGGTCGAAGTACGACTGCGCCTCGGCGCTCGCGGTGACGGCGTGATGGAGCGTGCCGAGGTTGTCATAAAGCGGCGGCGCGGCGGCCGGCGCGCGCGCGGCCGCGACGTCGTGGCCGGCAGCGTGCGAGGAGGTGGCGGCGGGGGCCGGCTCGGCCCGGTTGCACGCGGCCGCGCCGAGGGCCCAGGCGGCGGCGAGCGCGGCGGCGAGCGGGCGAAGGATCTGGGGCATGGTCATCTCCGTTGGCGTCCGGCAGGATGTATACGATGTGACGATGCGGGCGGCTTCGCGAGAGCGGGCCAGGGGGCGTGCGGGATCGGGCTGGCCCGAACGGGCCAATGCGGGGCTCGGCCGCCTGGGCCCGCCGGTTGGCACGGGCACGCCCGGCCCCGCACGGGAGGGGTTGACGGGGCTCGCTTCGGGCCTAAATTGGTAACCGTATGGTTACCAGTTGAGCGCGATGACTGCTGCTGCTGCGTCCCCCGACGTGTATCACGCCGTCGCCGATCCGACGCGGCGGGCGATTCTCGACCGGCTCCGGGACGGGGAGGCGCCGGTGCGGGAGATCGCGGCCGGGTTCCGGATGAGCCGGCCGGCGGTCTCGAAGCACCTCAAGGTGCTCCGGCGCGCGCGGCTGGTGCGGGAGGAGAAGCGGGGACGGCAGCGGATGTACCGGCTCACGCCGCAGCCGCTCCGGGACGTCGAGAAGTGGGTCGAATCGTATCGTCGGTTCTGGCAGGCCAACCTGGAAAGCCTCAAGCGCCACCTGGAGAAGGGAGAGGAACCATGACGACCACCGCCACCGCCAAGGCCAGCGCGGACGCCGCACTCGGCGTCGTCCGCGCGGTCATCGAGGTCGCGGCATCACCGGAGCGGGTGTTCCACGCGCTCACGGACCCGAAGGAATTGGAGGCGTGGTGGGGCGCGCCCGACCAGTACCAGACGTTCGATTGGGAGAGCGATCTCCGGCCTGGCGGCAAGCGGCGCTGCAAGGCGCGCACGACCGCCAGCACCGAGCTGTCCGAGGTGGACGGAGAGTACCTGGCGGTGGATCCGCCGAGGCTGCTCGAGTTCACCTGGCGGGCCAACTGGGAGGGGTACGTGGAGACGAGGGTCCGCTGCGAGCTGGACGCGGTGCCGGGCGGTACGCGGGTGACCGTGGTGCACAGCGGATTCGGCGGCCGAGAGAAGGCGGCGGCGTCCTACGGCGACGGCTGGGTGCGGGTGCTCGGCTGGCTGGCGCGGCATTTCGTCGCGGGTTGATCGGCCGGCGGCCCGGTTCACGCGTGCGGCGCGGTTGGGCGGAGGGGAGTGCGCGGGCGCGGGCGCGGGGGCTTCGCCTTCCGCCTTCCGCCTTCCGCCTTCCGCCTACAGCAGCCCCGCCCGCGCCGCGTAGGCCACGGCGGCGGTGCGGGACTTGAGGCCGAGCTTGGTGAGGATGTTGGCGACGTGGCGGTGGACCGTGTGCTCGCTCAGGCCGAGGCGTTCGGCGGTTTCGCGATCGCTCAATCCGTCGGCGACCAGACGGAGCACGTCGAGCTCGCGGCGGGTGAGGGAAGTCCGGGGTTTGGTGCGCGTTCCGCCGGCGGCCGCGGCCGCGGCGTCAAGCTCGGCGATCGTGCGAGCAGCGCGATCCGCCTCGAGGGCGGCGCCAAGGTGCTGGAAGGCGACCAGCGCGGCCTCGGCTTCGCGGCGCGCCGCATCGCGGCGGCCCAGGGCGGCGAGCGCGCGGGCCAGGCGAAGGCGGGAGGCGGCGGCCTCGAAGGGAGTGCGGTTCCGCTCGAAGGTGGTGGCCGCGTCCTCGAGCGCGACGCGCGCCGCATCGTGGTCTCCGCCCGCGGCGAGCACGATGCCGGTCGCCAGCGCCGCGATCGCCTGCAGCGGCTCGGTGCCGACGAAGGCCGCGATCTCGCGCAGCTCGGCCATGCGGGGCTCGGCGGCGGCGGGATCTCCGAGCGCCGCATGCGCCCGGACGGCGAGCTCGAGCCCGGCAACGCGCTGGGTGCGGCTCTCCGGCGCCACGCGGCGGAGATAGGTGTCCACGGCGTCGAGCGCCTCGGCCGGGCGGCCGCGATCGAGCGCGAGCGCGGCCTGCCCCAGCAGCGAGAGCGCGTGCGCCGGCGCCTTGGCGTAGAGCGCCTCCGCCTCATCGAGGCGGCCCTGCCGCCGGCGCAGCTCGCCCAGGCGCACGGCGACCGCGCCCACCATGCGAGGGAAGTTCGACTCGACCCGCCCCAGCACGTCCACCAGCTCCCGTTCGGCCCGCTCCCATTCCCCGCGCGACACCAGCACGGTCGCGAACTGGGTGCGGCAGATGGAGAAGAGACTTCCGATCTCCCAGCGGCGGCAGAACTCGGTCACCCGGTCGCACCACTGGGAGGCGCGGTCGTAATCGCGCACCTGCTCGCAGGCGTGGATCAGATAGCAGCAGGCGGTGCCGATGGCGACGAGATCGGTGAGGTCGCCGCTCATCGCGGCGGCGGTGGCCTCGTCGAGGCGGCGCATGCCCTCCGCCACGCGGCCCGCGGTCACGAGCGCCACGCCCTCGAGCGCGACGCCGATCATCTCCAGGTCCGGCGTGCCGATCGCCTGTCCGATGCGCGCGGTGCGCTCGGCGAGCTCGAGGGCGAGGGCCGGATCGTGGCGGACCATGAGCGCGAAGTGCCCGTCGAGGTAGGCGAGCCAGCCGTGCTCGGGCCCCGGCTCGAGCGGGTCGAGCAGCCGGTGCGCGCGCTGGAGCCAGCCGTTGGCGACCGCCATCTCGCCGCGGATGTCGCCGTAGTCGTTGGCGAGCCAGACGGCCATGCCGGCCGCGGCGCGGTCGTTCCCCCGCTCGCGGTAGAGGCGGTAAGCGCGCTCGCGCGCGTCGAACGCGGCGGGGAGCTCCTGCAGCCACCAGGCGGCGGTGGCGAGGCCGTCGAGTGCCTCGGGGGTTTCGCCGCCGGCGAGCGACGCGCGGAAGAGGTCGCGCGCCTCGGCCCACGCCCCGCGGGCGAGCGCGGCGCGGGCCGAGTCGAGCGCGGCGGACGTCGGGGACGCGGTCATGGCGGTGCCCCGAAAAAGCTAACGCGGGGCGGCCGCCGTCGCGCCCCGCGCCGAGCGGCTCATGCGGGGACGCCGGCCTCGCGATGGACGATGACTTCGCCCTCGAGCACCTCGGGCTGTCCGAGGGTGACGGGGAACGGCGTGTTTCGGACGAAGTCGGCCGCGCGGCGGGTGGACTCGGCGGCGCCTTCGGCGGTGTCGAACAGCGTCACGGTGCAGACTGCGTCGTTCTCGCCCAGCACGAAGAAGTAGCCGTGGAAGCCGGGAATCTGCTGCAGGGTCGGGACGAAGTTCTCCTGGGTCGGCTGGCGAATCTCGTCGAGGGCGGCCCGGGCGTCGCCGGACAGAATGGGATAGCGGCGTATGCTGGCGTACATGGTCCCTCCGCGGGATGCGGATTGGGGTGGGGAAAATGGGAAACCGGCCAAGCGGAAGCGCGCTCAGCCGGTTTCGCGACTCGCTCCGTCCGGCGCATGGGCGACCAGGGGGGTGCGCGCCGGGCATCACAGCATCTGAGTCGGGTTTACGATACCGGTCGGGGCGCGTGCGTCAAGACTGTCTGGAACGGCAGAGGCGGAAGGCGGAAGGCGCAAGGCGGAAGAGGGGAACGCGAGGGGCTTGGTTGTCCGGCTCGTGCGGGCAGGGAACCGCCGGTTGGGGTCCGGGGTTCATCCGGGACAGCAGTTGAGTGGTTAATCAACTTTACCACGAGGTCACGGGTATGCCGGACGGGGACGCAGGGTCGGAGGGCCGGGAGCGGGTGGCTCGGCCGCTGGCGGGGAAGGTGGCGGTGGTGACTGGAGCGAGCCGGGGGATCGGGCGGGCGATCGCGACGCGGCTCGGGCGGGACGGGGCGCTGGTGGCGGTGCACTACGGGCGCAGTCGGGACGCCGCGACCGAGGTCGTGGCGGAGATCGAGGGATTGGGGGGTGAGGCGTTCGCGGTCGCGGCGGATCTGGGCGCGACGCGGGTCACCGCGGCGGTCGAGGGTCTCTTCCAGGCGCTCGACGCCGAACTGCGGCGGCGGAGGGGCGACGACCGGTTCGACATCCTGGTGAACAATGCGGGCGTCGCCCCGCTCGGGGGGATCGCGGACACGCCGGAGCCGGTGTTCGACGAGGTGTTCACGATCAACGCGAAGGCGCCCTTCTTCATCACCCAGCTCGCGCTCCCGCGCCTCCGTGACGGCGGGCGCATCATCTATCTCTCCTCCGTGGTGAACCGGATCGCCGTCCCGACGCTCGCGGCGTACGCGATGACGAAGGCGGCGCTCGACGCGCTCGCGCTCACCCTGGCCAAGCAGCTCGGCCCGCGGGGGATCACGGTCAATTCGCTGGCGCCGGGGATCATCGAGACCGACATGAGCGCGGCGGTGCTCGGCGGCGATGGGGCGCGGGTGGCCGCGGGGGTGGCGGCGCTCGGCCGGATCGGGCGGCCGCAGGACATCGCCGACGCCGCTGCGTTCCTCGCGGCGGAGGAGAGCCGGTGGATCACGGGGCAGGTGGTCGAGGCGAGCGGCGGGACCTCGCTGGGGCTCGGCGCGTAGCCGGATTCCGGCCCGGCGGTCGTTGACTATGTTCAACCCGGCGGATAGGTTACGCCGCCGGACCGGACGGGGCTGTAGCTCAGCTGGGAGAGCGCTGCAATCGCACTGCAGAGGTCAGGGGTTCGAGCCCCCTCAGCTCCATAGGCAAAGCAGACATCATCGAGGGCGGACGCTGGTCCGCCCTTTTCGTTTTCCGGGGCGGGGCGCGCATCACAGCGGCCAGGCGTGCGTCGGCCGACATTCCCCGGTCTTTGGCGCGTGCGGGAGTGCCGGCCGCGGTTCGGCGGCGCGGGTGCCCGGGAGTGCGGAGGGGAGCGCCGGCGCGCCGTGACCGTCATAGCGGAGACTCACATGAAGCGGATTCTCACGGCCGCATTGCTCTCGATCCTGGCGGTGGCCGCCGGCGGCTGCAACGACAACGGCAGCGGGTTCGGCGTGTCCAACCAGGCGCGGGTGCGGGCGGTGAACGCGGCGCCGGACGCGGCGACGCTCAAGGTCTCGGTCGGCGGCAACACGATCGGGGACAACCTGTCCTACACGCAGGCGACCGACTACAAGACCGTGGATTCGGGCGAGCAGGAGGTGGTGGTCGAGACCGTGGTGGGGCAGCAGAAGATCATCGACCAGCAGTCGGCGTTCACCGCCGGCGCGGACTATACGATGCTGGTGGTGGGGGCGGGGAGCGACGTCACGCTGCTCAACATCACCGACGACAATGCCACGCCGCCCAGCGGTCAGGCGAAGTTCCGGGTGATAGACGCGATACCGGGCGCACCGGTGTCGTTCGACGTGTACTTCACGCCGCCGGGCACGGACCTCACGACGGCCACGCCGTCCCTCACGAACCTGACGACCGGCACCGCGTCCTCATACGCGGCGCTCGCGGCGGGGACGTACCAGGTGCAGATCACCCAGGCGGGAAGCAAGACGGTCCTGGTGGACGGGGGGACGGTCACGCTGAACGCGGGCGACATCCGGACGGCGGTGCTGCTGGCGGCGCCGGGTGGGGGCACGCCGTACTCGGCGGTGCTGCTGACGGGGGGCTGAGCCCGGGCGGGCAAGCCGAGCGCGCGCGATTGACGGTCTCGGGGCGAGCGGGATAGATTGCCCGGTCCCTGCCCCTTGGTGTAACTGGCAACACGCCTGACTCTGGATCAGGAGAGTCCTGGTTCGAGCCCAGGAGGGGCAACTTGAGGCGCGATCGAAGCTTGGCTTCGGTCGCGTTTCTTCGTTTCTGCAGCGCGGGGTCAGTTTGGGGGTCAGTTTCTCCCCCTTCTGACCCCCAACTTCACACCTACGAGATGATGGATTGAGTGATCAGGAAGCGATGGCGCGCGAACCGTTCCGGCGGACTCGGTCGGAGGACTCGTT
>DASSOD010000174.1:0-3446 GCA_035700905.1 Gemmatimonadales bacterium | reverse complement strand
GAGCTGGACCAGTCCATCGTGCAGTACATGCGCAAGAACTACAGCCTGCTCATCGGCGAGCCCACGGCCGAAGCGGTGAAGATCCAGATCGGGTCGGCCGCTCCGCTCCAGCCGGAGCTGGAGATGGAGGTGAAGGGACGGGACCTCATCTCCGGTCTTCCGAAAACAGTGCGGGTGGATTCGGCGGGGATTCGTGACGCGATGCAGGAGCCCGTGTCGCGGATCGTGAACGCCGTCCGCCGCGCGCTGGAGATGACCCCGCCGGAGCTCGCGAGCGACATCCTGGACCACGGCATCGTGCTCACCGGGGGCGGCGCCCTCATCCGGGGGCTGGACACGTTGCTGGGCGAGGAAACCGGGCTCCGCGTGCGCCGGGACCCCGATCCGCTCACCTGCGTGGTTCGCGGGACCGGACGGATCCTCGACGACTACCCCCGCTACGAGAGCGTCCTCACGACCTGAGCGCGCCGCTCGTCGAGCGCATCCGAGACCCCCTCGCCGGCCCAAGCGAGGGGGTTTTCCATTCCCCACGCCACGTCTCGCCGCGCGCGGCGGCGCACCGCGGCGAGCGCTAGCCCGGAGCCGATCATGGCGAGCGGGCGGAGCTTCGACCCGCGCACGTCCACCCAGCTCTCGAGCGGCAGCTCGGCCACGAGCTGCGAGACCGGGGGCGAGCCCGTCCGCCTTGCCGCCTCGGCCAGGCGCGCGAGCAACTCCACGTCGAAGATCCAGCGGGTGTGGAACGGCCGGGAGAAAGCCACGCGGACCAGCGGGCCAGCGCGGAAGAGCTTGGCCCCGCACTGGGTGTCGTACACCGGCAGCCGGAGCGCGATGGACGCCCCGGTCGCGAACACGCGGCCAAGATAGTGCCGGAGCGGCGAGCGCTCGATCTGCCGGCCCAGGAGCTTGACCCGCGCGCCGATCGCGGCGACCAGGTTTGGGTGCCCATCGAGGAAGGCGCTGAACCGGGGAATCTCGTCCAGGGGGGTCGAAAGATCCGCGTCCCAGAACCCGACGTAGCCGGCTCCGGCGCGGAGCGCATGAAGGACCCCGGTGCGCACGGCCGCCGCCTTCCCCTGATTGGACTCCAGGCGCAACGCCACGACGGACCGCCCGTGCCGTTCGGCCAGCCGGTGCAGCACGGCACGGGTCCCGTCCGTGCTCCCGTCGTCCACGAAGACGAGAACCACGCCCGATGCCCGGCCGAGGAACGCCGCGACGGCCGCGGTGTCGAGCCGGGCCGCCTCGTTGTAGCACGGGACCACGATCCAGGTGGATGCTGCGGACTGAGCGATGGCGTGCCCCCATCGGTGGACGGCGGATGTCACGCGACGGCGGCCTGCCGGCGGGCGGCCAGGCGGCGGTTCAACCCTGCTGCGCGCTCGGGATGGCCTGGCGTTCCGCCATGATCACGCGGCGAGGTACCCCGAGCTCGGTCAGATGGGCCGCCACTTCGATGACGCCC
Organism: Gemmatimonadales bacterium; assembly: GCA_035700905.1. GTDB lineage: Bacteria > Gemmatimonadota > Gemmatimonadetes > Gemmatimonadales > GWC2-71-9 > DASQPE01. The sequence goes on along the minus strand of DASSOD010000174.1, from coordinate 1,981 downwards.
GGCGGCGCCGGTTTGTCGCTGTGCGTCACTCGCACAACCTTGCCTCGCACCGGGAGCGTCTCCCCACGGCTCAATCGCAGGATGCCCTCCAGCCGCTCGCCCACCTTCGGCTCCCGACCGTGCTCCTGACGATAGCGTAAGCCCCGCTCCGAGAGGTCGAGCACGTCGAGCGCATCGTTTTCCAGGATGAGCGTCGGGCGACCCGCCGCGGGATACCGCAATCGAACGTGCATCCGAGGGTTGCCGGGCGACATTCTCCGTCCCTCCTGGCCGGGGAGCCCTCAGTGCTTGCCGCACCCTCCGCCGCGGCCACCCCCCACCCCCTGCCCACAGCCTTGACCCTTGCCCTTGCCGGCGGCGGGCGATGCATCACCGCCCGGGCCTCCCTGTGGATCTCCGGCGCCGTCTCCCGGCGCGCCCGCGGTCTCGAGCGTGTTGCTGACCCGCCCATAGGAGCCGCGGACCTCGGTGCCGAGCAACACGAGCGCGAGGAGCAGCCCGATCGCGACGAACATCAACACCAGCGCGTACTCGATGAGCGCCTGCCCTGAATCCCGCCGTGCAAGCTCGGACGGGCACGCGTGCATGCTGCCTCCGACTGAAACGGTGGACCAGCTCAGCCAGCGGTGCCCGGTTCGGGCGGGTGCGTACCCTCAGGGAGCAGAATAAAGGTAAAGAAATCCCGAATCTCCGGACAGGGGCAATCGTCCAGCCCGGACGGCACATGCGCCGGCAACGTGCTCCAGATCACGCGCCCGCCTCACCGGCCCCGTGCCGCCCGCCTCACCGCGCCCCCGCCGCCCGCAGGAGACCTTGCGAGCGGAATCCAACGGGAGGCTGGCAATGGACCGCACACGTCGGGAACGAACCCGCCGCGGGTGGGTGGCAGGAATCGGCGCGGGTACCGCAGCCTGGCTGGCGCTCGTCGTCTCCCTCCGCGCAGGCACCGGCGAAAGCCCCTCCGAAGGGTTGCTGAAGCTCCTCTCGACCGACTCGGGGCTGATCACGTGGGCCCCGCTCGTGCTCGTCGGCGCGGTGGCGGCGGCGCACGCGAGCGTTTGCCGGCGGAGCGGAGCCGAACGGGCGCCGTGGCACCACGCCGCTTGGAGCGTCGGGTGTCTGGCGCTCGGGCTGTTGGCGTGGACCTGGGCCATCCACTACGCGCCGTTCACCAACCCCCTCGCGGGAGGTCGGCGGGTCGCCGCCCTCGGGGGTCTCGCGGCCTTCTCGCTCGGCATCGCGGTGCCGTTGGTGGCGACGCTTTCCGCGTACCACGAGTCAATCGCGGCCTGGTGGCGCGATCACCGGCCGGAGCTTCTCGCCGAGTACCACGCGACTCTTCGGGACTGGTGGGAGGACCGGCGCGCCGCCGCCACCGGCCCGCGCGGCCGGGCGGGGCGGTGGTTGCGCACGCACTCGGGAGCTACGCCCCGGCCGCCGCGCGAGTGGATGTAGCGGTCATGACCGCGGGCGCGAGCCAGCGCGCGCTGCCCGTGCCTCGCCGCGACGCGCGAGCCGGTACGCCACCCCGTCCCACAGCGTAAACGCCGCCTCCCCCGTCACCAGGACGTCGAGGTCCGCGGCGCGCGCGAGGCGCGCGACGTCCCCCCGGTCGGCGGCAGCGTCGCCGCGGTAGGAGTAGTTGACGAGAACGAAGTCACCCCCAGCGCGGAGCACTCGACGCACCTCGCGGAACAGCGCCGCCGCGGTCCCCTCGCCTGCCTCGAGAACGTAGGGAAAGGTGTCGATGGCCAGAACGAGGTCAACGCAGGCATCGGGGCACATCGGGAGGTCGATTCCCCCGGACACGCTGAACCGGACGTTCGAAAGCGCCCTGCAGCGGCGCTGGGCTGCCGCGATCATCGCCGCCGAGATGTCCATGCCCCACACACCGGCCACGAGCGGCGCCACCCGCTCGGCGATTCTGCCAATCCCACAGCCCAGGTCCAGCACCTCGCGGGTGGGGTCCAGCAGGCCCCAT
>DASSOD010000173.1:0-13151 GCA_035700905.1 Gemmatimonadales bacterium | reverse complement strand
GCTCGACGTCGCGCCGGCGCACGAGCCACTGCGCGACGATGCGGCCGTTCGCGTCGTGCTGCCGCATGCGGAGCGGGAGCGTCTTGAGCCCGCGCACCGCGAGCCAGCAGTCGAACGGCCCGGGCACGGCGCCGGCCGCGTTCTGGATGAACCCGAGCCGCTCCGCGAGATCGTCGCGCCGGGTGACCAGCAGGCCGCCCACCATGTCGCTGTGGCCGTTCAGGTACTTGGTGGTCGAGTGGAGCACGATGTCGGCGCCGTGCTCCAGCGGCCGCTGGAAGTAGGGGGTCGCGAAGGTGTTGTCCACGACGTACACCAGCCCGCGCGCCTGGGCCAGGTCGCCCAGCGCGGCGAGATCCGCCAGGAACATCATCGGGTTGGTGGGCGTCTCGCAGTAGAGCATGCGGGTCTCCGGCGTGACCGCCGCCTCGACCGCCGCCACCTGCCGCATGTCCACGAAGGTGAACCGGAGCCCGAGCTCGGCGTACACCCGCGTCATCAGGCGGTGGCTCCCGCCGTACACGTTGTCGCCGCAGACCACGTGGTCCCCCGCCTTGAGCAGCTTGAGCGCCGCGTCGAGCGCGGCGAGCCCGGAGCCGAACGCGAACCCGTGCGCGCCGCCCTCGAGACTCGCCACGGTGCGCTCCAGCACCTCGCGCGTCGGGTTCTGGGTGCGGGCGTACTCGTACCCCTTGTGCCGGCCCAGCCCCTCCTGCACGTAGGTGGAGGTCTGGTAGATCGGGGGCATGGCCGCGCCCGCGAGCGGGTCCGGCACCTGGCCGGCGTGGATCGCGCGGGTGGCGAAGCCGTGGGGTTGGTCGTCGGAAAGCGCGCGGGTCATCGGTTGGGCCGCTCAGAGGTGAGGGAAGCGTAACGGACCGCCGCCGGCGGCGGCAAGCGCCGTTGCCCCCGGCCGCCGCGCTCCGGTACTTTCCGGCGTGCTGATTCCGGATTCCCCGCCGGCCGGCGCCGCCCGCTGCCTCGTGGTGGACGACGATCCCCAGGTGCGCTCGGCCCTCGTGCGCGTGATCGAGCTGCAGGGGCTCGAGTGCCGCGCGGTGGCCTCCGGCGCGGAGGCGCTCGCGCTCCTGCGCGCCGAGGGCGAGGTCCCGGTCTGCATCTCCGACATCTACATGCCGGAGATGGACGGCGTCACCTTCCTGCGCGAGGCGCTCGAGCTCTACCCCGACATGGCCGTCATCATGCTCACCGGCGTCGCCGAGGTGAGCACGGCGGTGGAGTGCCTCCAGCTCGGCGCGCTCGACTACATCTCCAAGCCGGTGCTCATCGAGGAGGTGCGCGCCCGGGTTCAGAAGGCGCTGGAGAAACGCGAGCTCATCCTGCAGAACCGCTTCTACCAGAAGCACCTCGAAACCCGGGTCCGGGAGCTCGACCGCCGCAACAAGCAGTCGTTCATCAACGGCGTGCAGACCCTGGTGCACGCGCTCGAGGCCAAGGACGCGTACACCAGCGGCCATTCCGCCCGGGTGAGCCGCTACGCCGTGAAGGCGGCGGTCCATCTGGGCTTCACCGGCGAGCGCCTCGATCACCTCCGCCTCGGCGGCGAGCTCCACGACATCGGAAAGATCGGCACCCGCGAGGCCATCCTGAACAAGCCCGGTCCGCTCACCGCCGTGGAGTTCGAGCACGTGAAGGGGCACACCGTCCTGGGCGAGAGGATCCTGGCGCCCTTTCTGGCCGAGTCCGGCCCGGTGCTCCGCATCGTCCGGTCCCACCACGAGCGCTACGACGGCCGGGGCTTTCCCGACGGGCTCGCCGGCGAGGACATCGCGATCGAGGCGAGGATCGTCGCCGTGGTGGACGCGTTCGACGCCATGACCACCAATCGGGCGTACCGCCCGCCCCGCACCCCGCAAGAGGCGGTGGACGAGCTCCGCAACTGTGCGGGCACGCACTTCGACCCCCGCGTGGTGGACGCGTTCCTGAGCGCGTATCCCAACGCGGCGGCCCTCCCGCTCCAGGTCTGAATCCCGTCATGGGCGACACGCTGATGATCAGCGTCTCGGGGATGCGCGGCATCGTCGGCGCCGACCTCACGCCCGAGCTCGTGGCGCGCCACGCGGCGGCGCTCGGCGCCTGGGCCCGGGACGCCGGGCGGCCGCTCGTGGTGCTGGGGCGCGACGCCCGCACCAGCGGGGAGATGTTCGCTCGCGCCGCCGCCGCGGGTCTCATGTCGGTGGGGACGGAAGTGGTGGACGTGGGCGTGGCGCCCACGCCGACGGCGCAGCTCGCCGTGGAGCATCACCACGCGGGCGCGGGGCTGATCCTCACCGCAAGCCACAACCCGATCGAGTGGAACGCGCTCAAGTTCGTCGGCCCGGACGGCATCTTCCTCGACGCGGAGGCCGGCGCCGCGGTGCGCGCGCTGGCGGAGCGGGGCCCCTCGCGCGCCGACTGGAGCGGCATCGGGCGCCTCCGGGAGGATCGGGACGCCGTCGCGCGGCACCTCGCCCAGGTGCTCGCGCTTCCGCTGCTGGACCTCGAGGCCGTTCGCGCGCGCCGGTTTCATGTCGCGCTCGACTGCGTCCGCGGCGCCGGAGGTGTGGCGGTCCCGCCACTGCTGGAACGGCTTGGCGCCCGCGTGAGCGCGATCAACCTCGAGCCGGACGGCCGCTTTCCCCACCCGCCCGAGCCCGTGCCCGAGAACCTCGCCGACCTGGGCCGCCTCGTGCGGGAGAGCGGCGCGGACCTCGGGCTGGCCGTGGATCCGGACGTGGACCGGCTTGCGCTGGTCGACGAGACCGGCACCCCCATCGGGGAGGACTACACCCTCGCGCTGGCGGTCCGCGCCGTTCTCGGGCATGCCCGCGTCCCCGTACCCGCGGCAGCGGGCGGTGCCGGCGCGAACGGGCGGCCGGTGGTCGTCGTGAACCTTTCGACCAGCCTGGTGGTCGAGGACGCGGCGCGCGCCTTCGGGGCCACCTTCGTCCGCGCCCCGGTTGGCGAGGCCAACGTGGCGCGCGCCATCCGCGACGAGGCCGCCCTCATCGGGGGCGAGGGAAACGGCGGTGTGATCCTGCCCGCACTCCACATTGGGCGCGACGCACCGCTCGCCGTGGCCTTGATCTTGCACTATTTAGCCCAGGTTGGCGCCTCGTTGTCCCAGGTGGTCGCGGCGGCTCCGCGCTACACCATCCTCAAGGCCAAAGCTCCCCGGGGACCCGACTTGCGACCCCTGTACGAGCGGATGCGACGGCGATTCCCCGAGGCTCGGGCGGACGAGCGGGACGGACTTCGCCTGGCCTGGGCGGACCGATGGCTGCACGTGCGGCCGTCGGGCACCGAGCCGATCGTCAGGCTGATCGCCGAGGCCCCGACGCGGGGCGATGCGGAGGCGCTCATCGCCGCCGGCCGTGAACTTCTGAGCTGAGGTCAGCCGATCGATGTGTGGGATCGTGGGGTATATCGGGCCGCGTCAGGCCGCCGGGCTCCTGATCGAGGGGCTCCGCCGGCTCGAGTACCGCGGCTACGACTCGTCGGGCATCGCGGTGGTGAATGGGAACGGCCTCAAGATCCTGAAGGCGGCCGGCAAGCTGTCGGCCCTCGAGCAGCAGATCGACGGGAATCTCCCCTGCGGAACGCTGGGGATCGGGCACACGCGGTGGGCCACGCACGGCGCGCCCACCACGCCCAACGCCCACCCGCACACCGACCAGTCTGGCCGCATCGCCGTCATCCACAACGGCATCATCGAGAACGCGGCCGTCATCCGGAAGGCGCTCGAGCATCGCGGGCACAGCTTCAAGTCGGAGACCGACACCGAGGTGCTGGCGCACCTCGTCGGCCAGTTCTACCAGGGCAACCTCGAGGAGGCCGTCGCCGCCGCGCTGCGGGACGTGGACGGCGCCTACGGCCTCGCGTTCATCTCGGCCGACGAGCCGGGGGTGCTCGTCGCGGCGCGCAAGGGCTCGCCCCTCCTCGTCGGCGTGGGCGAGAACGAGTGGTTCGTCGCCTCCGACGCGTCACCGCTGCTCCAGTACACCCGCTCGGTCATCTACCTCGACGACGGCGAGATGGCCGTGCTCACCCGCGACGGCTACCGCATCCGCACCCTCGAGACCGCGCGGATCAGCAAGCCCGTGGCGCAGATCGAGTGGGACCTCGCCACCATCGAGCGGGGCGGCTACGCGCACTTCATGCTGAAGGAGATCTGCGAGCAGCCCGAGAGCCTGCGGAACACGCTGCGCGGCCACCTGCTGGAGGACGAGGGCACGGCGCGGGTGAGCGGGCTCAATCTCTCGGACGAGGAGCTGAAGCAGATCCAGCGGATCGTGATCACCGCCTGCGGTACCTCGTGGCACGCGGGGTTGATCGGCGAGTACATGCTGGAGGAGATGGCCCGCATCCCGGTCGAGGTCGAGTACGCCTCGGAGTTCCGGTACCGGAACCCGGTGGTGGACGACAAGACGCTCGTCATCGGGATCTCCCAGAGCGGGGAGACCGCGGACACCCTGGCGGCCATCCGGGAGGCGAAGCACCGGGGAGCCCGCACCGTCGGCGTGGTGAACGTGGTGGGCTCCACCATCGCGCGCGAGGTCGAGGGCGGGATCTACCTGCACGCCGGCCCCGAGGTCGGCGTCGCCAGCACCAAGGCCTTCACCAGCCAGGTGGCGGCGCTGGCGCTCATCGCGCTCAGAATTGCGCGGCTCCGGAACCTCAGCATCCTGCAGGGCCGGCAGCTGATCGAGGCCTTGAGCCGGCTGCCCGACCAGATGCAGCAGATTCTCGACCGCTCCGCCGAGGTCGAGCGCCTCGCGGAGCGGTTTCTTTCCACCACGCACAACGCGCTCTATCTGGGGCGCGGGGTGAACTTCCCCGTGGCGCTCGAGGGCGCCCTCAAGCTCAAGGAGATCTCCTACATCCACGCGGAGGGCTATCCCGCCGCGGAGATGAAGCACGGGCCGATCGCCCTGATCGACGAGAACATGCCGGTGGTATTCATCGCGCCCAAGGACGCGGTGCACTCCAAGATCGTGTCCAACATCGAAGAGGTGAAGGCGCGCGGTGGCAAGGTTATTGCTCTGATCACCGCCGGGGACGGCGAGATCGAGCGGCTGGCCGACGCCACCTTCACGATTCCCGAAACGCTCGACCTGCTGACGCCGATTCTCACCAGCATCCCGCTGCAGTTGCTGTCGTACTTCGTCGCCGTGCGGCGCGGCTGCAACGTCGATCAGCCCAGAAACTTGGCCAAGTCGGTGACGGTGGAGTAGCGGGCGAAACGATAACGCCCCCACACCGAAGGCGATTTGGTCAATCAGAGCGGCCGGTTCGGCCGATGGTTTGCCGGCGAAATGATAACGCCGCGCCATGGGCTCGCTCCGGCCCTCCGTCAAGCCCCCGGCATGCCGGGGGCTTTTCGCTGCCCCGCGCTCGAAAGGCGCCAGGTCTCCCCGACCTCGGTGAGCGCGATCCGGCTCCGCTCCCGCGGGCCGGCCGCCGCGATCAGCCGCTCGATCGGCTCCCGGGGCGGCTCCCGGCTCAGGCGGAACGTGCCGTGGTGGATCGGAAGCACGTGCGCCGCGCCCATCTCCTCTACCATCCGCCACGCCTGCTCCGGGGAAGCGTGGTTGTAGATCCACGGGTCGTACGCGCCGATCGGCAGGATGGCGAGGTCGATCGGGCCGCGGCGCCGGAGCGCGGACAACCGCTCGGTGTAGGCGGTGTCGCCCGCGAACACCACCGTGCGGCCGCCGCGGCGCAGCAGGTACCCGCCGTAGCCGCGATGCCGGTCGGTGATCATTCGCGCGCCCCAGTGCCGCACCTCGATGGACTCGATCTCGATGCCCCCGATCGCCGCGCGCTCCCCCCACCCGAGCTCCGTCACGTACCGGAATCGCCGCACGAGGTCGCGGTTCCCCGCCTGCACCACGACGGGGGTCTCCCGCGGCAGCAGGCGGAGCGTGCCCAAATCGGTGTGGTCCATGTGGGCGTGGCTCAGGAGCACGAGGTGCACCGGCGGGAGCTGCCGCGGCGCGAGGGCCGGCGCCACCAGCCTCCGCGGCCCCAGCTTGACGGCCCCGCGGCCGATCCCGATCCGTTGCTCCAGCACCGGATCGGTGAGCAGGCGCACGCCGAGAAAGTTCGCCAGCACGGTGGCGTGGCCGAGCCAGCTCAGCGTGAGGTCCTCGTCCGACCATGCGAGCGGATCGGGCCGGTGCGGCGCTGGGACGATGGGCGTAAGCCGCTCGGCGCGGCGTTCGGCCGCGGCCACGCCGAGGAAGCGCCTGGCGTAGGCGAGGCGGGGGGCGAGGTGACGAAGGGGCATGATGGGCGGTGCACGCTGCGCGGAAGCGGACGGCCGCGACTACAATTACCGTCGGCCGGCGCCTCCGCGCCGCACTACTCCTCGATCGGGTTCACGGTATGCGCGTCGTTCTGCAGCGGGTCCTGCGTGCGTCGGTCTCCATCCAGGGGCGGGTGGCGGGCGCCGTCGAGCGCGGCTACTGCCTTCTCGTCGGCTACACCCACGCCGATACCCCGGCGGAAGTGGACTGGATGGCCGAGAAGATCGCCGGGCTCAGGCTCTTCTCCGACGCCGAGGGCAAGATGAACCTCGGGTTGAGGGAGGTGGGCGGCGGCGTGCTCGTCATCTCGCAATTTACCCTCTACGCGGACGCGGCGAAGGGGCGCCGGCCGTCGTTCATCGACGCGGCGCGGCCCGAGCTCGCGATCCCGCTGTACCGGCGGTTCGTCGCCGCGCTCGGCGAGCGCGGGCTCCCGGTCGCCACCGGCGAGTTCGGGGCCGACATGCAGGTGGAGCTGGTGAACGACGGGCCCGTCACCCTCGTGCTCGAGCGCCACGCCGCATGACCGTGCCGGCCGCGACCATCGTGCTCGCCTCCGCGTCGCCCCGCCGGCGCCAGCTGCTCGAGATGCTGGGCATTCCGGTTGAAGTTTGCCCGTCGCACGTGCCCGAGGAGCGGGCGCCGGGGGAGCCGCCGCGGGCCTACGCGGAGCGCCTCGCGCGCGAGAAGGCGGCGAGCGTGCCCGGCCGCCTCGTGCTGGGCGCGGACACCACCGTGGTCGTGGACGGGGAGGTGCTCGAGAAGCCCCGCGATGCCGCGGACGCGCTCCGGATGCTTCGCTTGCTGCAGGGCCGCCGGCACGAGGTGATCACGGCCGTCGCGCTCCGCGCCGCGGGCGAGCTGCTCGAGGCGACCGACGTGACCGCCGTGACGTTCCGCCCGGCGGGCGACGCGTTCCTCCGCGCGTACGTCGCGACCGGCGAGCCGCTGGACAAGGCGGGTGCGTACGGGATTCAGGGGTACGGCGCGGCGCTGGTCGAGCGCATCGAGGGGGACTTCTTCGGCGTGATGGGGCTGCCGGTGCGCCTCGTGCTCGATCTCCTGGCCCGGGCGGGGTATCGCTACGGGTTCGGCGCCGGGGGCGGGAGCGGGGGCGAGGCCGCGGCTAGCGCCTGATCGCCTGGGTGCCGGAGCGGCGCGCGGCCGGTCCCGCGATCCGGTACACCTCCACCACCTTGGTCTTCCCCTTGAGCGCCATCGCCGGGACGTGCTCGGCCTCGAGCCGGCCTCCCACCGCGCGGCAGAACGCTTCGCTCACGAGGATCTCGCCCGAGCCGGCGAGAGTCGAGAGCCGCTGCGCGACGTTCACCGTGTCGCCCAGCACGGTGTACTCGAGCCGCCGGTGGCTGCCGATGTTGCCCACGAACGCCTCGCCGTGGTTGATCCCGATGCCGACCCCGATGCGGGGCCGGCCCGACGCCGCCCAGGCGGCGTTGAGCCCGTCCACCGCTCGCTGCATCGCCGCGGCGGCGGCGAGGGCGCGCTTGGGGTCGTCCTGGTGCGCGATGGGCGCGCCCCAGAGCGCCATCAACGCGTCGCCGATGAACTTGTCGAGCGTTCCGCCGTGCTCGAACACCACGTCCACCATCTCGGTGAAGTACTCGGTGAGGAGCGCGGCGATCGCGTCGGGCGCCATCCGCTCGGCGATGCTGGTGAAGTTCCGGATGTCGCTGAAGAGCACCGTGATGGGCCGCTTCTCCCCGCCCGGCCGGATCGCCGCCTCCTGCTGGGCGATCTCCGCGGCGACCTTGGGCGCGAAGTACCGCTCGAAGTTCGAGCGCACCATCGCCTCGCGCCGCACCCGGTCGGCGTAGTGGCTGGTCTTGATCGCCACCGCCGCGAGCCCGCTGAACGCCACCAGAAACTGGAGGTCCTCGTCGCTGAACGAGTTCGCCGCCGTGAGGTTGTCCACGTAGAGCGCGCCCAGCACCTCCTCGCCCTCCGCCATGAGGGGAGAGCACATCGCGCTCCGGACGCTCTGCAGCAGGATGGACTTGCCCTTGAACCGCGCGTCGGTCGCGGCGTTGTGGGTGAGCACCGCCACCCGCTCGTCCATCGCCTTCTGCACGATGGAGCGCGGCACGTGCTGGAACTGCGCCTCGCCCACGCGGGCCCGCGAGATCCGGGGCGCCGCCTCCGACTCGCCGTCGGCCCGGAGCAGGATGCAGACCCGGTCCACGCTCATCACCTCGAACGTGACGTTGACGATCTGCTGCAGGAGCCGCTCGGGGTCGAGCTCGCCGGAGAGCTTCTGAAAGACGCCGAGGAGGAGCGAGAGCTTGCGGGCCGCGCTGTCGCCCCTGGGGACGCCGCCCGAGACCTGGAGCTGCCGCACGATGGTGCCGCCCGCGACCGCGGCCAGCACCGGCGCCGCCTCCACGTTCGGCCGGAGCGCCTCGAGCCGGTAGCACACCTTGCCGAAGGTGATGGTGTCATCCGGGGCGAGCCGGCCGGTGGCCACCCGGGCTCCATTGATGTACGTCCCGTTGGAGGAGCCGAGGTCGCGCACGGCGACGCCGTCCGGGCCGGGAGTCAACTCGGCGTGGCGCCGGGAGATGGTGGGGTCGTGAATCGCGAAGTCGGTGGAGACGCCGCGGCCCACGACGACGCTCCGGCCGGCCGGCAGCTCGAAGCTGGGCTCGCCGGTGGTTGAGACCAGACGGTACAACGCCATGCACGGAAGATACGCGCCCGGCCGCCCCGCGGCCCGGGCTCAGCCGGCGGCTGCGGCCGGCTCGGGCGGCCCCCCGCGCGCGGGCGCGGCGCCGCCGTGGGCCGCGGCGAGCGCGAGCGCCAGGACCACCGCCCGCGCCTTGGCCTCGGTCTCCTTCCACTCGAGCTCGGGGTCGGAGTCGGCCACGATGCCCGCGCCGGCCTGGACCCATGCTCTGTCCCCGCGCATGATGACGGTGCGGAGCGCGATCGCGGTGTCGAGCACCTGCGCGCCCCACCCGACGTATCCCACCGCGCCGGCGTACGGGCCGCGGCGGACCGGCTCGAGCTCGTCGATGATCTGCATCGCGCGCACCTTGGGCGCGCCCGACACCGTGCCGGCCGGGAACGACGCCGCGAGCGCGGCCACCGCGTCGAGCTCGGGCCGGAGCCGCCCGCGCACCTCGCTCACCAGGTGCATCACGTGCGAGTACCGCTCGATGGTCATGAAGGCGGTGAGGTGCACGCTTCCGAACTCGGCGACGCGCCCCACGTCGTTCCGCCCCAGGTCCACCAGCATCAGGTGCTCCGCCCGCTCCTTCGGGTCCGCCTCCAGCTCGGCCGCGAGCGCCGCATCGTGCTCCGGGGTGTCCCCGCGCGGCCGCGTGCCGGCGATGGGCCGCAGCGTCACCTCGCGATCCTCCACCCGCACCAGGATCTCCGGCGAGCTGCCGACCACGTGCACGTCGTCGCAGTGGAGATAGTAGAGGTAGGGCGCCGGGTTGAGCGCCCTCAGATAGCGGTAGGTGAGGAACGGGTCGGGTGCGGGCAGGTCCAGGCGCCGCGACAGGACGGTCTGGAAGGTGTCGCCGGCCGCGATGTACTCCTTGATGCGCCGCACGTGGTCCTTGAACCGCTCGTCGGGGTAGGGCGAGGTCGCCCGGGGGCGCGCCGCGGGCAGGTCCACGGGGAGCGGTCCCATCGTGCCGGGCGTCGCGAGGCGCGCGAGCCAGTCCTCGATGCGCGCCTCCGCCGCCGCGTACGCGGCGCGAAGCTCCGCGTCGCCGCTCGCCGGCGCCACCTCCGCGCTGGCGATCACGGTGGCGCGGTTGTACAGGTTGTCGAGCACGAGCAGGGTATCGGCCACCATGAGCAGCGCGTCGGGCAGCTCGCGGTCGTCCGGGGGCGCGGCGGGCAGCGATTCGATGGTCCGCACGATGTCGTACCCGATGTAGCCCACCGCTCCACCGGTGAATCGCGGCAGCCCCGGCACCTCCACCGGCGAGTAGCGCCGCATGGCGCGGCCGAGGTGCTCGAGCGGGGCCACATCGCGGGACTCGACCCGCCAGCCGCCGGCCGCGGTCCACCGCTCGCAGGTGCGGCCGCGGTACCGGAACACCTCCCGCGGATCGGTGGCGAGGAAGGTGTACCGGGCCCAGCGCTCGCCGCCCTCGAGCGACTCCAGCAGGAAGCCGTACGCGCCGCGGTGCAGCTTGGCGAACGCGGTCACCGGCGTGTCGCCGTCGAGCACCACCTGCCGGGTCACGGGCACGATGCCGCCGCCCGCCCGCGCCTGGGCCGCGAACTCCGCGAACCGGCCGGCGCCGGAAGGCGCGCTCGCGGCCGCCGGCGCCGGGCGGGCCGTGCGATCGGTCATTTCGGGGCTCCCACGACGTAGCTCCCGGTGCCGGGCACCATCGCCGAAAGGTTGTCGGAGGCGGGGCGGGTGGACGGCAGGAAGACGATCCGCCCGTCGGGGAGGAGCCGTCCGATCGCGAGCACGCGCTCGAAGGCGAACGCATTGCCGAACTGGCGCAGCGCCGCCGCCGGTGCGTCGAAGTGCACCGCGTACTTGAACGTGATCCGCACCGAGTCGAGCGGCGCCGCCGTCGTGATGTCGAGGCCGTACACGCCGGGCCGGGGATGGAGCCGCACCGACACCGAATCGTCCGCCGCCCCGGCCAGCGCCGTCGCGGGAAACGACACGTCCGCGAAGGTCAGGTTGTCCGGGTCGCCCTCTCGCATCACCACCACACGGCGCACGCCGCGCGCCAGCTCGACCGTGGTGTCCCGCGGCGGAGTGCCGGAGAGCTCCAGCAGGTACACGTCGGCGAGCGGGTAGACCTTGGTGGGATCGCCCGTCACCACCGGGGTCTTCGGCTGCACCGTCACCGGGGGCGGCGTGCCGCCGCATGCCGCGAGCAGCAGACCCGCCGCCGCGAGGCGGCTTGTCCGCCCCCAACGCCGCCGGGATATTGCGGGCGTGAACGGCAGCAGACCGCGGGCGGCGCAGCGAAGAGATCGAATGGGCAGACTCGGCATGCGGTCAGGCGCGGCCGCGGGCGTGCTGCTGGCGGCCGCGCTCAGTCCGGCCCGGGCCGCCGCACAGGCGTGGAACACGCCCGACGCGCTGGCGCTGGTCGAGCGCGGCATCGAGCGCCGGGAGGAGGCGCAAGCCGACTCGGCGCTCCGAAGCTATCACACCAGCGCGCACGGGTTCGTCTTCTTCCTGGCGCAGATCGGGGAACGGCTCTCCGGCCCGCCGCGGCTGATCAAGGCGGACGAGTTGAAGGTGGAAGTGTATTGGCAGGCCCCGGACCGGAGCAAGCAGATCATCCGCGCCTGGCGCGACGGCCGATACCTGCCCACCGGCATCTCCTACCATCGCGACCACCTCGGGATCGTCACCAACAACTTCGGCGACCTGATCCGGATCGGCGAGGGCGACGAGGTGCGCGACGCGGTTCATCCGCTCTCGCCCGCCGGTCGCGACGCCTACGATTTCGCGCTGGGCGACTCGCTCGCGATCCGCGGCCCCCGCGGCGAGGTGCGGGTCCGCGAGATGCTGGTGCGGCCGCGATCGTTCGACCGGCCGCTCGTCGTCGGCACGCTCTACCTCGACGCGGCCACGGCCGAGCTGGTGCGCTTCCGCTTCAGCTTCACCGCGCCCGCGTACATCGATCGCCAGCTCGAGGGCATAGACGTCGTGCTGGAGAACTCGCTCCAGGAGGGCCGGTTCTGGCTCCCCTACCGGCAGGAGATCGAGATCCGCCGGCGCGCGGCCTGGCTCGACTTCCCGGTGCGCTGGACCATTCGGGGCCGCTGGGAGATCGGCGACTACGACCTCGACGCGCCCATTCCGCCGGAGGTGCTGGCCGGCCCCGCCTACGGCGGGCTCAGGCGCCCCCAGCCCGACGACTCGTCCTGGGGCCGCCCGCTCGCCGCGGCGATCGCCGACGAGGCGCCGCCCATCAACCGGGAGGAGCTGGGATCGCTCCGCACGGAGGTCCAGCAGCTCGCCGGCGAGCGCGCGCTCGACGCGCTCCCCTCCACCCAGCTCGCCGCGGGATCGCTGAGCGACGTGGTGCACGTCAACCGGGTGCAGGGCCTCGCGCTCGGGGCGGGGGCCCGCATCGGGCTCGCGGGGCGCCGGCTCCGCCTCAAGCCCTCGCTCGGCTTCGGCACCTCCGACGACCGCGTGACCGGCGGTCTCGCCGTCGAGGCCGACGTGGGGGCCACCACGCTCGCGGCGCGCGCCGAGCGGCGGGTGCGCGACTTCAGCGACCGGCGGGTGATCGCGCCCGCCGTGAATTCGCTCCTCGCGCAGGAGGCGGGGAAGGACTACGGCGACTACGTGCTGCTGGACGATCTGGCGGCGGAGGTCCGCGCCCGCTTGAGCCCGCGGCTCACCGGCGGCGTCGAGCTCGCCATCGAGCGGAGCCGCTCGCTCGACGTCACCGCGACCCCCGCGAGCGGCACCTACCGCCCCAACCCGGCGCTCGGCGCGGGAACCTATCGGATTGCCCGGCTCCGGCTGGAGCGGCAGGGCGGCGGGGTGGCGGTGGGTCACGACCTCGACGCCCGCCTCGCCCTCGAGGCGGGCGACGGCCCCACCAGCTACTTGCGCGCCGCCGCGGGCCTCCGCGGGCGCGTGCCGCTCGGCCGCACGGCGCTCCTCGCGTGGGCCGACGGCGGGATCGGGAGCGACGGCTTGCCGGCGTACCGGAGCTTCGTCCTCGGCGGCCGCGGCACCCTGGTGGGAGAGCCGTTCCGCGCCTACGGCGGGCGCAGCTACGCGCTGGCGCACCTGGAGTGGCGCGTCGACGTCCCCGTGCCGGAGCTGGCGCTCGGCTCCTTCGCCTCCACCGGGCGGAGCGTCACGCTCGCCCC
>DASSOD010000172.1:0-2920 GCA_035700905.1 Gemmatimonadales bacterium | reverse complement strand
TCGGCATGGCGAGCAGCGTGCAGCGGATCGAGCGCTACCGGGCCGAGACCGGCCGGCTGCCCAGCTCCCTGGCCGAGGCGAACGCGAGCGCGCCGGGAGTCACCTATCACCAGGCGGGGAGCTCGAGCTACCTGCTCCGGGGCGTCAACGGCCCGGTGGAGCTGAGCTATCGCTCGAGCGAGCCGCTCCGCGAGCTCGTCGGCAACAGCTTCTCCGTGCTGGCGCGGAGGACCGGACGATGAGGCGCCTCGGCCGGCGCGGGTTCACCTTCGCGGAGCTGATGGTCGTCATCATCGTGATCGGCGTGCTCGCGAGCATGGCGGTGATGCGCTACATCGAGCTCAAGCACCGCGCCCTCTCGGCGCAGGCGACGGCCGACATGGAGAACGTTCGGCTGTCGGCGTACACCAAGTTCTACGACACCGGCCAGTGGCCCTCCTCGCCCGGCCCGGGCGTCATGCCGCCCGAGCTGGCACCGTACCTCGGCCAGGGATTCCGGTTCCAGCGGTCCGAGTACACCCTCGAGTTCGAGAACTTCGTCCCGCCGAACGGCGGGGCCACGCCGTCATACCAGGTGGCGCTCCGGCTCACGACGAGCGATCAGCACCTGATGAACACGCTCGTCCAGACGGTGGGGAATCGGTCGCCCTACTTCGTGCTGGGAAACTCGCTCGTGGTGGTGCTCGTGGGACCCGACGGCCAGACCTGATCGCCGGGCGGGACTCGCACGCGGGGGCGCGCGGTTCGGCGCCCCTATTGCTTTTGCAGCATCGCCCGCAGCGCCGCCGCTTCCGGCGGCGCGCTGGGGAACGCGGGGTGCATGCGCTCCAGGGCGTCCGCGACGGCCTCCGCCACCAGCACGTCGCGGGCGCGCTTCCGGTCGGCCGGGACCACGTACCAGCGCGCCCACTCGGTGTTGGTCCGGGCGAGCGCATCCGCGTAGGCGCGGGTGTAGTCGTCCCAGCGCTCCCGCTCCTTGAGGTCGTTGGCGTTGAACTTCCAGTTCTTCTCCGGATCGTCGAGGCGGGCGAGGAGCCGCTCCCGCTGCTCCTCCCGCGAGACGTGCAGCAGGAACTTCAGGATGGTGACCCCGTTCCCGGTGAGGAACCGCTCGAAGCCGTTGATCTGATCGTACCGGGGGCGCCAGACCCGCTCCGGCACCAGGTGGTGGACCCGAACCACGAGCACGTCCTCGTAGTGCGAGCGGTTGAACACGCCGACCATCCCCTTGGGCGGCATCGCCGCGTGCACCCGCCAGAGGAAGTCGTGCGCCTGCTCCAGCGGCGTCGGCACCTTGAAGCTGGTGATCGCGACGCCCATCGGGTTGAATTTCCCGATCACGTGGCGGACGACGCCGTCCTTTCCGCCCGCGTCCCGCGCCTGAAGCACGATCAGCAGCGCCTGGCGCGACTCCGCATAGAGCGCGGGCTGCAGGCGGCGGAGGCGGTCGCCCGCGCGATCGAGCCGATCCTCCAGGTCCTCCTTGGAGAGGCCGGCGAGCGCGGCGGGCGGCGCGGCGGCCGAATCGTCCAGCGCGGGCGTTGCCCCGATGGGCAGCGGTTCCAGTGGCATCGAAGGGCTGGGTTGAGGTTCCGATCACCGGCTCAGCGGTGCGCCGACTCCGCGAGAAGCAGCGTGACGGGGAGCCGCTCGAGCAGGGGGCCCACCGGGACGTGCGCGTCGTCCAGCAGGAAGCTGCTGCCGGTGAGCGCGTCCGTCCATCGGCCCCCAGGCAGCGCCGGCGGCAGCGCCACGTGGGTGTCCCCCCAGGCGGCGGCGTCGGGCGGGAGGTACGCCGGCGGCGCGAGGCGGCGGGCCCAGAGCCGAGGGACGATGGCGAGCGCGGCGCCGGACCCGTTCCGCCGCCCGAAGGCGAACACCTGCCCCCCGTGGCGCCCGCGCGCGGCGACCGGGTGGTACGCGCCGCCGACGAAGAGCGCGGGGTCGGCGCGCCGAGCGGCGAGCAGGCGGTGGGTGACGTGGAGCTTGAGGCGACCGTCCTCCGGCGCCTCTACCATCGCACGGAGCAGCGCGGGACGGCGGTCGGGATCGCCGAAGCGCTCGGCGATGTCCTCGAGCATCGTGCGGCGGCGGTCGAAATCCACCGGGCGGCGATTGTCCGGATCCACCAGCGAGAAGGTCCACAGCTCATCGCCCTGGTAGATGTCCGGCACGCCGGGCGACGCGAGTTGCGCGACCGTGCGGCTCACCGCGTTCCAGAGGCCCGCGCGCGCGATGCGGCGCACGAAGCGCGTCAGCTCCGCCAGAAAATCGCCGGCGGCGCCGATCGAGAGCACCCGCTCCACGAAGCGGTCGAGCGCCCCCTCGAACTCCGGGTCGGGATCCACCCAGCTCGTGTGGGCCTTGGCCTCCCGGGCCGCCTTCTGCGCGTACTCGGCAATGCGCTCGCGGAACGCGGCCAGCGCGTCCACGTCGAGCACGCCCGCCTCCTCCGGCGGCAGGAGCTCGAGCGGCCACGCCCCGACCAGCGTCTGGTACAGCAGCCACTCGGTGTTGGCGTCGGGCAGCCGCCGCCCGCCCACCAATGCCCGGTGGCGCCGGTTGAGCCGGCGCCACCGGTAGACACACCCCTCCCATTCATCCGGCAGCTCGGACAGCACGTCGAGGCGCGCCCGTACGTCGGCGGAGCGCTTGGTGTCGTGGGTCGTGACGGTGAGCATCGTGTGCGGCCAGCAGTCGGCGCGATGCAGGTTGGCCGCGTGCAGGTCGCCGGCGGCGCGGGTGACGGGCGCGCCCGGAGCGCCGCCCACCTCGTCGCGGGAGAGGAGCGGCACGTACACGTAGAACGCGGTGTCCTCCACCCCCTTGGCGGCCGCGGGGCCGCTCAGCTGCTGAAAGCGCTGCACGAACCGCCGCCGGGGGCCCTCGAGCTCGGCCGTTCGCATCGCCGGGTCGCTCG
>DASSOD010000171.1:0-7532 GCA_035700905.1 Gemmatimonadales bacterium | reverse complement strand
GGCCGGATGAGCCCGATGATATGCTTGAGCAGCACGCTCTTCCCCGTGCCCGAGGGGCCGAGCAGCGCCACGGTCTCGCCCTCGCGCACGTCGAAGTCCACCCCGTCGAGCACGACCTGGCTCCCGAACCGCTTGTGCACGTCGCGCAGCTCGATCATTGGGTGAGCAGCAGGTTGGTGAGCACCACGTCGAGCAGGAGGATGAGCACCGAGCTGCTCACGACCGCGCCGGTGGTGGAGCGGCCCACGCCCTCGGCGCCCTGCTTGGTGGTGAACCCCATGTAGCAGGCGATGATGGTGATGGATGCGGCGAAGAAGAACGACTTCACGACGGAGTAGGTGGCGTCGAACGGCCGCCAGAAGGTGCGCGCCCCGTACATGAAGTCGGCGTTGGTGATGGGGAGCACGAGCCGCATCGAGAACCAGCCGGAGGTGATGCCCATGACGTCGGCGATGATCGTGAGCACGGGAATCATCACCAGGCCGGCGACCACGCGCGGCAGGATCAGGTGCGATGAGGGCGAGCGGCCCAGGCTCTCGAGCGCGTCGATCTGCTCCGTGACCCGCATGGTGCCGAGCTCCGCGGCGTACCGCGCGCCGATCCGGCCCGCCAGGATGAGGCCGGTGAGCACCGGGCCGAGCTCCAGCACGATGGATTCCACGATCACGCCGGCGAGGTAGTAGATCGGGATCGTGCCGGTGAACTGGTAGCGGGCCTGAAGCGCGGTGACGGCGCCCGCGAAGCCGGAGATGAGCAGCACGATGAAGAGGCTGCCCACGCCGATGTTCCACGCCTCGGTGAGCGCCCGCGGAGTCCAGATCCGCCACTCGCCCAGGCTCCGCACGGCGTCCGCCACGAGGAACGACACCCGGCCGACGTGCGAGGCCGCGTTGATCGCCCAGCGGCCCACGTAACGGCGAATGTCGAGCGTCTCGGCGGCCATGGGCTATTATCTTCACCCGCCATGCAGCGTAAGTCCACCCCTCGCAACGCGCAGCGCGATCGCGCCCGAGGGCGCGGAGCCGCGCCGCGCGCCGCCCGCTACGCCGCCTTTCGCCGCCGTCTCATCGGCTGGTTTCGCCGGCACGGCCGGGACCTCCCGTGGCGTCGGACCCGCGATCCGTACCACGTCGTCGTCTCCGAGTTCATGCTGCAGCAGACCCAGGTGAGCCGCGTCGCGCCCTACTACGAGCGGTTCCTCGACCGCTGGCCCACCGTGCACGCCCTGGCCGCCGCCGAGCCGGCCGCGGTCCGGGAGAGCTGGAACGGGCTCGGGTACTATCGCCGCGCGGCCCACCTGCATCGGCTGGCGCAGGTGGTGGTCCGGGAGCGAGGGGGGGTGATCCCCGACGAGCCGGGGGAGCTGCGCCGCCTGCCGGGCGTCGGGCCCTATACCGCCGGCGCCGTCGCCGCGTTCGCCTTCGAGCGAGCCACTCCGGCGGTGGACACCAACGTGGCGCGGGTGCTGCGCCGCGCGTTCCACCCCCGGCGCGGCCGCGGCCCGGCCGACGCGCGACTCTGGCGCACCGCGGCGGCGCTCCTGCCGCGGCGCGGCGCCGCGGCGTGGGCCTTCAATCAGGCGATCATGGAGCTGGGCGCGACGGTGTGCACCGCGCGGGCCGCTCGCTGCGGCGCGTGCCCGGTCCGCGGGTTGTGCGCGACGGGGCGGCGGGCGGCGGGACGTTAGCGCGTGGGCGGTACGGGCGATCTGGGTGGTACGTGGTACCAACGCTCTCGTGGATCGCGCGAGACGCGGGCTCAGCGCACCATCGCACCCGCCACGAGCGCCAGAAGCGCGAGCGTGCCGTGCACCATTCCGACCACCCTCAGGCGATTGCGCAGCTCGTCGAAGTAGCCGGCGCCCTGGCCCTCGGCCTCAACCCGGACCAGCCGCGCCGAAACGGGAACGGCGATGAAGAGCACCAGCAGCGCCCCGATCAGGCCCGCGCCCTGCATGATCATGAGCCAGACGTTCATCCCGTACTGATCGCCCAGCCCGCTCGTGCCCGCGCCGAGCGTCAGGATCAACCCGGACAGCACCGCGAGGAGCGCGCCCGGCCCGATCACGATCCGGTACACCGCCGATTGCGCCCGCACCACCGCCGCGAGCCCGGTGCGGCTCTCGCGCTTGGCGGCGATCCCCGCCATCATCGCGGCCAGCCCGCCGCCGAGCCACATGGTGAAGCCGAGGAGATGCACGAACAGCCAGAAGCGGCTCATGACGAAAGCTCCGAGAGGATGGCGCCGTCGATCGGCTGGCGGCCGGCGAAGCCGGCGTCCAGCTCGTGCCAGTGCGTGATGTGCGGCTCGCCGAGCTTCCAGCAGAGATAGATCAGGCGGTCCTCCCGCAGCGAGTAGAAGTCCACCAGCCCCGCGTCGAAGCCCTTGAAGACGCAGCCGACCGCCTCCAGCTCCTGCAGGTAGCCGTTGATCCGGGCCGCGTGCGCGGTGACCGCGTCCCGCGCCTCCACCAGGTCGTGGGTCTCCCCCCAGTCCGCGCGCGCGCCGCCCGTGAGCAGCTCGAAGCGGCTCACCGCCGCCCGCCAGCGGGGGTACTCCACCAGGAGATCGGTCACGATCCGCTGCACCAGCGGCAGCGTGCGCTCGGCCTCCTCCAGCGTGAACAGCTTGAAGTCCGGCATCACTCCCAGATGATCTTCACGCCCGGGATCTGCTCGGGGTGGCTGATGAAGCCCACGACGCGGCGGTCGCCGTCCACCACGGTGATCGTGGGCCGAAGGTGGGACTCGTTCGGCTCGAGGTCCATGCGCACCTCGTAGCCGTCCAGCTCCTCGTCCGGGCCGACCACCGGCGTGTTCACCCGCATCAACGAATCGGCCCGGGTGTGCCAGGGATGCTTCCCCTCGGCGAGGCAGCGCGTCACGAGGTCCCGGTCGCTCAGGGTGCCGAGGAAATGGCGGGTGCGATGATCGTCCACCACCGGCACCACGGAGATGTTCCGCGTCTTGAACATGATGGCCACTTCGCTTGCCATCGCGCCGGCGACCGCGACATGGGGATCCGAGACCATCGCTTCGCGAGCGCGCAAAACGCCTCCTGGGCGGACATGAAAGGGGAAATGTGCGCCCTGCCCGGGACGGGTCAAGAGCGGTCGGCGCCGCGCCAGGCGGCCAGCGCCGCGGCCGTGGCGCGATAGCCCTCCTCGGCGTAGACCGGAGCGCGATCCATGCGGAAGGTGGCATGCCGCTCGACCTTCGGGCGCACGTAGACGAGCGGCGGCCGCTCAGCCGCAGCCCGCCAGAGCGCCACCTGGGTGCGGGTCAGGTCGGCCATGAGCACGCTCGTCATGGCGTCGTGCGCCGCGACGAGCGGCGGCCTCCGCCGCGCGTCCTCGAGCTCGGCGTCGTCGAAGCCCGGCCCAATGTCTACCGCGACCGCGAGGTCCGCCGCGATCCCGGCGGCCGCCTCGAGCGGCAGCACGCCGCGGAGCCCCCCATCGGCGTACCGCCGCCCGTCGAGCACCACCGCGGGGTAGTAGAGGGGCAGCGCGCACGACGCCCAGAGCGCGTCCACCAGCGGGGCGTCGCGCCCCAGGGCGCCGAGCCGCACCAGCTCGCCGCTCGCGAGATCCACCACGGTGGCCGTGAGCGGCACCGCGAGCTCGACGAACGCGCGCGCCGGCACGAACGCCTCGATCGCGCGCCGAAGCGGCGCGCCGCGGAGCAGCGACGCGAGCCAGAGCCCGCCCCACGGCGCGAGCGGCGCGCGCACGATCCCGGCCGTGCCCAGCTCTTCGATCCGCGTCAGCATCGCGTCGGGCGAAAGGCCCGCGCCGTGCGCCGCGCCGATCACCGCGCCCATGGACGTGCCGACGATGTGCGCCGGCCGGAGGCCCGCCTCGCCCAGCGCGCGCAGCGCCCCGACGTGCGCCGCCGCCTTGGCGCCGCCCCCGCTCAACACGAGCAGCACCCGCGGCGTGCCGTCCGTCATGTCCGCCGAAACTGCTCCCGATGGCGCTTCGCCCGGTCGTAGCGGTCCTGCTCCTCGGGCGTCTCGGGGCAGAGCCGCGGCACCCGCCTGGGCTTGCCCGACGGATCGATGGCGACGAACACGACGTGCGCCGTGTGCGTGTGGCGCCGCTCCCCCGTGCTCACGTTTTCGGCGTACACGTGCACGGTGATGTCCATGGAGGAGTTGCCGACGAAATCCACGGTGGCGACGCAGGTGACGAGCGCGCCCACCGGGATCCGCTCCCGGAAATCCACCCGGTCGATCGCGGCGGTCACCGCCGGCCCGCCCGCGTGCCGGATCGCCGCCACGGCGGCGGCCTGGTCCACCAGCGCCATCAAATTGCCGCCGAAGAGATCGCCCAGCGCGTTCTGCATGTTCGGCATCACGAAGGTCGAGATCTCGCCGCGGCTGTACGACATGGGACGGGATTCAGGCATCATGAGCGGGATGAGGGGGCGGCATCCGCTTAATAGTCCACCGGCCGCAGGTAAAACTCCCCGATCGCCGTTTGGCTCAGCATCGCGACCGTGGGGAGCCGCCGCTTCCAGTGGGTGGACGCGAGCCGCCGCCGCACCAGCTCCACCTCGTCCGCGGTGTAGCCGAAGCGCACGATGTCCTCGGGACGGTACCCCAACAGCAGCCAATGCAGGATCCCGTCCGCCTTGGAGTAGGAGATCCCGAAGTCGCCCTCGTCGGTCTGTCCGCGGATCAGGTCCGCGCTGGCCGGTTTGGCGACGATCACCTCGGGCACGCCCACGTGCCGCGCGAGCTCCCAGACCTGGGTCTTGAAGAGGTCGCCGATCGGGTTCACCGGGGGAGAGTCGTCCGCGTGCCAGGTGAAGTAGCCGAAGAGCCGCTCCGTCTTGTTGCCGGTGCCGAGCGGGAGCGCGTGATGCGCGGCGGAGAGGTCGAACAGCGTGATCATGCGCGCCCGCGCCATCATGTTTCCCTTGCGCGAGGCATCCACCTCTCCGATCACCGCGACGAGCCCGTCCACCGCGCCGCTGATGTCCACCGTGCGGCTCGGCACGCCGAGCGCGTCGATCACGAGCTGGGCGTGCTCCAGGCTGTCGGGGCTCGAGGTGCGATATGGCATTCGCACGCCGATCACGTTCTCCCGCCCGAGCGCCTCCGTCGCAAGGTACGCCACCAGCGAGCTGTCCACGCCGCCCGACAACCCGACCACCGCCTTCTCAAAGCCGCGCCGGCGCACCACCTCGTCCCGGATGAAGCCCACCAGCCAGCGGCGGGTGAGCTCGGCGTCGATGGCGAGGGGATGGGCGTTGTCGCAAGCGGGTGGCGGAACGCAGACCGAGCGGCGCCCGCGACCTCCGCGCCGGGTGCCGCCGGCCGGGCCGCCCTCGCCCGAACCGGCGCGAGCCTCGGCCGGCTCGGCGCTCCCCGCGCGCGACTCGGACGCGCGCCCGTCGGCCGCGCCGGCGGGCTTCCGCGCGCGGTGCAACGATCCCAGGAGATGCGGGAGCCGCATCTCGAGGTCCGACAGGAGCGGCAAGTCGGCCCGCGCGCGGGTGATCTCCTCCAGATCGAGCGGAATCGAGAGCAGCGCCTCCTCGAACAGCGGCCCTTCGATGAGGAGATCACCGCGCGGCCCCGCCACGATGGATCCGCCGGCGAACGCCTTCCCGCCCTCGAACCCCACGAGCTGGGCGAGCGCGACGAACACGCCGTGCTCCCCCGCGATGTCCTGGATGATGCGCTCCCACCGCAGCACGCTGGCCGGCCGGCGCGGCCCCTCCACGGGGTGGATGCCGCGCGCGGGGCTCGCGCTCGGCACGAGAATCACCTGCGCGCCGTCGAGCGCGGCCAGCATCGGGCTGAACGAGTGCCACGCGTCCTCGCAGATGAGGATGGCGGCGCGGCCCCAGCTCGTGTCGAACGCCTCGATCGTGCGCCCCGGCTCGACGAACCGCTCCTCGTCGAACACGCCGTAGGTCGGCAGGAACACCTTGCGGTGGACGTGCCGGATGCCCGCGCCGCTCCCGCCGAGCGTCGCGTACAACGCCGAGTTGTGCAGCCGGTTCTGGTGCAGCTCGTAGAAGCCGATCGCGATGTCGAAGGGCGGGGCGCCGGCGGCCTGGTGCTGGCGCGTGAGATCGTCGTACAGCCGTTCGGCCGATACGGCGAGATCGCGCACGCCACCCTCGAGGAAGTATCCGGTGAGCGCACTCTCCGGCGCCAAGACGAGATCCGGCGCCGGATCCCGCCGGGCCACCTCGCGGAACGCGCGGCCGAGGCTCGCCAGGTTCTCCTCGTAGGCGCCCTTCCGCGGCCTGAGCTGGGCGATGGCGATCGTGAGCATGTGTCGCGGAAGATAATGCGGCCCGCCCGAGAGCGGCCGACGCCGCATTTCCCGCCGCGGGCCGAGCCGTTAGGATGGTGCGGCGCCTTTCACCCGAGGTCCGATTGACGACGCCGTTCGATGCCCTGCGAGACGTAGTGAACGCATGCCAGGCGCTGCCCGGTCTCGTGACCGGCGGACAGCCGACCGCCGAGCAGTTCGAGGCGTTCGCCGCGGCCGGCGGCGATCTCGTGCTCGACATCCGGGATCCGCGAGAGCCCCGGCCGCTCGATCAGGCGGCCGTGCTCGAGCGGCTCGGCATCGAGTACGTCGTGGTCCCGGTGTCGGCGGCGACGCAGGACGACGCCACCCTGGACCGCATCCGCGAGGTCTTGCGGCGGGCAAAGGGCCGGAGCGCACTCTTTCATTGCGCCAGCGCCAACCGCGTGGGGGCGGCGCTCATTCCCTATCTGGTGCTCGACGAGGGGATGGAGGAGCCGGACGCGATCGATGCCGCCCTGCGCCTCGGCCTGCGTAGCCCCGACCTGCTGGCGTGGGCCGTGGATTACGCGAGACGCCACCAGAAATGAGCAGAGGGCCCGCCACTCTTGCCGGAGTGGCGGGCCCGGGTGTATCCGGGGTGCGGGCTACGCCACCCCGGACCCCTGCCTCGATTTCAGTTCCTCGACCGGAAGGCCGGTGCGCTGCCGCGCGCGGGCGGAGAGCCACGCGACGGCGGCGCGACCCGCGCCGGCGGCCCATCGCGGCGTCCCGGATCCATGCGGGGCCGGGACTCGGGCGCCCGCCCGCGATCCACGCGAGGCGGCGGGCTCGGCGAGCGGTCGATCGTCGGGCCGCGCTGCGGCCGGCCCATGTCGTCCGATCCGGGGTCCGATGACCGGGGCTCCGCCGGACGCGCTTCCGCCGCCCGACGCTCCGGGCTTCTCGGGCTGATCACCCGGGGCATCTCGTAGCCGCCCTCGTCCGCACCGCGCACCGCCGGCACGTCGTCGTCGGCCCGGCGCGCCTCTGGGACCGTCATGCTGCGAGCGGCGCCATCATCCAACCGCCGCGGCTCGAGCGTCGGGCCCACCCGCTGAGGTAGCGGCGCCGCGGCTCCGGGCTCGCGCCGTGCCGGCGAGCGGTGTCCCTCCGGCCTCGCACCGCTCCGCTCGGGTGTGACCACGGTACCCGGGGCCGGGCGGCGGCTCTCGCCCCGCGCCGGCGTCAGGTCGCGCGGCCGGGCCTCCGACGCGCGCCG
>DASSOD010000170.1:0-5716 GCA_035700905.1 Gemmatimonadales bacterium | reverse complement strand
CCGGATGGTTTCGATGGATATCGTGGAGATCAACCCGGTGCTCGACCAGCACAACCGCACGGCGGCTCTGGCCGTGGAGCTGGTCGCCAGTGCCTTCGGCCAGCGAATCCTCTAGGGGCCCAGGCACGTAATTGGCGTTGCGGACGACGGTTCCAGTTCGGGACGTGCAGCTTGCCGTCCTGTGCGCCGTCCCCCATAGTATCCGGCAGAGCCCCAACCGCCGAACCCGGGCGGCCGCCATGAGACTCACCTTACTCGAATCGAACCGACGGTTCTTCCAGACCGCGGAGTGCGCCTTTCTCAGCATCGTGGCGCATGCCGGGGTGATATGGGGCGCCGTGGCGGTGACCGCCGGCGGCCGACTCCTGCCGACCGACGAGCGGGAGGCGCGCGTCTTCTTCCTGCTTCCGCCGGACCGCGTGGGCCTGCGCTCGAGTCAAATGCAGCAGATCCAGTGGGCGGACGTGGGAGGCGACGTGGACAACGGACGGATCCCGAAGACGGATGGTGAGGGGTTGCTGGTGCGGCGGACTCCGGCCGCCCAGAGGGGCGCCGAGCCCAAGAGCGGCGCCCGCGGCAAGCTACCCTTCGGGCCCGACGTTCGGCTCATGGATACGGTGTTCAGCATGCTCGAGGTGGATTCGGCGGTCCAGCGCTACGAGTGGAGCGCGGCGCCGGTGTACCCCCCGGAGCTACTCGCCAGCGGCACCGAAGGCGTGGTGTACGCCCAGTTCATCGTGGACACCACCGGAATGGTGGACACGACCTCGATCCGGCTCCTCACCAGCGCGCATCCGGCGTTCTCGGCCTCGGTGCGCTCGGCTCTCTCGCACATGCAGTTCCGCCCCGCCACGCGCGGCCTTCACAAGGTCCGGCAGCTGGTGGAGCAGCACTTCCGATTCACCATCGCGCCACCCGAGCGACAGTTGAGCGTCGGGCCGCACACCTGACCCGGCGGGCCCGCGAGCGCCAAGGCGGTCGGGTTGCGGCGCCCGCGCCACCGTTGCGCGGGTCGGGACCGCTGACCATTTTCTGCCGTGCCCGTAGTCATCGATGGATGTCCAAGGCGGCCGCGCTCGCTCGCCGCGGTTTGGACGCTCGTGCTGCTCACGGCCTCGGCGGCGCCGCTCGCCGCGCAGTACCCGCGGGCGGAGCCCGGGCGCTTCGAGGTCCACGGGCTCGACTTCCGTCCTGACGGCGCGTGGCGCCGCCGCACCGCCAACATCCGACAGCAGCGGCGAATCCTGCTCCGGACCGGCGCGCTCTCCACCCTCAACGCGACCGGGACCACTCCCTCGGGCGTCACGCAGGTCCGGGGCGAGTTCCGGGTGCCCGTGCTCCTGGTGCGTCCCTCGGACGCGGCGCAGCCGTTCGCCCCCGATCAGTACAGGGACGTGCTGTTCAACGCCGCCCCGACCACTCGCCCGTACAGCCTTCGCAGCTACTACGCGCAGCTCTCCCGAGGCGCCGTGCTGTTGCAGGGCACGGTGCTCGGCTGGTGGGCTGGCTCGCAGGGGCGGGCCTACTACGAGGACGGCTGCAACGGCATCGGGGTCACCGGACCGTGCCTGCACCCGGGCCCCGGCGGCGGACCCACCCGGATGGGCGAGCTTCTCATCGGCGCGCTCCGCGCGTTCGACGTGAACAACTTCGATTGGGGACAGTTCGACAACGACGGTCCCGACGGGGTCCCGAACTCGGGGGACGACGACGGGTACGTGGACTTCGTCACGTTCATCCACCCCGACGTCGACGGCGCCTGCGGCACGGTCCACCTCTGGTCGCACCGCTGGGTGATCAGCGCGTGGAACGGAGGGCTCCCGTACGCCACCCACACGCCCCGCACGGGGCGCTCTGGCGCGACGATCCTGGTGGACGACTACACCCTGCAGAGCGGGGTGGGGGGCGCCAGCGCCTGCACCCCGGGTGAGATCATGCCGATCGGGACGGTGGCGCACGAGACGGGGCACGCGTTCGGGCTTCCGGACCTCTACGACACCGATTTGGGCAATCCGTTCCACACCGAGGGCATCGGCGAATGGGGGCTCATGGGGAGCGGCAACTACCGTACGCCCATGAGCCCTGCCCGCTTCGAGGCGTGGTCGCTCGCCGAGGTGGGGTGGGTGAAGCTGGACTCGCTCCAGGGATCGCGCGTGGTGCGCACGGGGCCGGTCACCCGGTCGGACACGGTCTTCTACGTGCCGATGCCGGGCCGCAGGGAGTACTTCCTGATCGAGAACCGCCAGCCGCTGCAGAGCGACTCCGCGCTGCTCAACCCGAACCGTCCGGGCGGGAAGATGCCGGGCCTGCTGGTCTGGCACATCGACGAGGACCGATTGGAAGCGTCGGGGTTCCGGGAGACGAATACGGTGAACACGGGCACCATCCAGGGCGTCGCGCTGGTGCAGGCGGACGGGCGGAACGATCTCCGCACGCCCGGCGCCCGGAATCGGGGCGATCCGGGCGATCCGTATCCGGGGAGCAGCGGCAATCGGCGCTTCTCCTGGCTCACCAATCCGAGCGCGGCAGACAACGCGGGCGCGTATGCCGGGTTCATCCTCGACCAGATCACGCAGGTGGAGCCCGGCGGGGCGATGTCGTTCCGGTTCACCCGGCGGGAGCGGTCGTTGGTGAGGGCGGACCGCGAGGGCGTGCAGGTCACCGTGAACGGGATCACCGCCGATCGCTACGACGACGTGCTCGTGCCGGGCGACAAGGTCGCGATCTCGGCTCCCGCGGCCGCGCCGGCGCCGCCGGGGGCGCGCACGAGCTACCTGTTCAAGTCCTGGAGCAACGGGCAGCCGGCATCGTTCACGCTCTCGCCCAGTCCGGCGGCGCCCGACACGCTCACCGCGCGGTATACCCCGTGGCACCTGGTGCGCATCCTTTCGCTCACGGGCACGGGGAGCCTGACGTCCACCCCGGCGAACATCGGTGCGACCGGCAAGCTGGTGGCCGATGGGGAGACCGCGACGCTCACGGCGGTCCCGGCCTCCGGCGCGCAGTTCCTGGGCTGGGTGGGCGACACCACGAGCGCGGATCCAGTCCTCTCGCTCGCGGTGAAGCATCCCTTCGATGTCACCGCCAACTTCAGCGTCTCGCCCACCGTCGTCGCGGTCACGGCGGCCATCGGCGCGCTGGTGCACAGCGGGCCCGACGTGGCGCCGGAGGTCGCCGCCGGGCTGGACCTCGCGGGAAACAAGAACGGCCGATTCGATACGGGCGACGTGCTGGCGTACATCGACCGGAACCGCGCCACGCTGGATCCGGCGGTCATCCGGCAGCTGCTGGCGCAATCCGCTCGGGCCAAGGCGCCCGACGCGCCGACGGCGGGGAGCGCGCCGTGACGCCGGCGCGCCGGCTCTGGGCCAGCGCGGTGCTCGCCGCTGTGGCCTGCGGCGGCACGGACGCGTTCAGCCCGGCGCCGCCGCCGCCCACGCCGCCGGTGAGCGAGCGGGGGGTCCTGTTGGTGAGCCTCGCGACCGAGAGCACCGAGGGGGGCGCGATGCTGCTGGACCTGACCGGCGGCCCGGTGGACTCGCTCAAGGGCGAGTCGGGTTACGAGGCGTACGGCAACGTCCCCGCGAGCACGGCGACGATGCTGGTGGTAGGCAATCTGACGAGCGGCCCGATCGCGACGCTGTACATCCCCGACGCGAGCCGGGCGCCATCCTACCGGGTGCAGGTGCGCGAGGTGGCGGCGAGGGGCACGTACGCGCTCCGCGACGTGAGCGCGTACGGAGTCAGCTTGCGCTGAGCGGGGCCGTGAGATCCAGCCGCCGCATGGCCGAGACGGCCGCCTCCCACGCGCCCTCGCAGCAGAGGCCGCTGGTAGCCGCGGCTTCGTAGCCTTCGATCGCGGCCTGAATGAGCGCGGCGCGCACCCGTTCGGCGGCGCGCAGGGTGGGTGTCGGCATCGCCTAACTCCTCTTCGGGATTCCTCTCTACTCTACTCGCGCCCGAGCCGCGGCGCGCGGTGCACCAGCAACCTGCTAACGAGCTCCTGACCCGGTCCCGGGATATACCTCGTGGGGCGGCGGTGGGGGAGGCTCGGCGCGCCCGCGTGCGGGTCGTTCCCGGCCACGCCGCCGCCGCACCCACCCCCGTACCTCGCGCGCGCCCCAAAGCACGCTGGCGATGGCGAGCGGGAGCAGGAAGTAGATCACGCGGTAGCCCACGAGCGCCGCCAGGATCGCCGGCGTTCCGGCGGCGGGCTCCAGGCACCAGATGAGGACCGCCTCGAACACGCCGAGTCCGGCGGGGACCTGGGCGATGAGCGCGGCGATTTGGCCCAGGAGGAAGACCGCGAGGAAGACATGGAACGGCACTCGGCCGGGCAGGAGCACGTAGAGCGCCGCACCGGAGAAGATCCAGTCGAGGCTCGACACACCGATCTGGGCGAGCGCGCGCGGCAGGGTGGGGCGGGGCAGCTCCCAGCGCCAGACGCGCAGCGGTCCGCCCGGGTGCGCGCTCCAGGCGAGATAGCTGGCGACCAGCACCAGGCAGAGCGCCCCCAAGGGACGGGCGGTGTGGAGCGGAAGCCGGAGGAAGCCCGGCACCAGCACCGGCTGCACGGCGAAGGCGAGGCCGGCCGTCGCGAGGAGGCCCACGGCGTAGGTGACGGTGTTGAGCGCGATCACTCGCGCGGCCTCGCCCCGCTCGAGCCCCCACTGGGAGTAGAGCCGGTAGCGGACCGAGGCGCCGGTCACGACCGAGAGAGGGAGGCTGTTGGCGAAGGCGTAGCCGATGAAGGCCGCGTAGGCGACGCAGTGGAAGGGCAGGCGCCGGCGGAGGGCGGCGAGCGAGACGGCGTCGTAGCCGGCGAGCGCGAGGTAGCCGAGGGCCGTAGCGCCGAGCGAGAGCGCAAGCCTGCCGGGGGAGAACGCGCGCAGCTCGGCGAGGACCTCGGCGAAGGAGTGCGCCCGGAGCTCGGAGTAGAGCACGTAGACGGCGCCCGCGAACAGTGCGGCGCCCAGGAGCGCCCCGAGCGCGCGCCGGGCCCGGCGTGGCGCCGGCGAGGAATCGGGGCTCGATGGGGCAGCGAGTTCGGGCGGATCGGGCGACATTTGCCTCTGGGCGGGACGGGAAACCGATCGGTACGTTCACTCACCGAGGCGAGCGGCTCCGATCTGCCAACGAGTTACCGGAATCGGCGCGGGGCGCGGTGACTACTCTCACCGGGACCCGAGCGGAGCCGGGTCACCCGCGCGGCGGTGTGAGGAAGTCCGGTGGGCCCCTTGAAGCGGGCGGGAGTCTCGCTAAGTTATTGTCCTGCAACATCCGGCGCCGTAGCCAAGTGGTAAGGCAGAGGTCTGCAAAACCTCGATCATCGGTTCGATTCCGATCGGCGCCTCTCGGCACCGCGGTCCGGTGCCCGGCCCGCCGCTGCACGGGTCCGCGTTCCGGTCGCCGCCTGGCTCGACGCTCCCGTGGCCGCCTGCTCCCGAACCTAGCCGCGCCGTCCTGCTTCGGCGCGTTGCCGCGCCCGCCTGCTTCGGCAGATCGAGCCGGCAGCTACTCCCGCCGCGCCGGCTGCGCCTCGCAACCGAACGCCCCGAACCGCACCAGTATCCGCTCCAGCGGACAAAACCCCGTGAACGATGACTGGAGCAGGTTGAGGCCGATGAACGCCGTGAACAGGAACCAGTACGGGCTCACCCAGTAGCCCAGCGCGAGCGACGCCAGCACGAAGCTGCCGGCGAAGCGGCGGACGATC
>DASSOD010000169.1:0-3909 GCA_035700905.1 Gemmatimonadales bacterium | reverse complement strand
TCGGCGAGTCGGTGGACTTGAAGCGCACGGGCTCCGACTACCGGGGCCCGTGCCCCTTTCACGGCGGGACGCACCGCAACTTCGCGGTCATCCCGAAGAAGGGCCTCTACTACTGCTACGTCTGCCACGCGGCGGGAGACGTCTTCTCCTACCTGATGAAGCGCTTCGGGATGGACTACCCCACCGCGGTGCGCGACGCCGCGCGGCGGAGCGGGATCGTCATTCCGGAGACGCCCGGGCGTACCGGCCCCGACCCGCGGGAGCCCCTCTTCGGCGCGGTGGCGGCCGCGCAGGACTGGTTCGCGCGGGTGCTGCTGGAGCGGCCGGAGGGAAACGTCGCCCGAGACTATCTCGCGGCGCGGGACGTGCCGCTCGAGGAGGCGGCGCAGCGTGGGCTCGGCTTCGCGCCGCCGGGCGGCGGGTTTCTCGCCGCGATGGCGCAGCTCGGCCTCGGCGAGGAGGTGCTGCTCGAGAGCGGGCTCGCGTTCCGGCGGGAGGACGGCTCGGTCGCGCCGCGCTTCCGGGCGCGGCTGCTCTTTCCGATCCATGACCTCCGCGGGCGCGTGGTGGCGTTCGGCGGCCGCCTCCTCGGCCCGGGCGAGCCGAAGTACCTCAACTCTCCCGACAACGGCCTGTTCCACAAGGGCCGCCTTCTTTACAATCTGCACGATGCCAAGGGAGCGATCCGCCGCGAGGAAGCGGCGATTCTGGTCGAGGGATACTTCGACGTGCTGCGGCTCTCGCTCGCCGGCATCGAGCACGTGGTCGCGCCCCTCGGCACCGCGCTCACGCCCGACCAGGCCGCCTTGCTCAAGCGCTTCGCGCCCGCCGCGGTGCTGCTCTACGACAGCGATCAGGCAGGCCTCCGCGCCACCTTCCGCGCGGGCGACGAGCTGCTCCGCCATGGGATGCGGGTGCGGGTAGCCACGATGCCGCCGGGCGAAGACCCGGACACGCTGGTGCGCGGCGGCGGCGCCGGCGCCATCGCGCCCATCCTGGCCGACGCGGTGGACGTGCTGGAGCGGAAGATCCAGCTCCTCGAGCGCAAGGGGTGGTTCGAGGGCGTCGAGCACCGGCGCGAGGCGCTCGACCGGCTGCTGCCGACCATCCGTGCCGCCGCCGATCCGGTGATGCGCGAGCTGTACGCCGGCCGCGTGGCCGAGCGGGTGGGGGTGCCGCGCGAGGTCGTGGCCGCCGAGGCGAGGAGCCGGGCTCCCGCCGGCCAGGCACTGGCGCGTGCCCCATCGGATGCGCGCCCGCGTGCGGCGCCCGTGCGGCGTGCCGAGGCCTTCGGCGTGAAGGCCGAGCGTCAGCTCCTTCGGGTGCTGGTCGCGCTTCCCGAGTGGCGGGACCGGGCGCGGGAGGAGCTCGCCCCCGAGCTGTTCGAGCTCCCGGTGCACCGCGAGCTGTTCGAGGCGCTGCGGCGCAGCCCGCCCGCGCGGCTGCCGGAGGGGCTCTCGCCCGATGGGCAGGCGCTCTGGGCCGAGCTGGTCGAGGCGGGCGCGACGCTGAGCGCGCCGGACGTGGACGAGACCTACACCCGCGAGCACCAGACCCTGCAGGCGCGGCCCCGCTACCGGGAGATCGCCGCCCTCACCGACCCCGGCGAGAAGCGCCGCCAGCTCGCGGACCTCGACCTGCGCTTCCCGGCGTTCGCGCGCGCTCGCGGGTACCTGCGCGCGGCGCAGTCGTCCCGGCGCCGGTCGCCGCGGCGTTGAGCATTCCGATCACCGTCTTGCAAGGACTCTCGATGCATCCGGACCTTCACAAGCTGCTGGATCTGCAGGCCAAGGACGCCGCGCTCGCCGACGTGGACGCGCGGCTCGCCGCGCTGGACGCGGAGCTCGAGGTGCTCGATGGAGACCGCCGGCGCGCCCAGGACGCGGCCGACCAGGCCCGCCGCGCCGCCGAGGAAGGCGCCCGCCGGCGCGACGAGCTGGAAAGCAAGATCGAGAGCTACCGCTCGCTGCAGGAGCGGCGCCGACAGCGGCTCGAGTTCGTCCGAAACCCGAAGGAGGCCTCGACCCTGATGGCGGAGATGGACCTCGCCCGCTCCGTGATCGCCAAGGAGGAGAGCGACTGGGTGCGCTCGGCCGATACGGTGACCGCGCTCGAGGTGAAGGCCGGCGATGAGCTGAAGCAGCTCGAGCAGGTAGACGCGGAGCAACGGCCGAAGCGGGAGGAGCTCGCCGCGCGGCGGGGGGAGATCGAGGCGGACCGAGAGCGCCTGCAAGCGGAGCGGGAGGCCAGCGCCTCGCGCCTGGATCGGGCCCTGCGCACCCGCTACGACCGGCTCCGCCGCGCGCGCGCCACGGCCGCCGTCGTCGTGCCGTTGAACGGCGACGCCTGCGGCGCGTGCTTCACCGCGGTGCCGCGCAACCGCCGGAGTCAGATCCGCGCGGGCACCATACTCGACGGCTGCGAGGCCTGCGGCGTGATCCTCTACGCGGCCGGGAGCTGAGCCGGTGCTCGCCACCGTGCCGCTGCGCTGGGCCGTCGCCCCCGCGCCGGATCCCGGGGCCGTCAGCCGCCTGGCGGCGGAGCTGAGCCTGCCGCACGCGCTTGCCGGGATCCTGGTGCAGCGTGGCTTCGCCGACCCCGCCGCCGCGCGCCGCTTCCTGCGCCCGAGCCTCGACCAGCTGGCCGATCCGCTGTCGCTCGCCGGGATGGCGGAGGCGGTCTCCGTGATCCGCGAGGCGGTGCGCGCGGGCGGCCCCATCCTGGTGCACGGGGACTACGACGTGGACGGCCAGTGCGCCACCGCGCTCCTCACCCGCGCGCTGCGCGCGGCCGGGGCCCGGGTGAGCCCGTTCGTCCCGCACCGCCTCCGCGACGGCTACGACTTCGGCCCGGCCGGCCTCGCGCAGGCGCGCGCCCTCGGCGCCCGGCTCATCGTCACCTGCGACTGCGGGATCAGCGCGGGCGATGCGGTGCGCGACGCGCGCGAGGCCGGCATCGCCGTCGTCGTGACCGATCACCACCTGCCCGGCGCCGCGCTCCCCCCCGCCGATGCCATCGTGGATCCGCAGCGCCTTGACGATGCCTCGGGCCTCCGCATGCTCTGCGGCACGGGGGTCGCGTTCAAGCTGGTGCAGGCGCTGGTGCCCGCGCTCGGGCTCTCACCCAACCTGCCGTTCCATCTTCTCGACCTCGTGGCGCTCGCGAGCGTGGCGGACGTGGTGCCGCTCACCGGCGAGAACCGCGTCCTGGTGAAGCACGGGCTCCGCCTCCTCGGCGAGAGCCGCTGGGCGGGCGTTCGCGCGCTGGTGGAGTCGAGCGGGCTCGCCGGCAAACCCGTCCGCGCGGGGCATCTCGGCTACATCCTCGCTCCGCGCCTCAACGCCGCCGGCCGCATCGGCGACGCGGCCGAGGGCTTGAGGCTGCTGCTGAGCGACGATCCGGCGGAGGCGGCGATTCTCGCGCGGCGGCTGGAGGCGCTCAACGCCGAGCGCCAGCTGCTCGACCAGCGGATTCTGGACCAGGCGATGGAGCAGGTGGAGCGGCAGGCGGCGGCGGGGCTCGAGCCGGGCATCGTGCTCGACGGCGACGGCTGGCACCCGGGCGTGGTCGGCATCGTCGCGTCGCGCGTGGTCGAGCGCTTTGGCCGCCCGACGTTCCTGATCGCGTTCGACGGCGAGATCGGCAAGGGCTCGGGCCGGAGCATCTCGCGATTCGACCTCCACGGCGCGCTCACCGCCTGCCACGACCTGCTGGAGCGCTACGGCGGCCACCACATGGCGGCGGGCGTCACCATCCGCCGCGGCCAGCTCGACGCCTTCCGCGAGCGGTTCGTGCGCGTGGCCCGGGAGGCGCTCGGCGCCGACGAGCTCGGCCCGGAGCAACGGGTGGACCTCGAGATCGCCCTCGCGGAAGCGACCCCCGAGCTCGAGCGCCTCTCCCGCTACCTCG
>DASSOD010000168.1:0-2195 GCA_035700905.1 Gemmatimonadales bacterium | reverse complement strand
ATCTGAAGGTGGACCTCGGACGGGAAGCCAGGCTGCGAGAAGTCGGTGACCTGGGTGCCCTCCATGGACGTGCTGCCGCTCGCGCCGGCGAACCGGCCGGTGCCGCCGGTGAAGGTGAGCGTGCCCTGGACGGCGAACCGGCCCACGGGCGCCGGAGGTACGATCACCGTACCGGCGCCCGAGTAGGTGCCGAAGAGCTGGTCGCCGTTGGCCGCGGTCTTGGTGAAGCTTCCGTTGGTGAACACCCCGGTGGCCAGGTCGAGGCAGTGTGAGTTCACGATGGTGTACCTGCCGACGTGGGTTCCGTTGCCGCCGCCCTCGAGGCTCACCAGGAGGTTCCCCGCCGGACAGTTGGACGACGGCGCCATCGTTCCGGTCGCGTCGTACACGTCCTTATACGGAAGAAGCTCGCGCTTTTCACTCGGTGCGGCGCCGGACCTGGCGCCGGGCGACGTGGGCGGATCGCCGCCGCATGCGCCGGCGACGATGCCGGCCAGCAGGACCGCCGCGGCTCGGCCGGCGGCGGTGGTTCGAGGGATATGGGTCATCGTGGGCTCCTCCGGGTGTGGCCGCTTGCACGTCGGAATCGTGGGGCCTAGAGTAGGCCGCACCCGTCAGGCACCGATCAGCCATGGATCAGACGCCAGCGGCTCACGCGCAAACCGGTCCGGAGCTGCGCCTCCGCCTGTTCGGCCCGCCGGCCCTTCACGGCCCCGCGGGGCCGAGGACCGGCCCGGCCGCGCAGCCACAGGTGCTGGCGCTGCTCGCGGTGCTCGCCTGCGCGGGCCAGCGGGGGATGGCGCGGGAGAAGATCCAGGTGCTGCTCTGGCCGGAGGCGGACGCCGAGCGCAGCTCGCACCGGCTGAGCCAGCTCGCGCACCACGCGCGGCGATGCCTCGAGTGCCCGGACCTGGTGCTGGGGGCGGGTGAGCTCAGGCTGAATCCGGCGCGAGTCGCGTGCGATCTCTGGGAGTTCGCCGAGGCGCGGCGGAAGGGTGAGCTGGCCCGGGCGGTGGAGCTCTACGCGGGCCCGTTCCTCGACGGCTTCTTCCCGCCCGACGCGCCCGAGCTCGAGCGCTGGATCGACGCGCGCCGGTCGGCGCTGGCGCGGGAGTACGGGGAGACGCTGGAGGCGCTCGCGGTCGAGGCCGAGGTCGCGGGGGATGCGCGCGCGGCCGCCGGGTGGTGGCGCCGCCTCGCCGAGCACGAGCCGCTGAGCTCGCGGGTCACGATGCACCTGATGACGGCCCTAGCGGCGGCCGGCGATCGGGCCCGCGCGCTGGAGCAGGCGCGGTCGTACCAGGCGCAGCTCCGGGAGGAACTGGAGGCGGAGCCGAACCCGGCGGTGGTGGCGCTCGCGGCACGGCTCAAGCAGGCGGGCGGCGGCACGTCACCGGATCATCCGCCGCCCGAAGCGGCCGGCACCACTCCGGTCGCCATCGGCATTCTGCCCCTCGAATCGCTGGACGACGCACCCGAGGCGGGGACGTTCGCGCAGGGACTGACCGAGGAGTTGATGGCCGCGGCGGCCGCGCTCCCCAGCGTGCGCGTGGCCTCCCGCACGTCGGTCACCGCGATGCGGAAGACGACTCCCGACCTGCGGGAGCTGGGCGCGCGGCTCGGCCTCGCGGCCGTGCTCGAGGGGAGCGTGCGCTATGCGGCCGGGCGCGCGCGGCTCAGCGTGCGCCTGGTAGACGTGCGCGACGGCTGCCAGCGGTGGAGCGCGCGGTTCGACCGGGAGACGGGCGACGGATTCGAGGGCCAGGAAAAGCTGGCGCGGGAGGTCGCGGCGGCGCTCGCGGCGGCGCTCGGGTGATGCGGTTCACCTATGACCCGAACGCCTCCTCGACGGCCTGCCTGAAGCTCGGCGCATCGACGGCAGGGAAGCGGTACAGTTCCGGCTCGATCCTGGCGAAGTATTCGAGCGCGCGGTTACGCTCGATCAGCCTTCGATCGAGCATCTCCCGGACATCCGCCATGTCCTGCCTGTGACCGCGTTCGACTTTGGCCAACGCCTGCGCGTAAAGATCGAAATGGAAATAGCCGATCCGGCCGATCTGCGCCACGAATTTTCCGCGATCCTCCCAGCCGGGGGGAACCGGGATGAAGTCGAGCGGTGACGCGAGCTCCACGTTGGTCTGGAGTTCGTCCTTAAGGGCGGGGATTGCGCGAAGGAGCGCGTCGTCGTCCGGGCG
>DASSOD010000167.1:0-8406 GCA_035700905.1 Gemmatimonadales bacterium | reverse complement strand
CCGGATGTGCAAGGGGACCGGCGCGGCCGGCGTGTCGCGCGCGGCCGCCAGCGCTTGGTCCAGCGCCACCTTGGCGCTGTTTGACTTGGGCGCCGTCGCGAGATAGATGGTCATCTCCGCCAGCGGGAGATAGCCCTCCGGCGGCCCGAGCATGTGGAAGGCGTCCCGAGCGGCCACCGCGACGAGGAGGGCGTTCGGGTCGGCGAGGCCCACGTCCTCCGCGGCCATCGCGATGGCGCGCCGGAAGATGGTCATCGGGTCCTCGCCCCCGTCCACCATCCGCGCCATCCAGTACAGCGCGCCCTGCGGGTCGCTCCCCCGGAGCGACTTGTGGTAGGCGGAGAGCAGGTTGAAGTGCTCCTCGCCCGCCTTGTCGTACCGGGCGAACCGCTTCTGCATCGCATCGCGCGCGGCCTCGACCGTGATCCGCCCGCCGGCGCCGACCTGCATCGCCGCGGCCTCGAGCACCGTGAGCGCCCGGCGCGCGTCGCCGTCGGCCTCCTCCGCGATGAGGGCCAGCGCGTCCGGCTCCGCCGCGAGCCGCATCGCGCCCAGGCCGCGCTCGCCGTCCTCGAGCGCGCGTCCGAGCAGCGCGAGCAGGTCCGCGGCCGCGAGCGGCTCGAGCACGAACACCCGGGTGCGCGAGAGGAGCGCCCCGTTCACCTCGAAGCTCGGGTTCTCGGTGGTGGCGCCGATCAGCGTGACCGTCCCGTCCTCGGCCGGCGGCAGGAGGCTGTCCTGCTGCGCCTTGTTGAGCCGGTGGATCTCGTCCACGAAGAGGATGGTCTGGGCGCCGCCCGAGGCCAGTCGCTCGCGCGCCGCCGTGACGATCTCCCGGATGCGCGGCACGCCCTCGTTGACCGCGCTGAACGGCACGAACGACCGGGACGTGGCGGCCGCGATGAGATGGGCCAGGGTCGTCTTGCCGCTCCCCGGCGGGCCCCAGAAGATCATCGAGCCCGGCGTCCCGCGCTCGATGCTGATCCGGAGCGGCCGGCCCGGCCCGAGCAGGTGCTGCTGGCCCACGAACTCGTCCAGCGCGCGCGGGCGCATCCGCGCGGCGAGCGGCTCCGCGCCGCGGGCCGCGGAGAAGAGGGAATCGTGGGCGGCGGCCGCGCGCTTCCTGGCCATGAGCGAAAGCTAATTCCTCAGGAGACCCAGGCCGCGAGCAGCGCCTCGCCCGCCGCGTACGCGGCGAGCCCCGCGAAGAAGGCGAGGGCCGCGGCGGGCCGGCGCTTCTGCTGGAACTCGGGCACGAGGTTGCTCGCGGCCACGTAGAGCGTGACCCCCGCCGACAGCGCCAGCCCGTGACGCGCGAGCGGTCCGATGCCCTCGGTGAGCACCACCCCAAGCAGCGTCGCCGCCCCGACGCACGCCGCCGAGCCCACCGCGCGGGCCTTCGACTGCCCGCCCGCGAGGATGATGCTCCCGATCGTGAGCCCCTCCGGCACCTTGTGCACCAGCACCGCGAGGAAGAGGAGCACGCCGAGCCGGCTCGAGGTCAGGAATCCGCTCGCGATCGCCACGCCGTCGAACACCGCGTGCAGCGAGAGCCCGAGCAGCGCGGTGACCCCGGTGGCGACGGTGACCTTGTGGGTCTCCTCCCCGAAGTGGAAGTGCGGCACCAGGACGTGCTGGGCGACGTGGACCAGCAGGTAGCCCGCGAGCACGTAGCCGGCCGCCGTCGCCGCCCCCGCCCCTCCGGGCCCGGCGCCGCGGAACACCTCGGGGAGCACGCCGAGCAGCGCCACGGCCAGCATGAACCCCGCGCCGAACGCGATCCCCGCGTCGATGACGCGAAGCTCCCGCCGCACGTGCCGCACCACCACGATCGCGCCGAGCACGTTCCCCGCCGCGGCGGCGAGGGCGAAGCCGAGGGGACTCACGCGAGCTCGCGCGCGAGCGCCGCGAGGTGGTCGCGCGTGTTGAGCGCGGGATCCGCGAGCACGCGGTCGAGCAGCCGGCCCAGGATCTCCCCGATGCGCGGGCCGCGCGGCACGCCCAGCCGCTCGAGGTCGCTCCCGTCCAGGGCGAGCTGCCCGCGGAGCACGGCGTCGCCGCGCGCGCGGATTCCAGCGGCCGTGTCCGCCCACCGCGCTGACGTCCCGTGGCGCAGCCGCCAAAGCGACGCCAGGTCTTCCGCCCGCTGCCACAGCGTCGCGACGTCGCGCGCCCGCTCGCCCAGCGCCGCCAGCCAGCGCCGCACGGCCTCGGGCGATGGGCCCGCCGGCGCGGGCGGCCCCGCCGCGAGCGCTTCCGCCCGCGCGATCTCCGCGTTCGACGCGCGCAGCCGCCTGAGCGCCGGCGCCGGCGCATCGCAGAGCAGGACGAGCAGCAGCACGGGATCCCGCGGAAACCGGTTCGCCTCCTCCGCGGCGTAGCGACGGCCGCCGCTCGCGGCGGAGGCGAGCTCCGGGATCCACCGCGTGACGGCGCCGACCTCGCTCCAGAGCGACACCAGCTCGGGGATCGACCGCGCGGTCCGGAGGCTCTTGAACAGCTCGTCCCGTACCCGCTCCGCGGAGAGCACGGCGAGGCCCGCGGCGGACTCGCGCGCCGCGGCCCAGGTGGCCGCCTCGATCCGGAACCCGAATCGTGCGGCGAAGCGGATCGCCCGGAGAATCCGCAGATAGTCCTCGCGAAACCGCTGCGCCGGCACACCCACGGCGCGGATCACGCCCGCCTCCAGGTCGTCCGCGCCGCGGAACGGATCGCGCCACTCGTGCCGCAGCGGGTGGTACGCGATCGCGTTCACCGTGAAGTCGCGCCGGGCGAGATCCTCCTCCAGCGTGGCGCCGTACGCCACGACCGCGTGGCGGCCGTCGGTCGCGACGTCGCGGCGGAACGTCGTCACCTCGTGCAGCACCCGGTTCCGGTCCAGCACGCCCACGGTGCCGTGGGCGATGCCGATGTCCACCGTCCGGCGGAAGAGCCGCTGCACCTCCTCCGGCGTTGCCGACGTGGCGAAGTCGATGGCGGCGTACTCCGGCGGTGCGGCGGCCCCGCGGGCGCTCAGCAGGCTGTCGCGCACCACGCCGCCCACGCACCAGACCTCGTGGCCGGCGGCGTCGAGCGCGCGCGCGATCGCGAGCACCTCCTCGGGGATGTCGAGCTCGCGGGGAAAGGCGGCCGCGCCCATGGCGTCCGTCAGGCGCCGTACCGCACGCCGGCGGAGAGCGCGATGGTGAGCTCCATGCGCGCCTGCGAGGGCGTGCGCGGCCCGGCCGGAGTCACGCCCAGCTCGATCAGCCGGGCGCCGCCGCCCTCGAACGCGTACGCCGGCGTGACCACGCCGTACGGGCAGCGGCTGGCGAGGACGACCGGCTTCCCTTCGCTCAGCCAGCGGCGGACCGACGGCACGATCCCGGGCGGCGCGTTGCCGCTGCCGAACGCCACGACCACCACGCCGTCGTGCGTCGGCCGCGCGAGGTCCAGCAGCTCGCCGGTATCGCCCAGGACCGTCGGCACCAGCGCCACCCGGGCGCGCAGCCCGCGCGGCTGGACCCGCCGCGGAAGCCGGGGCGCCGAGCCGAACGTGACCACGCCGCTCGCCACCTCGCCCACCGGACCGCCGTGCGGCGCCCCGAACGCGTCGGGCGCCATCGCGTCCATCTTCACCGCCTCGTGTCCGGCGAACACGTGGCCCGCGAACACCACCATCGCCCCGCGCCCGGCGCTCTCGGGGCTCGCGGCGACCGTCGCGGCGTCCGTGAGGTTACGCGGCCCGTCCCACCCGCCGTCGCTCGACGTGCGCATCGCCCCGGTGAGCGCCACCGGCACCGCGGGGTCGAGCGTGCGCGCGAGAAGATAGGCCGTCTCCTCCAGCACGTCGGTGCCGTGGGTGACCACGATGCCGCGGGGTCGCGCCGCGCCCGCGAGTCCCTCCCCGTCCTGGATCGCGCGAATCCGCTCGCGCAGCGCCCAGAGCCGCTCCTGGTCGAGGTGGCACGCCGGCATCCGGGCCCAATCCTCCACCTGGAAAGGCGCCACCCGGCGCAGCTCGGGCGCGAGCGCTACCAGCGCGGCCCCGCCGTGCGCGGGCACATTGCCGCCCGCGGCGGCGTCCCGCTGCATGGAGATGGTGCCGCCGGTGAAGAGCAGATGGATCGTCATTCGTCGGTGGGGGCCCAGAGCCGGCGCAGCCGCTCGAGCAGCGACGCCTTGAGCGGGAGCGGCGGGACCTCCTCGGTGAGGTCGTCCTGGAGGATGGCCGCCGGGTTTCGCGACACCAGCAGGTGCGCCTGGGTGCGGCCGCCGTGCTCCTCGAGCATCTGCCAGGCGGAGAGCAGCATTCGCGAGTCGCCGTGGTTGTCGGCGGCCAGGATGTCGGCGAGCCCGGCCTCCACCAGGCGGCGGGCGCGCTCGCCCCGCGGGCGGGGCGAGAGCAGCGTCGTCGCGTCCACCTGCATCACGGCGCCCAGCGCCCGCCAGCGCCGCACCGACTCCACCGAGCAGGAGCTGTAGCGCTCGGGATGGGCCAGCACCGGCGTGAGCCCGAGCGAGATGACGTGCGCCAGCGCGCTGCGGACCGCCTCGCCCGCCACGAGGCGGGGGAACTCGACCAGCATGTAGCGGGTCCCCGCGATCCGCACCGCCGGATCGTCGCACGCCGCGGGGCCGAGCGGCCGGTCCAGCATCACCTCCGCGCCGCGATAGAGCCGCGGCGCGGCCGGCGCCGCGGCGCGGAGCGCGAGGAAGGCGGCGTCGTAGGCCGGCGGGATGCCCTGCTCCGCCTGGCTCGCCGTGAGGTGCGGCGTGAGGCAGAGGTCCGTCACGCCGCTGTGCGCCATCGCGTGGAGCGTGCGGACTGCCTGCTCGACCGTCCGCGCGCCGTCGTCCACGGCGGGGAGCAAATGCGAGTGGAGATCGATCACGCGCCCGTCAGGCCGGCGCGCAGCAGCTCCTCGGCGAACCCGCCGAGCCGCTCGGGCGCCTGCTCGGCTTGCGCGAGGAGTGCGAGCGTGACCAGCGCGTCCGCGGCCAGGAGATCAAGCGCCGCCGATCGGTCGCCCGGATGCGCCAGCACCACGTCCAGCGCGCGCTGTCCCGCCTGCGCGAGCGCCTCCGCCTGCGATCGAGCGGCGGCCGACGCCGCGTACTCCGCGTACTGGCGGACGCGCGAGCGAAGCGGCTCGGGCGCCCGGGCGGTGTGCCGGTCGAGCCACGCGCCCAGCGAGGTGGGTGCCGGCTCGCCCGCGCTCATCCGCCGTTCCCGAGCCAGGCGGCGACGAGCTCCGGCGTGGCCGCGCGCGCGGCCGTGAGGCGGCCGGGATCCCCCGCCCCGGCCGAGGCGAAGTGCGGCCGCCCGCCGCCGCGGCCACCGCTCACGGCGGCGATCCGGTTGACCAGGTCGCCCGCGCGGTGGCCTGCGCTCACCAGGTCGTCGGTGACGGCCACGTGGATGCCGCCGCGCTCACCGGTGCCGAAGAGCACCAGCACCGCGCGCCGCTTGCCCTCGCGGAAGCGGTCCGCCAGCTCGCCCAGCTCCCCGCGGTCCTCCGAAGGGGTCTCGGCCACGGTGAGCTGCACCCCGGCGACGTCGAGCGTCTCGCCCCTCATGGCCGCGCCGTTGCCGCCGTGCCGGAGCGCGTCGGCCAGGCGCGCCTCGAGCCTGGCACGCTCCTCCAACAGCTGATCGACCCGGCGCGCGAGGTGCTCGGGCTGGGTCTTGAGCCGCTCGGCCAAGTGCCCGAGCCGCGTCTCCACGTCCTGCACCAGCGTGTAGGCGGCGGGGCCGGTCACCGCCTCGATGCGGCGCACGCCGGCCGCCACCCCGCCCTGCCCCGTGAAGCGGAACAGGCCCACCTGGCCGGTGCTTCGCACGTGGGTTCCGCCGCAAAGCTCGAGCGAGTCGCCCATCTGCACCACCCGGACCCTGTCGCCGTACTTCTCGGAGAAGAACGCCATCGCGCCGAGCGCCAGCGCGTCGGCGTAGGCCATCTCCCGGGTCACGGTCGGGTAGTTCGCCCAGATCTGCTCGTTCACGTCCTGCTCGATGGCGCGGAGCAGCTCGGGCTCGATCGGGCGCTGATGAGTGAAGTCGAACCGCAGCCGCCCCGGCTCGACCAGCGAGCCCGCCTGGTGGGCGTGCGACCCGAGATGCCGCCGGAGCGCGAGGTGCACCAGGTGGGTGGCGCTGTGGTGCCGTTCGATGTTCCGCCGGCGTGGCGCGTCCACCGCGGCCTCCACCGGCGTCGGCTCGAACGGTTCGGCGAAGCTCCCGCCGATCACGGTGCCTTTGGCCGGCTCC
This sequence comes from Gemmatimonadales bacterium, assembly GCA_035700905.1. Lineage (GTDB taxonomy): Bacteria > Gemmatimonadota > Gemmatimonadetes > Gemmatimonadales > GWC2-71-9 > DASQPE01. Next base: position 2,156 of record DASSOD010000167.1, on the reverse strand, counting down.
TTCCGCACCGAGTCGACCGCCAGCGTCCAGCCCTGGCCGGCGACGCCCCCCGTGTCGCTCACCTGTCCGCCCGACTCGGCGTAGAACGGGTTCTCCCGGATCACGAGCTCGACTCGATCGCCCTCCTGGCGGAAGGCGAGCACGTCGGATTCCGCTTCGGTGCGGTCGTAGCCCACGAACTTCTGCTTTCCGCGCTTGATCGTGCGCCACGCGCCCGGGCGCTTCACGTGCACCGCCGGGGCGCGGCCGCCCTCGCCGCCGGAACCTTCCGCGCCGGCGCCGCGGGTGGGCGCCGCCGCACCACCCCGGCTCCCGGTGCCGGCGGCGCGGGTGCGCGCCGCCCGCGAGCGCTCGCGCTGCTCCTCCAGCGCGCGCTCGAAGCCGGCCAGATCCACCGCGAGCCCGCGCTCGCCGGCGATGATCTGGGTGAGGTCGATCGGAAACCCGAAGGTGTCGTACAGCCGAAAGGCTTCGTCGCCCGAGATGGTGCGGGCGCCCGACTCGACCAGCTCCTCCAGCCGCCGGAGCCCGCCCTCGATCGTCTCGAGGAAGCGCCGCTCCTCGGCCTCGGTGGTCTCGAGGACGTGCTTCCGCGCGGCGACCAGCTCCGGGTACGCCTCGCCCATCTCGCGCACCACCACCTCGGTGAGCGGCGCGAGCGTGGGCTCGCGCCGGCCCAGGAGCCAGGCGTGCCGCACCGCGCGCCGGAGGATCCGCCGGAGCACGTACCCGCGCCCCTCGTTGCTGGGATAGATGCCGTCCGCCAGCAGGAACGCCACCGCCCGAGCGTGATCGGCCAGCACCCGGTACGAGGCGCGGTCCGGCCCTTCCTTGTCGTACGCCCGGCCGACCAGCTCGCCCACCCGGGCGATCAGTGGCAGGAAGAGATCGGTGTGGAAGTTGTCGTCCTCGCCCTGCATCACGGCGGCGATGCGCTCGAGCCCCGCGCCAGTGTCGACCGAGGGCTTGGGAAGCGGCGTGAGCGTGCCGTCCGCCGCGCGATCGTACTGCATGAACACCAGGTTCCAGATCTCGAGGAACCGGCCCTCCTCCGCCTGGCGCTCGAACTCGGCCTGCGGGATGACCTCGGTGCCGGTCTGCGGCCGCTCCGGAGACCAGTCGAGGTCCACATAGATCTCGGTACACGGGCCGCAGGGGCCGGTGTCGCCCATCTGCCAGAAGTTGTCCGCGTCGCCCAGGCCGTAGATCCGGTGGTCGGGGAGCCCGGCGATCTCGCGCCAGAGCGCCCGGGCCTCCTGGTCCGAGTGGTGCACGGTGACGCGGAGGCGCTCCGGCGGAAGGCCCAGGTACTCCTTGCCGGTCACGAACTCCCAGGCGAAGGCGATGGCGTCGCGCTTGAAGTAGTCGCCGAAGGAGAAGTTGCCCAACATCTCGAAGAACGTGTGGTGGCGCCTGGTGTGCCCCACCTGCTCGAGATCGTTGTGCTTGCCGCCCGCCCGGACGCATTTCTGGCAGGTGGTGGCCCGGGAGTAGTCGCGGCGCTCCTGCCCCAGGAAGACCCGCTTGAACTGCACCATGCCCGCGTTGGTGAACAGCAGGGTGGCATCGTCCTTGGGCTCCAGGGACGAAGAAGGCACCTCACGGTGCCCACGAGCCACGAAGAAATCGAGGAACAGCCTTCGGATTTGAGCCGCGCGCATGCCCGGAATATATGGCGGCCCACCACCCTGGGCCATGCGCGCGCAGCACTTAGCCGAGAGCGCGTCGCACCGCCTCGAGCGCGTCGTGACCGCCGTAGCCGCGCCGGGAAAGGTAGGCCAGAAGCCGGCGGCGCTTGACGGGACGGGGCAGGTCGCCGAGCTGGCGGGAGCGCTGCGCGGCGAGCGCGAACGGCAGCGCCGTCCGATCCGCTTCGGGGGGCCACTCGTCCGCCAGCGCGCGATCGATGACCGAGCGCTCCACGCCGAGAGCCAGCAGATCGCGGAGAATGCGGGCAGGCCCGCGGCCCCGCACGGCGCGGGTCTGAACGTAGTGCGCCGCGAATCGCACGTCGTCGAGAAGCCCGAGGCCGGCGACGCGGTCGAGCGCAGCGTGCACCGCGTCGGCGGGATGGCCGCGGCGCAGCAGGCGCCGCGCGAGGTCGGCGCGCGCGTGCGCGCGGCGCTCCAGGGCGCGGAGTACCGTGCGGTACGCGG
>DASSOD010000166.1:0-3743 GCA_035700905.1 Gemmatimonadales bacterium | reverse complement strand
CCTCCGCGGAATCGCCCCGGAGCAGGGCGCGCTGGGTCAGCGCCATGAATGCCTGCTGCCCATCGTCCCACGGCGGGTGGGTGAAGTCGGGGGCGCGTCCCTCCGCCACCAGCCGGTGGGCCCACTCGAGCATCGGCGCCGCGAGCGAGTCCGCCCGCGCGCCGCTGAGGTAGGCGAGCACGATATAGGGATCGAAATCCGCCCGCTCGGCGCTGCGGCGCCAGGCGTCCAGCGCAGCCGGCCAGCGGTCCTGGGCGGCCAGCGCCACCAGCCGGAGCTGGCCCGCCCGGCGGCGGTCGTCCGGGGCCGTGCTCGCGGCGGCCAGCGCCTGCGCGAGCGTGTCCGCGGTGGCGGGGTCGAACGCGCCGCGGAGCCAGAGGGCCGCGACCTGCGAGGTGCCTTGGCGGTCGAGCCGCCGCGCGCGCTCGAGCGCGGCCTTGCGGCCCGCCCGGTCCCCGAACCGGAGCGCCACGGCCACTTCGCGCGACGGCCGCTTCGGGTCGTCGGCGCGGATCCGGGCAAGGTAGCGGAGCGCGCCGGCGCGGTCGCCGGCGTCGAGGGCGAGATCCACCAGGTGGTCGTAGTCCGGAAAGAAGGTGCTGTCCACCTCCGCCGCCCGCGCCAGCGTGGCCCTGGCGTCGTCCCGGGAGTGGCCGGTGTAGGGACCGTAGTGGAACAGGGACTCCCCCAGGCCGTACCAGGCATCCACCGCGTCGCGCTGCTCCAGGACGACGTCCTGGAAGCGCGCGATCGCGCTGTCGCCTTGCCCGAGCAGGTAGTACCGCTGCCCCTCGAGCAGCGGGACCCAGCGCGGGTCCATGGCGCCCCGGCGCTCCAGCCCCGCGCGCACGGCGGCGAGCGCGGCGCCGAAATCGTGTCGCCATTCTTCGGCGACGCCGAGTCGGTGATACGCGAGCGCGCACGCGGTGTCCGCCGCGATCGCGGCGCGGAACGCCTCGGCCGCGCCGTCGTAGTCGCCGGCCCAGAACCGCCGCTGCCCCGACACCAGCCGCCCGAGCGCGGCCGCCGACGTGGTGGCGCCGGCCAGCCGGCGATACACCCGAAACGTGGCGGAGTCGCGCTCGCCGAAGGCGCGCACTGAGGCGGCGGCCAGCCGGCTCATGGTTCGATCCAGGTCGCCTGGCATCGCGCTGTCCGCGATTCTCGCGACGCGGGCGCCGGTCCCAGGCTCGTACAGCGTGAGCGTGAGGCGGGTGATGGCCGGCCCGCGCTCGACCTCCCCCAGCACCGCGTAGCGGGCGCCGAGCCGCGCGATCCGCCGGAAGACGGCGGACGCGACCGCGTCCCCCGCGCCGCCCTCGGGCAGCAGGGCGCGGCCGTCGATGGCGTCCACGTCGGGCAGCCACTCGAGCGCCTGGCCCAGCTGGACGTGGTAGGGCGCCCCGCTCGGCGCCGGCGGCACCGGCCCGCCGCCGCGCTCCGCGAACGGGAGCAGGGCGATCGCGATGCGCGGCGCGACGGGCGCCGACGCCCGCTCCCACGGCCGCGTCCGCGCCAGCAGGAGCAGCGCGCCCAGCGCGGCGACCGCGACCCCGGCCCCCGCCAGCGCGCGGCGCACCGGCCGCGGGCCCGCCCCGTCCTTCGCCGGCGCTGCGGGCTCCAGCGCTTCCGCCAACTGGACCGCGCTGGAGAAGCGATCGGCGGGCAGCTTGGCCAGCGCGCGGGTGACGGCGCGGTCGAGCTGGACCGGCACCGACGCGCGCGCGGCGCGCACCGAGGGCACCGGGTCCGCGGAGTGCCGGAGCAGCACCGCGCCGGGCGTGGGGCCGGGGTAGGGAGGGCGGCCCGTCAGCATCTCGAAGAGCACGCAGCCGAGGCTGTAGAGGTCGCTCCGACCGTCCACCGGCGCTCGCCCCTCGGCCTGCTCCGGGCTCATGTAGGCCGGGGTTCCGATCGCGAAGCCCAGCTCCGTGAGGCTCTCGCTCTGCGCTCCGGTGGCCACGGCGATGCCGAAATCCGCCACCACCGCGTGCCCGCCCACGAGCAGGATGTTGCCCGGCTTGATGTCACGATGCACCACGCCCTGCGAGTGCGCGTACGCCAGCGCGTCGGCCACCTCGCGCGCGATGCGGAGCGCGTCCTCGAGCGGCAGCGGCCCCTCGCGCGCGAGGCGCGCGCGGAGCGACTCGCCCTCCACATAAGGCATGACGAAGTAGAGGAGCCCGCCGGCCTCGCCCGAGTCGTGCACCGAGAGGATGTGGGGATGGGTAAGGCCCGCGGCGATGCGGATCTCGCGGAGGAAGCGCTCCGGGCCGACCGATGCGGCCAGCTCGGGCCGGAGCACCTTCACCGCGACGGTGCGACCGTGCTTCAGGTCGCGGGCCCGATACACGAGCGCCGTCCCTCCGCTCCCGAGCTCGTGCTCGATGGCGTAGCGGTCCGCGAGCGCCGCGGCGATGCGGGATCGGAGATCGGTCAAGATTGGTCTCGGCGGTGCCGGCGGGGCGGGCCGGGGACCCGGCTCAGCTCGCGGCTCGCTCGCCCGTGAGAGCCTCCAGCCGGCGCTTGGCCTCGCCCACCTTCATCCGCAGCTCGGGATCGGGATCTTTCCAGAGCCGGACCAGCCGGGCGTAGTACTCCGCCGCGCGGGAGCGGTTGCCCCGCTCCTCGTACAGCTCGCCCAGCCGGAGATAGGTGCGCGGGAGCCAGATCGCGTCCAGCACCAGCCGTCCGAGCATCGGGGTGGCGACGTAGCGCTCGTAGGCGGCGATGGCGGAGTCCGCGTTGCCCGCGGCCTCGTACGCGCGCCCGAGGCTCGCCACCGCGCACACGGTGCAGTCGCCCTCGTCCTGCAGGCGGAACTCCTCGACCGCCTCGCGTGGGCGCCGCTCGGCGAGCGCGATCGCCCCCAGCGCGGCGTGCCGCTCCGATTCCGCCAGCCGCCGGTCTCCCTCGGGCGCCAGGCGGTCGAACTCCGCCACCAGGGCCCGGGCGCGGTCGGGACGGCCCGCCTCGGCGTACACCACGGCGAGGGGGAGGTACGGCCGGTCCCGCACGTCGAGCCCCGCGAGCGGCCGCCGGCGGAGCGCGTCGTCGAGGCGGCGAAGCGCGCGCGCCGGCTGGCCCCGGTACCAGGTCTCGAGCCCGGCGCCGGCCGCCTCGTAGAAGAGCGCCCGCTCCGGCAGGTTCTGGGCGGCGCTCGCCTCCGCGGCCGCGCGCAGGTGCTGCTCCGACTGGTCGAGCTTGCCCCGGAGCGCCGCGAGCGCCGCGAGCTGGCTGCTGGTGGTCGTCTGCCAGTCCAGGCTCTCGCGCCGGCTGTCACGGATCCGCCGGACCCCGGCCTCGACGCTGTCGTAGTCGCCCTTGAGCGCCGCGACGCTCAGCTCCAGCTCGCTGGCGAACGGCTGCGAGCGGACCGAGCCCTCCACCGCGCGCAGCGCGGCCTCGGCGCTGTCCACCTTGCCCTGGCCCACCAGCGCGTTGAGGTAGTTGGACCAGAAGGTGATGTTGGCCGGTTGCACCAGCGTCGCCCGCCGCGCCAGCTCCGCGGCCTCCTCGAAGTTGCGCAGCTCGCTGTAGAGGATGCTCAGGTTGTTGAGCGCGACCACGTCGCTCGGGTAGATGTCCAGCAGCGACCGGTAGTCGGCGATCGAGCTCTCGCGGTCGCCCTCGACGAACGCGTGATAGGCCGCCTGGGTGAGGTAGCGCTCGCGGTCGGTGAGCCGGTTCCGGTGCTCGTACGCCCGCTTGAACGCATCCACCGCCGCGCTCCGCCGCCCGCC
>DASSOD010000165.1:0-5159 GCA_035700905.1 Gemmatimonadales bacterium | reverse complement strand
CCGCGCCGACGTAGACACCGCAGTGCGAGGCGCCGGCGTTGTAGCCCTGGGCCGTCATGGTGGCCGCCCAGCCTGCGCCGTTCGACGAGTTGCTGATGGTCAGCACGTTGCCCTGGCTGGGCGCGAAGTTGACCTGGCCCGCGCCGATCGTGGTGCCGTAGGTCGTCGCGTACTTGGTCGAGTCGGCGTAGAAGGCCTCCTGCGCCGTCGCCAAGTTCCGCAGGTCGGAGATCATGCTCGACCGCACGGCCTTCTGCTTCGTGTTGGCGAACTTCGGAATGGCGATCGCGGCCAGAATGCCGATGATCACGACCACGATCAGCAGCTCGATGAGCGTAAAGCCCTTGCGGTTGGACATGTCTGCTCCCCTGTGTGGATCGACGCGCCCGAGTGAGTGGAACGGATCTCGCCTAGGCACCGGGGCAATCACCGTGCCCGGCGCGAGCCGCGCAGCCAACCTCTTGGAGCACTGACGCTTCCGACGTGACGCCGATCGCCCCGCCCGAGCCCGCGAACGCTACCCGGACGCGTCTTTTGCAAGGCGCCGGCGCTGAGCCCGGCCCCTCGAGCCGCGCCGCGGGCGTGCTGCCCATGCTCGCGCTCGTCGCGCTGGCGCTGGCTGCGAGCTGGACCGGACTGCGCAACGGATTCGCCTACGACGACGTGCTCATCGTCCGCGACAACCAGCAGATCCACTCACTCTCCAATGTGGCCTTCGATTTCGTGCAGGGCTACTGGCCGCGGGAGCACGGCGGCGCCCTGTACCGCCCACTCACGCTGGTGCTCTTCACCTTCCAGTGGCTGGCTGGCAATGGGAGGCCGTGGGTGTTCCATGCGGTCAACATCATACTCTATGCGGGTCTCACGCTCGCGATCTACGGGCTCGGGAGGCGGATCCTCCCTCGGGGCGGCGCTTGGGCGGCCGCGGCGTTCTTCGCCGTGCACCCGGTGCACGTCGAGGCGGTGGGGAACGTGGTCGGCCAGGCCGAGATCACGACGGCGCTCGCGGTCGTGCTCGGAACCTGGCTCTACCTCCACGCCCGGCGGGGGCCGGAGCTTCGGGCGCGGGACAGCGTGGGGCTGTTGCTCCTCCTCGCGGTGGCGGGGCTCCTGAAGGAAAACGGCGTGGTGCTTCCGGCGCTGTTGCTCGCGGCGGAGGTCACCGTCGTCGGGGACCGGCGCCCGCTCCGGGCCCGGCTGGCCTCACTCGCGCCGACCTACCTCCTGCTCGGCGTCGGCGCCGGCATCTTGCTCGCCGCGCGGCGGGCGGCGCTCGGCGCGACCGTGGGCGAGTACCCGGCGCTCATGCTCGGTGGTCTGGGCTTCCGCGACCGGCTGCTCACCATGCTGGCCATCGTCCCGGAGTGGGCGCGGCTCTTTCTGTGGCCGGCGCACCTCCGCGCCGACTACGCGCCGCCGGAGTTCGACGCGTCCACCGCGTTCGGCCCGCCCCAGCTCCTCGGGCTGGCGATCGTCCTCACGGCCGCGTGGCTCACGGCGGCGGTGTGGCGGCGCCGCCCGGTGCTCGCGTTCGGCGTGGTCTGGATGGCGCTAGCGCTGCTCCCCGTGAGCAATCTCCTCGTGCCGACCGGAATTCTACTGGCCGAGCGAACCCTGTTTCTGCCAAGCGTGGGGCTCGTCCTCGCAGCCGGCGGGGTCGCGGCGCGGGCGGGCCATCACCTCCAGGCCGCGGCGCCATCGTTGCGCCACGCCGTTGGGACGGCGTTCCTGGCGATCCTCGCGGCCGGGGTGGTCCGCTCGGCGCTCCGGCAGCCGGCCTGGCGCGACACACCCACGGTGCTCACCCAGCTCACCAAGGACGCGCCGCTCGACTATCGGGCGTGGCTCATGTACGGCGGCGTCCTCAGGGAACGCGGTGAGGTCGAGGCGGCCCGCGCGGCGATGCTGAAGGCGGCGGCGCTCTACCGGCGCGACGGGCGGGTGTACGAGGACCTGGGTCAGCTCACGCGGTTTCGGAACGGATGCCCGCGGGCGGTCCCGCTCTTCCGGAGGAGCCTCGCGATCGATCCCGGGCGCGTCGATGCCCGCGGGCGCCTGTACGTTTGCCTGCTGGAGGCCGGCGACACCGCCGAGGCGATGAAGATCGCGGCCGAGGGCGCCAAGCGAGGTGTGTGGTTCTTCCAGTTGGTGATGCTGACGGGGCCGCGGCCACCGCAGGCCGCCGACCGGAGCGCGGCGCACTGAGGCCGTAGCCTCCAAGCCGCCACCGTCGATCCGTAAGCCCTAGGCGCCGCACCCCGCGCGCCGCGCCTCCTCCTCGAGCTGGGGCAGGTCCAGGTACCCGGGGCGCAACTGCTTCAACCGCACCAGCGCGCGCTCCGCCTCGTCGCAGCTCCCCGCCCGCACCGCCGCGTCGATCGTGAGCGCCCAATAGCGCGGCTTGTCGGGAGAGCGAAGCGCCGCCTGACGGCGCAGGCCCATGGCCTGCCTCGGTTCACCGCGGGCGAGCGCGAGGTAGGAGGCGGCCACGTCGAGCTCCGCGGCATAGGGCATGGCGGCGCGGGCCTCGGCGAGCCTGGCCTCGGCGCTGTCGGCCTGCCCTGCCAAAAGGTCGTTCTCGATGGCCCGCTCCGCGTCCAGCGGCTCGGCCTGGTCTATCCGCCAGGCCGCCCAGTACGACTGTGCCGCCGCCCGGTGGTTGCGCCGGAGGAACTGCAGCCGGCCGAGGTCGCGCCACACCGGGGGCCAGGTGGGATAGATCGAGATGGCGCGGCGGAGCTCCCGCTCCGCACCCGCCGAGTCCCCCCGCTCGGCCAGCAGCATCGCGCGGGTCCAGGGAGACCGGAACGAGCCCGGCGCGTCGGCCACGATGCTCTCGAAGAGCGCCGTGTTGTTGCGCCAGACGGGGTTCCGCGTGACGGTTCGCCAGGCAGCGGCGCCGACCGCGAGCGCGAGGGCGACGGCGGCGGCACGCGGCGCCCGCGGCTGGATCGCCGCGAAGGCCCAGCCAGCCAGGAGCGCCGCGCCCACGGACGGCAGATAAAGCGTCCGCTCCGCGATCAGGACGCCGGTCGGCACGAGCACGTTGCTCACGATGAGCACCGTCGCGCCGATCCAGGCGAGCGCGAACGTCACCGCAGGCGCCCGGCGTCGCGCCGCCAGCGCGAGCGCCACCGCCCCGAGCAGGAGCGCGAGCCCGCCGATCGCGCCCGCGGTGAGCCTGGTGGAGGCGGGAACGAAGTACGGCGAATAGTCGGCGGACAGTCGGGCCGGGAAGAACAGCAGCCGGAGGAAATGCGGCGCGAGCGGCAGCATGACGGCGAGCCGGCCGGGCATCCCCACGCCCTGCAGCCCTGGCGGGTTCTCGCTCCCGGTGAGGTCGCGGACCATGTGCGCCCGCCATACCAGCCATCCGAGCGCCACCGCGACCGCGGCGAGCCAGAGAAGCCAGTGCCGCCTCACCTCGTCGCCGAAGCGGGTGCCGGCGTCGTGGCTGCGAGCCCAGTCCACGCAGAGCAAGAGCGCCGGCACCGCGAAGGCGGACTCCTTCGATCCGAGCGCGAGCAACGTGAACGCCAGCGTGCCCACCGTCGCGGCCCAGCGCCCGGCGGAGCGGTCGTCGCCGCGGCTCGCGAGCGCGTGGTCCTGCCAGTAGCAGAGCACCGCACCGAGCGCGAACAACGCCGCGAGCACCTCGGCCCGCCCCACGACGTTGGCGACCGCCTCCACGTGCACCGCGTGGACCGCGAAGACCGCCGCCGCCGCCGCCGCGCCCGGCAGCGGAAGCAGTCGGCGCGCGAGCAGGAAGACCAGCACGGTCGTCGCTCCGTGCAGCAGCACGTTCACGACGTGGAACACGCGCGGGTCGCCGCCCGACGCGGTCCAGTTGGCGGCGAGGGTGAGCGCCGTGAAAGGCCGGTAGAGCGCGTTGGGCCACCAGGTCGCGAGCAGGATCTCCCGCCAGCGGCCGAGGGAGTGGAACAGCTCGCGGTTCCGGATGACGCCGACGTCATCGAAGGTGAACTCGTAGCCGAACGTCTGCGCGTAGGCGGCGACGGCCAGGGCGAACGCCGCGGCGGGCCAGATCCAGCGCGAGCGGGGGCTCGCCCGCCCGCCGTCGTCCCCGCTCACGGGGCGCATCGGAGCCCGCGCGCCGCGCTGTCGAGCCGGGCGGCCGGAGCGGCGCCGTCCGGCAGCGCGCGCAGGCGGCCGATCGAGTGAAGCACCTCGGGGCAGTTGCCGGCGCGGAGCGCGACGGCGGCGGTAAGGCTCCAGAACCGCGCCGAGTCGGGAAAGCTCCACGCGGCCTGGCGCCGGAAGGTCATGCTGCGGAGGTACTCGCCGCGCGCGAGCGCCACGTCCGACGCGGCGAGCAGCAGCTCGAGCGGCATGCCCGGGCGCACGGCGCGCGCCCGCGCGAGCAGCGCCTCGGCCGTGTCCGCCCGCCCCGCCTGGAGATTGCTGGCGATCGCCCGCTGCGCCTGAAACGCGGACCCGCCGGTGATCCGCCACGCGGCCCAGAACGCGTCGCCCGCTTCGGCAAAGCGGCCCTCGAAGTAGAGCAGCTTGCCCAGGTCCTGCCACACCGCCCAGGCCAGCGGGTGCGCCTGCAGGGCGCTCCGGAGCAGCCGCTCGCTTTCCTTTAGATCGCCCCGCTGGCGCGCCAGCTCCGCAGCCGTCCAATACGCCCGGAACGAGCCCGGCGCGTCGCGCACCATCGCCGGGTAGTAGGTGGTGTCGTCCCGCCAGATGGGATTTCGCGTCATCGTCCGTGCGGCCCCGGCCGCGAGCAGGACACCGAGGCAGGCGTACGCGACCGCCGGCGCCCGGCGGTGCGCCGCGTGCCACGAGATCCCCAGCAGGAGCGCCGCTCCGACCGAGGGCAGATACAGCGTACGCTCGGCGAGCAGGATGCCGGTCGGCACGAGGATGTTGGCGACGATGAGCAGCGTGGCGCCGATCCAGGCCAGACTCACCGTGACCGCGGGAGACCGGCGCCGCGCGGCGAGTGCCGCGCCGGCGGCCGCCCCGACAACGGCGGCGCCCGCGACCGCGGCGAGCGACCACTCGGCGCGCGCGGCGACGAACTGCGGCGAGTATTCGACCGAGAGGCGCGCCGGAAAGAAGAGCAGCATCGCGTACCGGAGCACGATCGGCAGCATGACCATCGTGCGGCCCGCGAGCCCCTGGTCCTCGAG
>DASSOD010000164.1:0-6504 GCA_035700905.1 Gemmatimonadales bacterium | reverse complement strand
AGCGGAGCAGCGCCGTTGGCCCGTACGACGCCTCCTCGGTCGGGGTCGCGACCAGGAGCGCCCCGATGCCGGGCCCGGCGGAGTCCACCGGGATGGCCAGGTACCGGACCGACCCGAGGGGAGGAGCGACGGTCAGCGTCCCCGAGATCTTGCGCCCGCGCAGCGAATCCAGCGGGGCGGTGATCTGCTCGAAGGCCGCGGCGCTGAGCGGCCGCGTCACCCCCGACAGGCCGACCACGTTGCCCGCGGCGTCGGACACGATGAGGAAGTCGCGGAACGCCTCGAGGTACGCACCGGTGCCCGGATCGAGCGACGGGCTGGGCGTCTCGGTGACGAGCCGCCCCAGCACGCGATAGGATTCCTCGAGCCACCGCTTGGCCGCGTCCGCCTCGATCGCGAGCCGCCGGTCCAGCTCGTGCTGGCTGGATTGCTGGCGCTCGAAGTAGAGCGCGGTGCCGAAGGCGAGGACGGTGACGCCCAGCGCCACCGCGTACCAGACGGCGAGCCGGCGGCGGATCGAGCTCATCTCACTCCCTCACGACGTAGCCCACGCCCCGCACCGTGTGCACCAGCTTCCGCTCGTGGCCGGAGTCCACCTTCTTCCGCAGCCGGTTGATCACCACGTCCACGATGTTGGTGCCCGGGTCGAAGTGATAGTCCCAGGCGTACTCGGTGATGAGCGTGCGCGACATGACGCGCCCGGCGTGCCGCATGAGGTACTCGAGCACGGTGTACTCCTTGGGCGTGAGCTCGATCGGCTCGCCCGCCCGCCGCACCTCGCGCGTGGCGGTGTCCAGCTCGAGATCGGCCACGCGGAGCACCGGCGCGCGCAGCTCCTTGGGGCGGCGGCCGAGCGCCTCCACCCGCGCCAGCAGCTCCTCGAAGGCGAACGGCTTGGTCACGTAGTCGTCCGCGCCGGCGCGGAGCGCCTGCACCTTGAAGTCGACCGCATCCTGCGCGGTGAGCACCAGGATGGGGGTGGTGATCCCCCGATCCCGCAGCATCCTGAGCACCTCGAACCCGGTCATCCCCGGGAGGCGCAGGTCCAGCACGATGAGATCGTACTGGCCGCCGGATGCGAGCCGCAGCCCCTCCATCCCGTCGTCCACCAGATCCGCGTGGAAGTGGTGCTCCTCCAGCCCGCGCTTGACGTACTGCCCGACGGTCCGGTCGTCCTCGATGACCAGTACCTTCACGCCGCGCTCCCCGATCCCCGGGTCACGGCTCGGCGCTCGCCGGCAGGACCACCGTGAACGTGGTCCCCCGCCCCGGCTGGCTGTCCACCTCGATCCGCCCCCGATGTTCCACCACCAGGCCGTACGCCACCGAGAGCCCAAGTCCGGTGCCCTTCCCCTGCGGCTTGGTGGTGTAGAACGGCTCGAAGATCTTCGACCGCTCCGAACGCGGAATGCCGGTGCCGGTGTCCTCCACCTGCACGAAGACCTCGTCCGGCCGGGCTCGGCGCCGCCCGGTGCGAAGCGTGAGCCGGCCGCCTGCCTCCATCGCGTCCACCGCGTTCAGCATGAGCGCCATCAGCACCTGCACCAGCTGCTCGGGATTGGCCTCGGAGGGCGGAAGGTGCGGATCCAGCTCGCGCGTGACCACGAGCTGCGCGAAGCGCTTGTGGTGCTTGAGCAGGAACAGCGCGTCCTCGACCACCGCGTTGAGTACCACCCGCTGCTTCGCCCGGCCCTTCGGCCGGCTGAAGTCGAGCAGCCCGTCGATGATCTGGGTGCAACGGTCCACTTCCTTTTCGATCATGCGGAGGTATTCCTGCACCGCGGCTCGGGGGCCGCCCGCGAACTCCTCGAGCCGCGCTTCGCTCGCCGCCACGCAGGCGGCGATGGTCGCGAGCGGATTGTTGATCTCGTGCATGATCCCGGCGGCGAGCTGGCCGATGGCGGCCAGCTTTTCGCTCTGGAGCGCGCGGGCCTGGCTCAGCTTCGACTCGGTCACGTCCTCGCCGATGGTGATCACGTGGGTCACGGCGTCGCCCTCGAGCCGCATCGGGATCTTGGTGATCCGGTACCATCGCGTCTCGCCCCCGCGGCTCACCTCGTGCTCCTCCTGCAGCAGCTCACCCGTCTCGAAGACGCGGTCGAAGCCGGCGCGCAGCTCCGCGGCGGGATTCCGCGTGAGCACCTCGAACACGGGCCGCCCCATCACGTCGCCCCGCTGGAGGCCCTGCGTCCCGGTCTCCCGCTTCCGGTTCCAGGCTTGGATCCGGTACTCGCGATCCACCACGTAGAGCCCGACCGGCAGGCTGTCGATGATGAGGCCGGTGAACCGGCGCTGCTCGTCGATCTCGCGCGACTGGATCGCCACCTCGTGCGCGAGGTCCGCCGAGAGCTCCGCCGCGGCGACCCAGGGTGCGAGGAACTGCGCCAGCACTTCCACCGGCGCGCCGTCCTCGCGCGCCGGCGGGAACCGCACCTCGAGGACGCCCATCGTCTCGCCGTCCTGCGCGAGCGGCACCCGCACGGTGCCGGCCGGCGGCTTGGGCAGGCCGGCGAGCGACTCGACCGGCGCGAGACCGTCGCCCTCGGGGCTCGCGATGGCCCGAAACCGCGCCCCGCCCGCGTCGCGCAGCCAGACGACCGCCGCTTCCGCGCCCAGGCCGGTCCGCAGCCGTTCGACCACCCCGCGCAGGGTCGCCTCGAACCCGAGCCCGGCGTTCAGCAGCTTCCCGATCGAGCCGAGCAGCGCGAGCTCCGTGCTCATGAGCGGCGCCGCACTCCCGAGGCGAGGGCCACGGTGAGGATGCGCCACTCGGACCCGATCCGCCGCATCACGACGTGCTCCACCCGCTCACCCTCGCGGTCCCCGTCCTTCTGCGCCAGCCGCTCACGGCTCACCAGCCAGACGGCGGCGAGGTCGCCCTCCTGGCGGGTGTCGGCCCGGAGGATCCGCACGTCGGACGGCGGGCCGGCCACCGGATCCCAGCGAGGCAGCACGGCGGTGCGCGCGGAGTCGATGGGCACGATCCGGTTCCCGCCCTCGCTGGTGATCTGGTAGCTCCCCCCCGGCCAGAACAGCGCACGGATCGCCGGCCAGTCCCGGGTGGAGAGCCCGTGGGTGTAGGCCACCAGTAGGTGCTGAATGGCGTCGTCGTCCAGACGCGAGCCCGTGGGGGTGTGATCCTCCACGTGGCACGCCGCGAGGCCGATGAGGCACACAGCCGGCGCGAGCCGTCGGAAGCGCAGCATGGGACTCCAGGGGTGCGCGTGTACCTTAAAATACTCGGTCGCCTGACCCGGTTCGGGAGGCGCCGACACCAGCGATGGGAGGGGCCGTGCCGGTCGAGACGTACACGCCGTGGATCGGAGGCCGCTACCTGCCCGCGCGGGGCCGGAGCGTCGAGGACGTGACCGCCCCGTGGAACGGGCGGCGGCTCGCCCGCCTCGCCGCGGCAACGGCCGAGGATTTCGAGCGCGCCGTGCGGAGCGCCGAGGCGGCCTTCGCCGAGCTGCGCACATGGCCGCGACACCGGCGGCACGATCTGCTCGAGCGCGTTTCGAAGGCGCTCGCGTCGGAGCGCTCCGCGCTCGCGCGGCTCATCGCGGCCGACGCGGGCAAGCCGGCATCGCAGGCGCTGGCCGAGGTGGACCGCGCGATTCTGACTTTCGCATTCGCGGCGGACGAGTCGCGCCGCTCCGCCGGCGAGGTGGTGCCGCTCGACGTGGATCCGCGCACCGCCCGCATGCGCGGCGTGGTGGAACGCTTCCCGATCGGGCCGATCGCCGCGATCTCGCCGTTCAACTTTCCGCTCAATCTGGTGGCGCACAAGGTCGCCCCCGCGATCGCGGTCGGCAGCGCCGTCGTGCTCAAGCCGCCGCCGCAGGCGCCGCTCACCGCCTTCAGGCTGGGCGAGATCCTGGCCGACGCCGGGCTCCCTGCGGGCGGGTACAACGTCCTGCACCTCCCGCTCCCGCTGGCGGAGCGCCTGGCCACCGATCCGCGATTCGCGCTGCTCAGCTTCACCGGTAGCGCCCGCGTGGGCTGGCACCTCAAGGCGGTGTCGGGGCGCAAGAAAATCGTGCTCGAGCTGGGCGGCAACGCCGCCACCGTGGTGCACGAGGATGCCCCCGATCTCGACTGGACGGCCGAGCGGCTCGCCCTCGGCGCGTTCGCATACGCCGGTCAGGTGTGCATCAAGGTGCAACGGGTGCTGGTGCACCGGGCGGTCTACCGGCGGTTCGTGCGGCGGTTCGTGGAGGCCACGGCCGCGCTCGCGGTCGGCGACCCGGCCGACCCGGCGACGGTGGTCGGCCCCATGATCGACGACGCGGCGGCGGATCGCGTGAGCGCGTGGATTCGGGAGGCCGAGGCGGGCGGCGCGCGCCTCCTCCTTGCGGGCCGGCGGCGCGGGCGCCTGCTCCGGCCGACCATCATCGAGAACGCCTCGCGGCGGATGAGAGTGGAAGCGGCCGAGGTGTTCGGCCCGGTCGCGACCGTGCGCGCCTACGCCTCATGGCCCCGCGCGCTCCGGGCGGTGAACGACTCCGAGTACGGGCTGCAGGCGGGCGTCTTCACGAGCGACCTCGCGCGCGCGCTGGAGGCGTTCCGCACGCTCGAAGTGGGCGGCGTGGTGGTCAACGACTTCCCGACGCTCCGGGTCGACAACTATCCGTACGGCGGCGTGAAGGAGTCGGGCTTCGGGCGGGAGGGAGTGCGCTACGCGATGGAGGACATGACGGAGCCGCGCATGCTGGTGATCAATCCGCACGACTGACGGCGGTCGGCTGCGGCGGGGCCGCACGTCAGCGCGGGTCGAGGGCGCGGCGCACCGCGCGGAGCATCTCCTCCGCGGTGTAGGGCTTGGGCACGAAACCGGTGAACAGCGCGAGGTCCTCCCGCGCGATGCGGCCGGCGTCGTACCCGGTGGAGAGCAGGACCGGCAGCGACGGCCAGCGCTTCCGGATGGCGAGGATGAGCTGCCTCGCGTCCATCACGGGCATCACCATGTCGGTGACGACCAGGTCCACGCCCGGATCGCCGCGCTCCAGCCGCGCCATGGCCTCGCCGCCGTGCTCGGCCGTGAGCACGCTATAGCCGTAGCGGGAGAAGATGCGCGTGCCCGCGCGGAGGATCGTCGCCTCGTCGTCCACCAGCAGCACGGTCTCGCGTCCGGCCAGCGCCGGGTTCGCCGCGAAACGCGCGCCCGGCTCGGGGCCGGGCGCGTCGGAAGGCTGCGGAGACGGATTCGGTCTCATGAACTCCCCGATCGAGGCGCGGGGGACGCGCTCGATGCAGGGAATATCGGCCCGCCGCCGGTCCACCGCCACCGTCGCGGCCGCGTGCCGGTCACGTCAGCTTGGCGACCTCGGCGAGTAGCTCCGGGTTCTCGCGCCGCGTGCCCGGCGTCGCCTCCATGTAGGTCCAGCGCACGACGCCGCTCCGGTCGATCAGCACGTAGGCGCGGTTGGAGAAGAAGGTGCTTTCCATCAGCGTGCCGTACGCCCGGCTCACCTCCCGCTTGAAGTCGCTCAGCAGGTCCACCGAGATGCGCTCCTTGGCCTTGAACTCCTTCAGCGTGGGAATGGAGTCTACGCTGATCGGGAGCACGACCGTGTCGGCGTTCTGGAACTCGGCGCTGGCGGTCGAGAAGTCGCACAGTTCCCGGGTGCAGACGCTGGTGAAGGCGAGGGGGAAGAACGCCAGCAGCACGTTGCGTCCCTGCAGGCTGGAGAGCGTGACGTCGGTGCCGGCGGTGGACGGCAGGGTGAAATCGGGCGCGAGGGCGCCCGCGGGCGGTAGGGTCGGGGCGGTGATGGTGCTCATCGAGCGGCCTGCTCGAACCGCCGCCCCACCTCGGTCCAGTTCACCACGTTCCACCACGCAGCCACGTAATCGGGACGGCGGTTCTGGTACTTGAGATAGTACGCGTGCTCCCAGACGTCGCAGCCCAGCACGGCCGTCTTTCCGTCCATGATGGGCGAGTCCTGATTGGGCGTGCTCTCGATGGCGAGCCCGCCGCCGCGGTCGAGCGTCAGCCACCCCCAACCGCTCCCGAACCGCCCGAGACACGCCTTCGTGAACTGCTCCTTGAACTGCGACACGCCGCCGAATGCCTTGCCGATGGCCGCGGCGAGCGCGCCGCCGGGCTCCTTGGGGCCGCCGGGTCGCATGATCTCCCAGAACATGCTGTGATTGAAGTGGCCCCCGCCGTTGTTCCGCACCGCGGTGCGGATGTTCTCCGGCACGGCCGCCAGATTGCGCAGTAGCTCCTCGATGGACTTGCCCTGCAGCGCCGGCTGTCCCTCCAGCGCGGTGTTCAGGTTGTTGACGTAGGCGGCGTGGTGCTTGTCGTGGTGCAGCCGCATCGTTTGCTCGTCGATGTACGGCTCGAGCGCGTTGTACTCGTACGGCAGCGGGGGAACACTGAATGCCATGATCGGCTCCTGACTGGCTGTCGGCACTTTGCCGAGTGAAACAGTCCCGTTTAGAGCCGCAAATATGAGAGCGCCCGCAATCGTGGTCAACG
Source organism: Gemmatimonadales bacterium (assembly GCA_035700905.1). GTDB lineage: Bacteria > Gemmatimonadota > Gemmatimonadetes > Gemmatimonadales > GWC2-71-9 > DASQPE01. The sequence goes on along the minus strand of DASSOD010000164.1, from coordinate 20 downwards.
CAAGCGGCCGCACCGGACGC
>DASSOD010000163.1:0-3106 GCA_035700905.1 Gemmatimonadales bacterium | reverse complement strand
CACCAAGTGCGGCCCGCCCGACGCCGCGGCGCGGGCCGACTCGGCGAGCCGCGGCGGGCCCCGGGGGCGTCACGGGCGCCGCGCGCGAGCGCGCCGGCGCGCGGGCGATCACCACTCATCCGGACGGGAGCGACGCCCCGCCGCCGGGAATCCCGCCGAACCGGACTCGGCCTCGAGTGCCGCGCACGCCGGCTGCTACGTGTTCCGCACGCCGACCTATCTCGCCGCCCGCCTGCGCGAGGCCGGCATCACCCACCTCAATCTGGCGAACAACCACGCCAACGATTTCGGCCCCGCGGGGCGCGCCTCCACCGAGGCGACGCTCGCCGCCGTCGGGCTGGCGACCTACGGTCCGCTCGGCCGCATCGTGATCGACACCGTCGCGCGCGGCGGCGCGGCCACCGTGGTCGGCATCGTCGGGTTCACGACCTATCCGTTCGCGTACGATCTGCTCGACGTGCCGCGGAGCGTGGCGGTCGTGGACTCGGTGCGAAAGCTGGTGGACCTGCTGATCGTCACGTTTCACGGGGGCGCCGAGGGCGCGAGCGCGCAGCACGTGGGGCCCGGGCCCGAGTTCCTGGGCCGGGAGCCGCGGGGAGATCTCCGCGCCTGGGCGCACGCCGTCGTGGATGCGGGCGCCGACGCGGTGGTGGGACACGGCCCTCACGTCCTCCGCGGAATCGAGTTCCGGCGCGGCCGGCCGATCGCCTACTCGCTGGGCAATTTCGCCACGTACCGCGGGTTCAGCCTCGCGGGCCCGCTCGGAGTGACCGGCGTGCTTCGACTCGCCTTCGGCGCGGACGGCACGCTCGCAGCGGCGCGCCTCGCTCCCTTCCGGCAGCTCCCCGGCAAGGGGCCGGCGCCGGACCCCGAGCGGACCGCCGTGGCCCTCGTGCGGGAGCTTTCCGAGACCGATTTCGGCCCCGACGCCGCGCACGTCGGCGATGACGGCCGCATCACAACGCCCGGGGCGGCGGAGCCCTAGCGAACCGCCCGCGCGTTGGGTACGCTCCGGGCATGAGCGGAACCCCCTTGGACCCGGAGGAGCCCACGCCGGCAGGCGATCAGCCGTCGCCGGCGGCGCTCGCCGCCACCGAGCAGCCGGTCACCCTTCGCGTCGCGTTGCTCGAGGACGAGCGGGTGCCCGAGGGTATGGTGTGCATGGGCACGTATCGCAACGGGCGCCTCGTGGCCCGCTGCGCCATGCCCCCAGAAGCCTGGGACCAGCTCCAGGAGTACAAGCTCTTCGACGATCCGGTGCCCGTCGTGCTGGTCGCGCGCGAGGCGCCGCCCGGCCTGCAGTGCCAGCTGTTCGCGATGGTGACGCTTCCGCCCGACTTCCCGCTCGAGGACGACGAGCGGGAGCCGTGGGCGGACAGCGTGCCGAGCTCGAGCTACGAGGCGGCGGTGGCGGAGTCGGAGGAGGACGAGGACGACGACCAGGACGACGCCCGGGTGGCGCCGATTCCGCTCGGCAACGTCGTGCGCTTCGCGAAGGACCGGGTGCACCCCGACAGCCTGCCGCTCGAGGCGGTGGACGTGCTGCAGCGGATCATCGACGGGAAGACCAGCGAGATCGTGGATAAGGCGCTGGAGGACCTGCTCGGGGGGTGAACCGGCAGTCCCCGCTCACGCGCTCACACGACGAGCCCCACCCGGAACAGCCAGATCTTCTTCAGCAGGTGATCCAGCATCCCGCGCTGGATGAACGCCTCCGCGGCCGCCTGGGTGGCGCGCGCGTCCATGCCCCACAGGGCGGCGCGCTTGAGCTCGCCCTCGAAGTCGGCCTGCACGAACACCCGGTCGTCGAGGTTCAGCGCCGTCGGCAGTGACTCGGAGAACTCCGCCGCCACGCCGTTCGCGCCCGGGCCGCCGATGGCGATCGTTGGGTTCATCTGAAAGATCCGGTTCTCCAGGTACCACTGGTCGCCCACGACCACCGCGCGGCGGTACGCGTGTCCGGCGCCGCGGCGATCGATCTCGGCCTTGAGCCGGTATGCGATGGGGCGATCCCGCTCCTCGGCGGGAATCGAGGTTCCGGTGACGAGCACGATGGTCTCGTCGGTGTCTACCAGCTTCATGAGCGTACGTCGCCTACGGTGAGGTGGTGTCGGGCGGTGCGGAGCCCGCGGTTGGCGCGCCGCCGCCGGCCGCCGCCGTGCCGGCGGACGGGACCGGCGCCGCGCCCGGCGGCTGCGAGGTCGGCGGCGCGCCCGCCACCGGCGCCGTGGCCTCCGGCGGGCGGGAGCGGAGATCGGCCGGCGGCGGCGAGTGCTGGTTCCGCTGGAACTCGCGCTCGCGATCCTTCCGCAGCCGCATGTCGCGGATCGCGTCCTTGAACTCCGCCACCGTGGTCGCCCGGTTGGCCGCGATCCTGAGGTCCGTGAGCAGATCGTTGGTGCGGTCGAACGCCTTCTGCTGGTTCATTCCGCCGCCGACGGGCAGCAGCGCGAGCACCGCGGCCGGAATCTTGAGTCCGCCGAGATAGATGTACTTCTGGTCCAGGCCCACCTTTTTCCCGGCGATGTCCGTGGTCCACGTGGGAAGCGCCGCGGTGGCCGACGTCGGCTCGCGCGCGACCGAATCGAGAAACGCCTGGATCGTGGCGGTGACCGCGCTGTCCACCAGCTCCTCGTGGCTCTTCCGGAGCCGCTGGGCCAGCTCCTTGGGCGGGAGCGGGAGCGGGCGGACCCAGAGCAGCCCGTCCCCCAGGTCGGGGCCGATGCGCCCGACGCGGCTCGGGCCCACCGGTGGCGCCGGCCTGGGGCCGGTGTCCACCGGAATGGTGACGTGGGGCACCTCCGCCACCTGCGGCACCGCGACGGCGGGCGGCAGGCGGCGCGGGCGGGGCGGGCGGCGCTGCTCCCGCCCGCCCACCACGGTCTGCGGGACGCGGTAGGGCATTTCCACCACGCGCGCACTGTCGGCGAGCGGCACGAGCACGATCGGCTGCACCGGGCGCCGGGGCACGTCGGGGAGCCGGCCCTCGATCACCCAGGTGAGCGCGAGCGCGAGGTGGAACGCGACGCTCGCGGCCCAGGCCCAGCGCGACCAACGCCGCGACCGCGGGAGGCGGAAGTCAGGCGGACGTCGCAAGGGCGCCACG
>DASSOD010000162.1:0-7208 GCA_035700905.1 Gemmatimonadales bacterium | reverse complement strand
GCTCACGAGGGACCGGACGGCGGGGGAAGACGACGATCAGACCGGGCGAGATCGCGACCACGCCAGGGAGGAGACCGAGCTGCCGGCGTCGCTCGAACTCTCGACCCGTGTGGCGCTCGAGCCCCGCAGTGTGATGCTCGTCACCTATGATCCCGATTGGCGCAAGCTGGTGGCGCGTACCGGTGAGGAGGTCCCCGGACACTGAGGTCCGGCCGCATGGCGCGGTGGGCCAAACGGCAAGGGAGTGCGAGGAGGATTGCCGCCGTCCAGGGATAGTTGTTTCTCCCTGCAGCCGCTGGCAAAATTCTCGCAGCGAGAATCGGGCGCACGCCCGATGGAGACTCGCCGGTAAATCACCCGCTCTCCGCCCGTTAGGCTCCATCGCGCCTTGATCGCGGGATGGGCCCTCGGCCGCAGTCGTGACGCAGAGCACGTTGTACCCACTCGCTGCGGGCCTAAATATCGGAGTGCTTTACAAGAGTACGTCCTGCCATGCGAATCGCAGTGCTTTCAACGCCTTTCATCTCAACCCCTCCTCGCGACTACGGCGGCACCGAGTTGGTTCTTTCCGAGCTGACCGAGGGCCTCGTGGCGCGGGGACATGACGTCACCCTCTTTGCCACCGGCGACTCCCAGACCAGCGCCGAGCTGCGAGCGTGCTACGCGACCGCGCAGTGGCCGCCCGATCCCTTCACCGATCTCGACCACGTATCCTGGGCGCTGCGCCAGGCGTCCCAGGGCGGCTACGACATCGTCCACGTCAATTCGGCAGCCGCCCTCGCCATGGCGCGACTTTGCCCGGGACTTCGCGTGGTGTACACGATCCACCATCCGCACGAACCACGGCTGTCCGCCTTTTACGGCAAGATGAAGCAGGTGCAGTACGTGGCCATTTCCGCCGATCAGCGGAGCCGCGAGCCCGAGCTGACTCGCTGCCGGGTGATCCACCATGGGCTCGACCCCTTGCGCTACAGTTGGACGGAGCGGGCGGAGGACTACGTGTGCTTCGTCGGCCGGCTCGCGCCGGAGAAGGGCGCGCATACCGCTATCGACGCGGCCCGCGCCGCCGGCGTCCGCATCCGGGTCGCGGGACGAGTGCACCCGCCCGATCGGCCCTATGGGCAGCAGCACCTGACGACGCGTCTGGCGGAGCCGCACGTGGAATACCTCGGCGCGGTCGGTCCGGCCGCCAAGGCGCCGCTCCTGCGTGGGGCACGGGCGCTGCTCGCGCCGATCACGTGGGACGAGCCGTTCGGCCTCATTCTGGCCGAGGCGATGCTGTCGGGGTGTCCGGTGGTGGCCTTCCCGCGGGGCAGCGTGCCCGAGTTGGTGGAGCCGGGCGTGACGGGGTTCGTGGTGGAATCGGTCGAGGAGATGGCCGCCGTGATCGCGCCGGGCGGACCGGTCGACCGGATCAACCGGCGGCAGTGCCGGGCGCGGGCGGTTCAGCGGTTCAGCCGTTCGCGGCTCGTCGCGGACCATGAGCGCCTGTACGCCGACGTGCTCGAGCAGGCCGCGCGGGCCGGACGCGCGCCGATCGCCGCCGCATGACCGCCGCCCGGGCCGGCGAGGAGGCGGTGCCGGCCACGATGCAGTCGGTGGTCGGCTATGGCGCGATTGACTGCACCGAGGAGGACACCGCCGAAGACAAGCTGGTCCTCACCCACGACCGGCTCTTCTGTCTGGTCACCAGCCACGGGAACATCGCGCCCCCAGGCCGGTGCTCGCTCGGGCTGTTCCACGACGACACCCGTATCCTGAGCGACTACCAGCTCCGCATGGCCGGCGGCCCTCCGGCGCTCCTCTCGGCCGAGGCGCCGCGCGCCTACACCGCGCAGGTGGACCTGGCGGTGAGCGACCTGCCGTTCGGGGGCGATGCGTGGGACCCGAAGCACGCGGTCCACGTGCGGCGCGAGCTGGTGCTCTCCGACCGGCTCACCGAGCGGGTCACCCTCACCAACTACCTGGCCAAGCCGCTCGACTTCTGGGTCGAGCTTTCCCTCGGGTGCGACTTTGCCGACATCTTCGAGGCGCGGGGCTGGCGCCGGGCCGCGCGCGGCCAGTTCTTTGCGCCCTTGGCCGAGGGGGACCGGCTTCTCTTCCGCTACCGCGGGCGGGACGGGCGGATGATCGCGAGCCTGGTGCGGTTCTGCAGCCCACCCGGCCGGCTCACGCCGGAGGCGGCCCGCTGGGAGTTCTCGCTGGCCTCGCACGTGCCCGTCGCCCTGGAGTGGGAGGTGCTGGCGGACGACCCGTCGGGGCGGAGTCCCGCGCCGATCGACGGCGGCCTCGAGACCCGGCGTGCGGCGCTCGAGCGCGAGTACCGGGAGTGGCGCCGCGGCTGCAGCCGCTGGACGACCAACGTGGCCAAGTTCGACGTCGTGCTCCGGCGCGCGGTGGACGACCTGCGCGCGCTCTACATGGAGGTGGACGGCGACCGGGTGATTTCGGCCGGCATCCCGTGGTACTCGACCATCTTCGGGCGCGACTCGATCATCACGTCGCTCCAGACGCTCTCGCTCAACCCGCGGATCGCGCGGGACACGCTGCGCTACCTGGCGCGGCGGCAGGGGACCCGGGAGGACCCGTTCACCGAGGAGCAGCCGGGGCGCATCCTCCACGAGCTCAGGCGCGGCGAGATGGCGCGCGCCGGCGAGATCCCGCACGTGCCGTACTACGGCACGGTGGACGCGACGCCGCTCTGGCTGGTGCTCCTGCACGAGACCTGGCGCTGGACCGGCGACGAGGCGCTGGTGCGGGAGCTGCTGCCCAACGCGGAGCGCGCGCTCGACTGGATCGACCGGTACGGCGACGCCGACGGGGACGGCTTCGTGGAGTACACCCGCACCAGCGCGAAGGGGCTGGTCAACCAGGGCTGGAAGGATTCGGGCGACGGCGTGCCGTATCCCGACGGCCGGAAGCCGACTCCCCCGGTGGCGCTGGTGGAGGTGCAGGGCTACGTCTACGACGCGAAGGTCCGGATGGCCGAGCTCTTCGCCCGCTTCGGCCGCACGGAGCGCGCGGCCGCGCTGGCCCGGCAGGCCGAGGATCTCCGCGCCGCGATCCGCGAGCGCTTCTGGATGCCGGACACCGGCACCTTCGCGCTCGCGCTCGACGGCGCCAAGCGGCAGGTGCCGACGATCACCTCGAACGCGGGCCACCTGCTCTGGAGCCGCGTGCCCACGCCGGAGGAGGCTGAAAGCGTGGGGCGGGTCCTGCTCGGGCCCGATCTCTTTTCGGGGTGGGGCATCCGCACGCTCGCCGCGAGCCACCGCGCCTTCAACCCGATGAGCTATCACAACGGGTCGGTGTGGCCGCACGACAACGCGATCGCGGTGCTCGGGCTGGCGCTCTACGGCCGGGCGCGGGACGCGCTTCCGATCGTGCGCGGGATGCACGAGGCGGCCGTGCGCGCGGGGTTTCAGCGGCTGCCGGAGCTCTTTTGCGGAATGCCGCGCCAGCGCGGGGTCGGCCCGGTGCGATACCCGGTGAGCTGCTCGCCCCAGGCCTGGGCGTCCGGCGCGCTCTTTCTGCTGCTCCAGTCCGTCCTCGGCATCTATCCGGAGGCGTCCAGGCGGGTGCTGCACGTGCGCAACCCGGTGCTGCCCGACGTCGTGGACGAGCTCACGATCAGCGGGATGGCGGTGGGCGACGCCCGCGTGTCGCTCCAGTTCCGGCGGCACGGGGAGCGCACCCTCGCCAACCTGTTCGAGGTCTCGGGTGCGCCCCTCCAGGTGCGTATCGAGCTGGACTAGCTGCCGCTCGTCACTCCCGCCTTGCCGTCCGCCGAGACCGCGAAGTGCACCCACATGCCGGCCGCGGCGTGCCCGGGGATGTAGCACACCATGGTGTAGTTGCCCGGCTTGTCCGGCGTGAACGTCACCTTCGCGGACTTGCCCGGACCCGTCGCGCCGCCCGGATTGGTGGGATCGGGCGTCACCGCGCCCGGGAACGCCGGCTGGGGCGTGAGCGTCGCCTCCAAGTTGCCGGTGCGGGTATCGATCCCGAGGCTGTGCGCGAGGGCGGGGTCGTGATTGCTGAAGTCAATCGTGACCTTGTAGCCGGACGGGACGGTGAAGGTGGCGTCGCCGTGCGCGTGCCCGTTGAAGTTCCAGTGGTTGTTGTCCGGCGTCTTGCCCGCCTGCACATCCATGGTGACCGTCTTGGCGCTGGAGTCCACCTTCATCCAGTCCGGCACGGTCATCGCCCCGCCGCCGGCGGCGGGCTGTGCGCCCGGAGCTGCGGCGGACGGAGCCGCGGCCGCGCTGGTGTCGCGCGCCGCGCCCTGGCTGGCGTTGCGCTCGCCGCCGCACGCCGCCGCCCCCACGGCGGCCAGGGCGGCGAGGAAGATGCGTAGGTGTGTCATGAGGGCCGACCCTCTCCCATCCCGGATCCCGTTGGGGATCGCGCTCGAGTGAAGCCTCGCGCGTTCCGCGAGGCCAGCGTGGGCGCACCCGCGCCCTTGGGCGAACCTATCCGAGTCGGGCGGGACTCCGCGTGACGGGCGTCACAGGCGGAAGGCGGAAGGCGCAAGGCGCAAGCCGCAAGGCGCGAGGGGCGGCGGGCGTCGCTGACGCGCACGTGGCTGAAGATGCGCTTGGAGGGGATCACGCGGGGGCGCGGGCGGAGGGGGCGGGCGCCCTTCCGGGACGCTGCGGTCGCGTGGTCAGGCGAGATCGCGGGTGGGCGGGGGCGACTGACGCGCCCTCCAGGGCACCCATCCCCACCGCCCGCGCCGAGCGAGCATCTCGCCCGCCGCTGCTCGCGGCGCTCACTCCGCTCGCGCCGCCCTCGGCCCGCGCGTCCGCCTTCCGCCTTCCGTCTTCCGCCTTCCGCCTTCCGCCTAGCGCCTAGCGAACTGCTGCCGCCTGGCCGACCAGGTCGGCGAGGACCTGGTAGAGGCGGGTGCGGAGGCGGTGGCGGTCGCGGGCGTGCGTGATGTAGCGGACCATGACCCGCATGCCGCCGGGGCTCGGGCGCACATCGATCGCGGGCGCGGCGGAGAAGCCGCTCACCGCGCGGGAGGCCGTGGCGCGGCTCCACTCCTGCTCCGCCAGGCGCGCGTTCTCCTCGGTCTCGGCGGTCACCGTGGCGCGGATCGCCTCGATCGCGGCCGGCGCGTCGGCGGTCGGCAGCTCGAGCTCCACCTCGTCCCAGAGCCACTGGCCCGAGGTGGAGAAGTTGAAATAGTGTCCCTCGATGGCGAACGCGTTGCTGAACCGCACCTGCCGGCCGGTGGGGTGGCCCGCCTCGGTCCAGTTGCCGGTCTCGAGCAGCACCGTGTGGAACGGCGTCATCTCGATCACCTCGCCGCTCACCCCGTTGATCTCGACCCAATCGCCGATGCGGATGCCGTTGCGTCCCATGAGCGCGAACCAGCCGAAGAACCCGACGATGAAGTCCTTCATGACCACGGTGAGGCCCGCCCCGGCGAGCCCGATGATCGTGGCGAGCTGGCTCGGCGGCCCGAACAGCACCAGCGCCGCGCCGGCAAGCCCCAGGGCGCGCAGCCCGAACCGGATCACGGTGCGCACCGTGTGCTGGCGCCGGCGCTCGGGGACGAGTCGCGCCACCAGCCGCTCGAGCCAGGCCCCCACCGCCACGACCACGAGCACGATGAGCAGCAGCCAAACCGCCGCGAGGAAGATGTCGTGCAGGACGGCGCGGCGCTGGCCGCCCGCGACGGTGCTCCAGCGACTGTACACGTCGAGCAGGGAGACCTCGTCCTCGATCTGGCCGTTGAGGCCCGCGAGCAGCCGCCGGTCCGAGGCGAGGTGGCGCGTCTTGGCCAGAAGGTCGGTCGCCGCCGCCTGCTCGACCTCGGCGAAGTGCGCGGCGCGCTCCTGGTAGCGCGCCGTCGTGCGGGCGATGGCCGCCGTGGTCTGACGCTGCGCCCGCTCGAGCATCGCGCGCTTGTCCTGGAGGGCGCGCCACCGCTCCAGCGTGCCCATCAGGCCGCGCGCCGTGTCGGCGCGGGCGCCGGCGGTCGGCACCTTGAGCTGGGGTGCGGCGCCGTGCTCGGCGCTGTCGTGATCCGCACGCATCTGCCGGATCCGAGCCTGCGGGTCGCCGCCCGCGCGGAGCAGATCGTCGCGCGCGTCGGCCAGCTGGCCGCGGTACAGCTCGAGCTGCGCCTCGAGCAGGTCGGCCTCGAGCGGCGCGGGCGCCCCGTCGGGGGCAGCGCTTGCCGCCGTCACGGGAGTGGAGGGTGCCGCCGCTGATCCAGGGCCGGCCGAGCCGCCGGTTGGCTGGGCGGGGCGTTCCGGCGTACGGGCGGCGGATGTGCGGGCTGCCGCCACGTCCGCGCCCGAGGGAGCCTTGTCCGAGGAGCCCGCCCGGCGCAGCCGCGCGAGCCGGGCACTGTCCTGCGCGATGAGACGCTGCGTCGAGTCGATCCGCGCCAGAATGCTGCGCGTCTCCGCCGTCGGCGCCGGCCGATGCTCGGCCGCCTCGAGGAGCGCCACCGCGAAGCCCAGGTCCACCACGTGGTCGCCCAGGCGCAGCGCGTCGCGGGCGAGGGCCTGCTCTTCCCGCGTGGTCGCGAGCGGCGCGACCCGCTGCGCCATGCGGAGCGGCCGCCGGTCCACCAGCGCGCCGCGCGCGAGCGAATCGGCCCTCGTCGCGCTGCTCCGGCCGGGGTCCGTCACGACGTAACCGGCGGCGGCGCCCAGGAGCAGCAACGCCGTGATCACGAGCGCGAGCCGATCGCGAAGCATCACCATGCAGACTCCTCGCGGCCACGTTGGCTGACGCGGTATGCCCGCCGCAGCGCGCGCACCGGCGCCGAGGCCGCCGGCGCCATAGACCGGAACCTCGAGTTCATAGGCTGTTCAAGGGTCGAGGGAGGTCGAAAAACCCGCCGGGGAAAGCTGCGCGAGCGGGTGCCGCGGGCGCAACGGGTGGCCGCTCGGGCCACCCGCGCCGCTCCCGCTCGGGGGGGGCCGGCGTCGGCGGCACACCCTCCATGGCTCACTCTCCACGGCTCGGTGTGGGCGCAGGACCCGCGCCGTTCCGAAATGGTGTCTCGCAGCGCCGCCGCACTCCTGGGTACCAGTGCGGCCGCCAAACCGGGTCAGGCCTGGATTCCGCGGGGCGTGACCTCCCGCTCCACCACGCCGAGCGCCAAGTCCACCACGAGGGCGAGAATCGCGGCGGGCACGGCGCCCGAGAGGATCATCCGGGTATCCGCGAGCGCGAGGCCGGTCGCG
>DASSOD010000161.1:0-6150 GCA_035700905.1 Gemmatimonadales bacterium | reverse complement strand
GGCTCACCAGCGCGCGCCAGCGGTCGAGCGCGCGGGAGGTGTCGCCCGCGGCCTCCCACGCGCGGCCGGCCCAATACGTCGCGGCGAGGACCTCCTCCCCCGCGTAACGGCTCGCGGCCAGCGCGTCGAGCTCCTTGGCGGCGGTGTTCGCATGCCCTTGGAGCAGCGCGATGAGCGCGCCGCGGAAGCGCGCCCCCGGCGCGAAGCGGCTCCGCGGGAACCGGACTGCCAACTCGCCGAAGAGACGCCGAGCCTCGGCATCCTTCCGAGCGTCCGTGGCCAGATCGGCCAGCAGCACGAGCGCCGGAGCGGCGGCGGCGCTGTCCCTGGGGAAGCGCGCGATGACCGCGTGGAGCGCCTTGCTCGCCGTGCGGTCCCGGCCATCCCGCAAGAGGGCGCGGGCCCGCTGGTACGCCGCCGCCCCGCCGAGCCGGTCGCGCGCCGGTACGCGCCCGAATTCCGCGGCGGCCTCGGCGTACCGGCCCAACCGGACCAGCGCGGCGCCCCGATCGAAGCGGTCCTTCGGCGTCCCAAGGCCGGCCTCGAACGCACGGCCGTAGCCGGCGACGGCGCGGGCCGGCAGCCCGGCGGTGCTCGCCGTGCGGGCCACGACGAGCTCGTCTTCCGGCGCGAGCGTGCCGAAGGCGCTGTCCAGCACCGCGACGGACGCCCGCGCGTCCCCCGCTCCGCCGCGGCGGACCAGGTCCACGAGCGCGGCGCGGACGGAATCGCGCTGGGTCGAGTCGCTGGCGGCCGCGAGGCGGAGGCGCAACGCGGTGGCGCGATCGCCCAACGCCTCGTAGGCCCGGGCGGCGCCGAGATAGTCGCCCAGCTTCTCGCGGAGCGCCGCCTCGATCTCCGGCACGTGCGCCCGTGCGGCGGGCGCGGAGAGCGACGCGTAGGTGGACCAGCGCGCCGCGCTGTCCGCGATCACGCCCGCGGCACGGAGCCGGAGCCAGTCCGACACGCCGGGAAGGAGCCGGGAGGCGCGGAGCCATGCGCCGGCCGCGCTGTCGCGCGCGTCCACGCCCTCGAGCCCGCGCGCCATCACCACCAGCGCGGCCCCGCGCACCTCGGGGTCGGCCGCTTCGTCGGCCGCGAGCGCGGCGTGCGCCAGGGCGAGCGAATCCCTCCCCTGCTCCAGCACCGCGCGCGCGAGCATGACCCGCCCGCGGGCGCCGTACAGCGTGTCCAGCCAGGCCTCGGAGGCGAGCAGCCGCTCCACGGCGCTCCAACCGCCCCACCGCGCAGCGGCGGTTGCCGCGAGGTACACGGCATCGGGGGTGCGAGCCACCGGGTCCCGGACGACCGCATCGAGGATGCGGGTGGCGCGCCACGGCAGTCCGCGAGCGAGCGCCCGCGACGCGGCGCTCATGCTGGAATCGGGCAGCGGCGGCCGCGCGGCCGACGACGCCTGAAGCTGTGCGCTCGCGGGCAAGCCGGGCGGCTCGGCCTGCACTTGCGCGGAGGCCGGCGCCGGCGCGACGCTCAGCGCGATCAGCAGTGTGGCGGCGGCGGGACTCACGATCCCGAAATGTGGACGAGGCGTGCGCACGATACCAGCGACGAGGGAGCGGGTCCGTTGCGTTCAGAGCGAGGGCGCGCAATCTGCCGGTCCGCGCGGCGGACCGGCGTGCCCGGCGCCGAACCCGTAGCAGTTATCATTCCAGCCATGGCTGCCGATCGGGTCCGCATCGACAAGTGGCTCTGGGCGGCGCGCTTCTTCAAGACGCGCTCCGCGGCCACCGAGGCGGTGACGGGCGGCAAGGTCGAGCTGAACGGCGAGCGCGCCAAGCCCGCCAAGACGGTGCAACCGGGCGACGAGGTCCGGCTGCGGCAGGGCCCGTTCGAGCATCGGCTCGTCGTGCGCGCACTTGCCGAGCGGCGCGGCCCCGCCAGCCTGGCAGCCGCGCTGTATGAGGAAACCGAGGAGAGCCGCGCCGCGCGGGAGCGCCTGGCCGAGCGCCTCCGCTACTCCGCCGCGGCGTTCGTGTACGAGGAAAAAGGAAGGCCCACCAAGAAGGACCGGCGAGCCCTGGAACGCTTCCGCGATCGGCCCCAGTGACGCGCTTCGCCGCCCGTCCGCCCCTCCGCCCGTCCGCCTACATGTTCTCCACCATCGCCCGCGCGAACCCGCTGGTGGACACGAGCGTCGCGCCCGTCATCAGCCGCTCGAAATCGTAGGTCACCCGCTTCTGCTGGATGGTCCGCTCCAGCGAGCTGACGATCAGATCCGCCGGCTCGTTCCAGCCCAGGTAGCGCAGCATCATCTCGCCGGAGAGAATGACCGATCCGGGGTTCACCTTGTCCTGTCCGGCGTAGCGCGGGGCGGTGCCGTGGGTGGCCTCGAACACGGCGTGGCCGGTGAGATAATTGATGTTGGCGCCGGGAGCGATGCCGATCCCGCCCACCTGCGCCGCCAGCGCGTCCGAGATGTAGTCGCCGTTGAGATTCAAGGTGGCGATGACGGAGTACTCCTTGGGCCGGGTGAGGATCTGCTGCAGGAACGCATCGGCGATGACGTCCTTGATCACCACCCCGTTCGGCAGGCGGCACCAGGGGCCGCCGTCCAGCTCGGCCGCGCCGTACTCCTCCCGCGCCACCTGGTAGCCCCAGTCGCGGAAGGCGCCCTCGGTGAACTTCATGATGTTGCCCTTGTGGACCAACGTCACGCTGGGGCATCCCTGCGCCAGGGCGTAGTCGATCGCGGAGCGGATCAGCCGCTTGCTTCCTTCCTCGGATACCGGCTTGATGCCGATCGCGCTCGACTCGGGGAAGCGGATGGACTGCGCGCCGAGCTCCTCCTGCAGAAAGCGGATCAGCCTGCGGGCGTCATCGCTCCGCGCCTTGTACTCGATCCCGGCGTAGATGTCCTCCGTGTTCTCCCGGAAGATCACCATGTTCACGTCCTGCGGCGCCTTGACAGGCGAGGGCACGCCCTCGAAATACCGGACGGGCCGCACGCAGGCGTAGAGATCGAGCTTTTGCCTGAGCGCCACGTTGAGCGAGCGGAAGCCGCCGCCCACCGGGGTGGTGAGGGGACCCTTGATCGCCACCAGGTGGTGCGCGATGGCCGCCAGCGTATCGTCGGGGAGCCAACTGTTCATCAGGTTCTTCGCCTTTTCCCCGGCGAAGACCTCGAACCAGACGATGCGCCGCGCGCCGCCGTACGCCTTCTCGACGGCCGCGTCGAACACGAGCTGCGACGCGCGCCAGATGTCGGGCCCGGTGCCGTCGCCCTCGATGAAGGGGATGATCGGGTGGCTCGGCACCTCGAGCCCGCCGTTGCGCAGCCGGATCGGCTCGCCGTCGGCGGGGGCGCGGAGCTCGCGGTATTCGGGCGCGGAGGTCGGAGGCATGCTTCACAACTTAGCGGCCGCGCGATGAACGGCAACGCCTCCGCGGAGCGCGCGGGCGCGATGGTCATGGGCGCGTACGTCGCCTACACCGACGAGTTCGCCGCGCTCACGCGCCGCGCCCGCGGGCGGTTCGAGGCGCGGGATTGGCGCGGCACCCAGACCGACGCCGCCGAGCGCCTCGCCCTCTACAAGGAGCGGATCGACGAGCTGGTGGCCGACCTCCGCCAGCGCCTCGGACCGCTGGCGCGCGACCGCCCCACCTGGACCCGGGCCCGCTCCGCGTTCGCCGGCCTCATCGAGGCCCGCAACGACGCGGAGCTCGCCGAGACCTTCTTCAACTCCGCCAGCCGCCGCGTGCTCGGCACGGTCGGCGCCGATCCGGATACCGAGTTCCTCGGATTTCCCGCGAGCGGCCCGCTCGAGCGCGCCGGTCCGCCGGTGTTCGACAGCTTCCGCGGCGAGGGCTCGAGCGCGGGCCCGGTGCGAAGCCTGCTCGAGGCGTGCGGCTGGCGGGTGGCGTACGAGGACCTCGTGCGCGATTCCCGCCTCGCCGGCGGCGCCATCGACGCCCGGCTCCGGGAGCTCGGCTGGGAGGGCGGCCCGCTCGCGATCGAGATGCTGCGCGAGCCGTTCTACCGGAACAAGGGCGCGTATCTGGTGGGGCGGGCGCTGGGGGCGCCGGAGGTCGTGCCGCTGGTGCTCGCGCTGGTGCACGGGGAGTGCGGCATCGCGGTGGACGCCGCGCTCCTCACCCAGGACGAGGCGAGCATCGTCTTCGGGTTCAGTTGGTCCTACTTCTTCGTGGACGCCCCCGACCCCGGCGCGGTCATTCGGTTTCTCGCCTCGATCATGCCCAACAAGCGGCTGGACGAGCTCTGGACGGGCATCGGATACAACAAGCACGGGAAGTCGGTGCTCTGGCGGAGCCTTATGCGCCATCTCGAGCGGCCCGACGCGCGCTTCGCGCCGGCCGAGGGCGACGAGGGCCTGGTCATGGGCGTGTTCACGCTCCCCTCGTTCAACATCGTCTTCAAGATCATCAAGGACCGGTTCGTCGCGCCCAAGAACACCACCCGCAGGGCGGTGATGGACAAGTACCACCTCGTGTTCCGCCACGACCGCGTGGGTCGGCTGGCGGACGCGCAGGAGTTCGAGCAGCTCGAGCTGCGGCGCCGCTGCTTCCCGCCGGAGCTGCTGGAGTATCTCACCCGCGTTGCGGGGCGCACGGTGCAGGTGGAGGGCGAGCGGGTGCTCCTCCGGCACTGCTACACCGAGCGCCGCGTCACGCCGCTCAACCTCTTCCTCCGCGGCGCCGACGGGCCGGCGGCGCGCGAGGCCATCCTCGACTACGGCAACGCGATCAAGGACCTCGCCGGCGCCGACATCTTCACCGGCGACATGCTGCTCAAGAACTTCGGCGTGACCCGGAACGGACGGGTGATCTGTTACGACTACGACGAGCTCTGCCTGCTGACCGAGACCAACTTCCGGCGCATTCCCCCGCCCCGGAGCGACGAGGACGAGTTTTCCGCCGAGCCCTGGTTCCACGTCGGCGAGCACGACGTCTTCCCCGAGGAGTTCTCGCCCTTCCTGGTGCCCGCGGGGGAGCTGCGCGAGACCTTTTTGGCGGCCCACGGCGACCTGCTGACGGTCGAGTTCTGGACCGGCGTACAGCGCCGGCTCCGCGCAGGCGAGATCTTCGACTTCTTCCCGTACCGCCAGAGCCGCCGACTCCAGCACGACTGAGGCGACCGGTCCCCGCGCAGCCGCGCGCCGAGCGCCCGCGATCGGCGACGCCCACACGAAGCGCGGAGCGTCATCCCCTCAGCCGGCCTCACGAGTGGGGTGGCCAGACCGCTCGCCACGGTCGTGATCGGCGGGCTCATCACCTCCACCCTACTCACGCTCCTGGTGCTGCCGACGCTCTACGCCACGCTGGCGGGCTGGGTGCATCGCCGCCACCTCGACGTGGACGAGGACGAGGAGGAGGTGGGCGGCCCCGAGCCCGCACTCAGCGATGCGACCGCCGGAGGCGCTCGGTAGCCTCCTCGATCCGTGCGCGGTAGGCGGGCACCGACTCGCGCTGCCCGCGGGTCGGGATGACGTACTCGGGGGTCTCGGGATCCGAGGACTGCGGCGTGTTCACGAACGTGTCGCCGCCCCGCGCTTCCACCTCCGCGATGAAGCCGTCAACCGCATCGAGCAGGTCGGACAGCTCGTCGCTCGCGTCCTGCTCGTGCACCAAGACGCCGCGCTGGCGCAGCGTTGCGACCGTGTGCTCCCGGGCCCGGCGCTGCTCCTGCCGCCGGTGCGGGTTCAGCTCCTGCTGCTGCCGCTCGAAATCCCTTTCGTCCCCGCGCATCCGCTCCTCCCAGTGAAACGCCCGCCAAGCCCGTATAGTAGGAGCGCCGCCGCGGCTCGCGGCGTGTCCCGGCGCACACCGGCCTGCGGCAAGTGCAGCGGCCCGAGCTCGCGCCGCACGCCGGCCTCGGTGGGCCGGCGGCGCGGGCGCCAGGTTGCGTCAGCGGAAGAGGCGGAAGTAGGCGGTCAGGAGACTGCGCACGCCGGAAGTGAGCTTCCCCCGCCGCCACGCGTCGGCGGCCCGGCGGAATACCTCGGCCTGGGTGGGGTACGGGTGGATCGTGCGACCGATCCCGCCCAGCCCGACGCGGTTCGTCATCGCGAGGCTCACCTCGGCGATCATTTCCCCCGCGTGCTCCGCCACCAGGGTCGCCCCGAGGATGCGGTCGGTGCCCCGGGCAAGGTGTACCCGGAAGAAGCCCTCGGACTC
>DASSOD010000160.1:0-3469 GCA_035700905.1 Gemmatimonadales bacterium | reverse complement strand
AGCGCCGCGGCGAAGGCGGCGGCGGAGGGGAAGCGCTCCTCCGGCGCGCGGGCCAGCGCCCGCAGCAGCGCCGCCTCCACCCCGGCCGGCACCTCCGGGCGCACCCGCCGGATCCGGGGCGCCGGCTCGGTGAAGCGCCGCGCCAGCACCGCCGGGGCGCTCCCCCCCGCATAGGGCGCCTCCCCGGCGAGCATCTCATACAGCACGCAGCCCAGGCTGTAGAGGTCGCTCCGCCCGTCGAGGGCCGGCTCCCCCGCCGCCTGCTCCGGGCTCATGTACTCCGGGGTGCCCACCACCAGCCCGGTCCCGGTGAGCCGCTCCGCCCCGCCCGCCCCGCCCGCCCCGCTCACGGCGAGCGCGATGCCGAAGTCGGTCACCATCGCCTCGCCCTCGTGCAGCAGGATGTTCTCCGGCTTGATGTCCCGGTGCACCAGCCCCCGGGCGTGGGCGTGCGCCAGGGCCGCGGCCACCTGGCCCGCGATCCGGAGCGCCTCGGCCACCGGCAGCGGCCCCGCCCGCCGCAGCCGCTGGCGCAGCGACTCGCCCGGCACGTAGGGCATGACGTAGAAGAGCAGCCCCCCCGCCTCGCCCGAGTCGTGCAGCGGGAGGATGTGGGGGTGGTTGAGCCCGGCGGCCACCCGGATCTCGCGGCTGAAGCGGTCGGCCCCGAGCAGCGGGCTCACCTCGGGCCGGAGCACCTTGAGCGCCACCTGGCGCCCATGCTTGAGGTCGTCGGCCAGATAGACCACCGCCATCCCGCCCCGACCCAGCTCGCCGCCGATCCGGTAGCGATCGACGAGGGCGACGCGGAGCTGGTCTATCGTGGAAGGCACGGGAAGCCGATCCTGCCGGAGCTACACGCCGTAGCGCGCCTCGAGCACCTCGAGGTGGTGGCGCACGTGACCCGCGATCACAAAGGCGAGAGCGCGCACGCTGATGGTGTGTCCTCCCGCGACGCCCCGGCGAGCCCAGGCCGCCGCAGGCAGATACCGGAACAGCGACAGCGTCGCCCCCCGCACGTCCCCCCACTCCTCCGCCATGTCGGCCAGCGTGCGATCGGCCGACCGCACCTCCGCCACGTACGCCTGGTCGTCGAAGCTCGGCAAGGGAGTCGCATCGCCGCGCCCGATGCGAAGCGCGCGGCAGGCCATGACCCGCTCGACGTCGGACAGGTGCCCGACCACGTCCTTGATGCTCCACTTCCCGGGCGCGTAGCGGTAGTCGCCGCGGGACTCCGGCACGCGGTGCAGCCGGGCGAGGAGCTGATCGCGCTGCGCGCCGAGTATCGTGACGATGTCCTCGCTCTCACCGATGCGCCCGACGTAGCCCGCGAAGGACGAGGCATACTCGTCCGCCGCGGGGCGGAGTGTGGTGATCACGGTGGGCTCCTTTCGCCTGGCCGACCACGCCCAAGCTAAGCCCCCGCGCGGGTCCCGCAACGAGGAGGCCGCGACCCACGCCTCCGGCCCCACATCGGATGCCCGGCCACCACGCCGGCCCGGCTCTGGCGCCCCCAGGTCCGCGACCGCAGATTGCACCACCCATCCTCATTGTACGCCCCGACCGCTCCCACCCTGTGGGAGGCAGCCATGATGAAGTGGATCGCGTGTGCGCTCCTCGCCTCGCTTACGGGTGCGCCGGCCGGGCGGCCCGCCGGCAACACGATCGTTCCGAATGACAACCGGCGCCCCGCGGGAATGCTCCGAAACGGCGTCCTCACCGTCGCGCTCGAGGCGCGAACGGGCGACTGGCGCCCGGAGGGCGACAGCGGCCGGTCGCTGGAAGTAGCGGCCTTCGCCGAAGCCGGAAAGCCGCTCTCCACCCCGGGGCCGCTCATCCGCGTGCCGCTCGGCACCCGGGTCCGCGCGGCGATCCGCAACAGCCTCGACCGGCCGCTCACCGTCTACGGCCTCGGCAGGTCGCAGGACCGGCCCGATTCCGTGGTGGTGCCCGCCAACGCGACGGCCTCCGTGCAGTTCACGGCGACGACGCCGGGCACGTTCTACTACCTCGGGAAGCGCGGCGCCGAGCCCAATGGCCTTCGCCTGGTCGAGGACACCCAGCTCCACGGCGTGATCGTCGTGGATCCGCCCGCCGCTCGGCGCCGGCCGGACGAGCGCATCATGGCCCTCTCGTGGTGGTGCGCCATCGAGCCGAAGAGCCCCTCGGGACTGAGCCGCTGCACCATGGCCATCAACGGCCTGTCGTGGCCCCACACCGAGCGGCTGCGCTACGCGCAGGGCGACTCGGTGCATTGGCGGGTGGTCAACTTCACCGAGCTCGACCACCCGATGCACCTGCACGGCTTCTACTTCCGGGTGGAGTCGAAGGGCGACGGCCTCACCGACTCGCTCTACACGCCCGACCAGCGGCGCATGGCCGTGACGGAGGTCGTTCCCCCGTTCGGGACCACCTCGCTCTCCTGGTACGCGGCGCGCCCGGGCAACTGGCTCTTCCACTGCCATTACGCCATCCACCTGTCGCACCTCGTCGCGCTGGACACCGAGAACGGCGCGATGGACGCCGCGATGCTGGCGCACCACCACTCCGACCGCCCCCATCAGATGTTCGGGCTGGTCACGGGAATCACCATCGCGCCGAAGGGCCCGAGCGTCGAGCCCGCCGGCGCGCCGCGGGCCATCCGGATCGTTCAGCGCGAGAGACCGAACGTCTACGGCTCGCAGCCCGGGATGTCCTACCTCCTCGAGCGCGGGCCGCAGGCGGCCGACACCGGAGCGCTTCCGGTGCCCGGCCCGGCGCTCCTGCTGGAGCGCGGCAAGCGGGTCGCGGTCACGATCGTGAACCAGTCGGAGGAGCACGCCTCGGTGCATTGGCACGGCATCGAGCTGGAGAGCTACCCGGATGGCGTGCCCGGCTGGAGCGGCTCGGGGGCGAACATCCTGCCCGCCATCGCGCCGCACGATTCGCTCACGGTGTTCTGGACGCCGCCGCGCGCGGGCTCGTTCATGTACCACTCGCACTTCAACGAAGCGATGCAAATGGGCAGCGGATTGTACGGCCCGATCATCGTGCTGGAGCCGGGCCAGCGCTTCGACCCGGAGACGGACAGGGTGCTGTTCTTCGGAACGGCCGGCACCGCGACGAACCCGGTCTTCGGTCCGTTCCCGGGGTTCATCATGAACGGCAAAGCCCAACCCGACGCGATGCACCTCAGGGCCGGCACCCGGTATCGGTTGCGGCTCTTCAATCTGGCGGGCGACATGCCGCTCAGGGTGTCGCTCGCGGCCGGCAAAGCGCCGGTCGAGTGGCGCGCGGTGGCGAAGGACGGCTACCCACTGCCGGCCTCCCAGAGCGTCTCCCGGCCGGCGGTGCTGGTATTCGACCCCGGGGAGATCTACGACTTCGAGTACACTCCGGCGGCGCCGGGTGATCTGGCTCTCGAGTTCGGGCCGGAGCCGCCCCCACCGGGTCCGCCGCCCCCGCCCGGCTCGCCGCCGCCGCCCGCGCC
>DASSOD010000159.1:0-27132 GCA_035700905.1 Gemmatimonadales bacterium | reverse complement strand
GGCCCAGCGGGTCGCGCAATCGGCCGGCAGCCGGCTCGAGACCGGCACCCGGTGGGTCGTGGACCCGGTTCACTCGCAGGTGGACTTCCACGTGCGGCATCTGGTCGGCCGGGTGCGGGGGACGTTCACCAACTGGTACGCCCTGCTCGTCACCCAAGGGCACGACTGGAGCGGCGGCGCCGTGAAGGTGACGGTGCAGTCCGCCAGCCTGAATACCGGCAATCGCTATCGCGACGCCGACCTCCGGTCGGATCATTTCTTCGACGTCGAGAGGTTCCCCCAGATCACCTTCCAGAGCACCGGCATCACCGCGAGCGACAGCACCCTGGAGCTCGGCGGAATATTGACCATGAAGGGCGCATCCCGGCCGGTGGTGCTTCGGGGGCGCTACGGCGGCGTCATGACCGACCGGGACGGTCGCGAGCGCATCGCGTTCGAGGCGACGACGACGGTGGATCGACGGGACTTCGGGATCACCTGGAACGAGGTCGTCGGCGGGGTGCCGGCCATCGGGAACGACGTCGAGATCACGATCGCGGTCGAGGCAGTGCGGGTGAACTGATCCGGCTTACCTGGCCGCCGTCGGCCTCTCGAAGTCGTCGGGGCCGGGGGGCCGGGAGCAGAGATCGAAGGCGAGGAACACCGTCTTCGAGAATGGATAGCAGGCGACCGGCGCCAGCACCATGAACGCCCCGCCGCCGTACTGGAGCGCGCTCCACGGCGGCGTGGGCCACGTCCTCCACGCGATGGCGAGAAAGATGGCGGCGAAGACGAGCTCGGCCGCCATGATGTTGAACATGTAGGCGCCGACGACGTAGCCCTGCTCGCGGCGCTCGAGGCGCATCCCGCAGCCGGGACAGCGCGCCCGCATGCGGAACCACCCCGAGACGACCGGGCCGCTGCCGCAGTTGGGGCAGCGCAGTCTGAGCGCCCGCCCGACCAGCACCGCCGCCCGCGCCGTCCACCCCCGGCGCATCACCTCAACGCTCGTCGCCATCTCCAAACCAAGCCTCGCCCCCTCGACAGCCCGCAATCTAACGCCCTGACGCCGCCGGTCCGCCCCCGCCCCACCCCCATCCGGCCGATCCCGCGGAACCCGCCCCGGTTCCATCCTAGGAGCGTGATCGTGGGCGCACCGCCCGCGCCGTGTCTCCAGGAGGACGCATGAGCCCCGCCGCTGCCGGTCCCGCCGGCATTCTGACCGCACTCTCGGACGATCTCGCCGCCGCTGTCGAGTATGCCGGCCGCTCGGTCGTCGCCATCCACGCGCGCCGCCGCATTCCTTCGAGCGGCGTCTGCTGGCGCCCCGGCGCGATCGTCGCCGCGAGTCACACCATCGCCCGGGAGGAGGACATCTCCGTCACGCTCGCCGGCGGCGCCACGATCGCCGCGACCCTCGCGGGCCGGGACGAGAGCACCGACCTCGCGCTGCTTCGCGTGGACGCTCCCTCCGGCGCGCTGCCCCCCGCCGAGCGCGGGGATCCCGCCTCGCTTCGCGTGGGCCACCTGGTGCTCGCCGTCGGCCGGCCGGGTGAGAGCGTCACCGCGAGCCTCGGCGTCGTGAGCGCGGTGGGGGGCGAATGGCGCACCTGGCACGGCGGACGGATCGACCGCTTCGTCCGGCTCGACGTCGGCATCTACGACGGATTCTCGGGAGGCGCCCTGGTCGAGGCGGGCGGGCGGCTCCTCGGCGTCACCACCTCGGGCCTCGCGCGGGCCACCGCCATCGCGATTCCCGCGGCGACGGTGGATCGCGTCGCCGACCAGTTGCTGAGTGGCGGGGGCATGGCGCGCGGCTATCTCGGCCTTGCGTCCCAGCCGGTGCGCCTGCCCGAGGCGCTCCGGGGCTCGCTCGAGCTCGGGCCCGAAATCGGGCTCGTGGTGGTCAACGTCGAGCCCGGCGGCCCCGCCGACCGCGCCGGCGTGCTCCTGGGCGACATCATCGTGGGCCTCGACGGGACCCCGGTTGGCGACCCCGCGGACGTGCTCGCCGCGCTGGGCCCGGAACGTGTACGTCGCCCGCTCGAGCTCCGCGTGCTGCGCGCGGGCCGGCCGGCGACGGTCACCATCACCGTCGGCGAACGGCCGCGCACCCGGAGGCGCTGACATGTCGCTCGAGCAGGAGCTGGCCCGCACGGCGCAGGCGCTCCGGCGGGTGACCGTGCAGGTAAGCGAGGGCGACGCGTCGGCCGGCGCCGGCGTGCTCTGGGACCCGCAGACCGTCGTGACCAACGCACATGTGGCACGGGGGCCGGCTGCGCACGTCCGCCTCGAAGATGGGCGCGCGCTCGCCGCGCGTGTCGTGCGCCGCGACCCGCGGCGCGATCTCGCCGCGCTTTCCATCGCCGCGCCGCCGCTCCCGAAGGCCGAGATCGGCGACGAGACGAGGCTCCGGCCGGGTGACCTCGTGATGGCGGTCGGCAGCCCCTCCGGGGTGCCGGGCGCCGTCGCCCTGGGCATCGTGCACTCCGCGCCCACCGCCCCAGTCGAGGGCCTCGGCGGCCGTCGTCCCCGCTGGGTGCGCGCCGACATCCGGCTCGCGCCCGGTAACTCGGGCGGGCCGCTCGCGGATGCGGCGGGACGCGTCGTCGGGCTCAACACGATGGTGGCCGGCGGACTCGCCTACGCGGTGCCGAGCGGGGCCGTCCGCCGATTCCTCGCCGACGATCGCGCCCCTGGTACGCTCGGGGTGGCGCTGCGGCCCCTCGGGCTCGGCGCAGGCGGCGCCATCGGGTACCTGGTCCTGGAGGTGGAGCCGGGCGGCGCGGCCGCGCGCGCCGGACTCGCACCCGGCGACGTGCTGCTCGGCGCCGGCGCCGTCCCGTTCGATCGCCGCGGGAGCCTCGGCGCCCTGCTCGCCGACGCCGATGCCGGCGACCTGCTGCAGCTCCTCGTGGTACGCGGTGGCCGGCGGTGGTCGGTGGACGTGCGGCTGAGGCCGCCCTCGAACGGCAGACCGCGCGCGGCGTGAAGCGGGTGCTGGTGGTCGCGCGCGCTCCGGCCGCGCGCGCCGGGCTCCAGGCGATGCTGGCGCGGAGCGGGGCCTTTAGCGTAGTCGGTGCGGGCGCGCGGGGCTCGCTGGCCGGGAGCATCGCGGAGCTCGAGCCCGATGTAGTCGTGGTGGCGCTCGAGCGCGGGGAGGAGCCGCCGCTCCCCGTCGTGCTCCCGCCCGATGCGGCGGCGCGCGCGCCCGCGGTGGTGGTGCTCGGTCCCGCGCCGCTCGACGGGTGGGCGCCGCGCGCGCTCCGACTCGGCGCGCGCGGCGTGCTCGAACGGGGCGCAGCGGCCGCGGGGATCGTTGCGGCGGTGGAGGCGGCGGCCGCGGGGCTGGTGGTACTTCCCCCTGGGCTCGCCGTGCCCGCCGCCCGCGGGCTGGTGCGCGCGGCGCCTGGCGGGCGCGGCGCCGCGCCCTCGCTCTCGCCGCGCGAGTTGGCCGTGCTGCAGCTCGTGGGCGCCGGCCTCGGCAACAGAGCCATCGCGGAGCAGCTCGCGATCTCGGAGCACACCGTGAAGACGCACATGGCGGGCCTCTTCGCGAAGCTGGGCGTTTCCACCCGTGCCGAGGCGGTGGCCGCCGGGGTGCGCGCGGGGCTGCTCATGCTCTGAGCCCGTCACCGGCGTTGCCTCGCCCCGCGTACCCGTCCTACTTTGCGGCATCCCGCAGCATCGGCGGTGGCTTGGCATCGGCCCTCTTCGAAGAACGAGCGGCGCTCCCTGGCGCGTGGCCGCGCCGGCCTGCATCCGCGCCGCGCATGCCTGATTCCGGAACGACGTGATGCGCCTCTCCCAGCAGGCCCCCGCCGACCCGGGGCTCGACGTCGATCTCGCCCGCTACCGCGAGCTCGCCGAAGCGCTCCCTCAACTGGTCTGGGCCGCCCGTCCCGACGGCTACTGCGACTACCTGAGCCGGCGCTGGGTGGAGTACACCGGCGTTGATGAGGAGCGGCACCACGGCACCGGATGGCTCGAGGCCGTTCACCCCGACGACCGCGCGAACACCTTCGCCGCCTGGACCGCGGCCATCGAGGAGCGCGCGCGCTACGACGTCGCCTATCGCCTGCGGGCGGCGGACGGCACCTATCGGTGGTTCCAGGCGCGGAGCGCGCCGCTCCGCGGCCCCGACGGGCGGGTGATCCGGTGGCTCGGCACGTCCACCGACATCGAGGACGCCCGGCGGGTCGAGGAAGCGCTCCGGGAGAGCGAGGACCGCTTCCGCACCACGCTCAAGAGCTCGCCCGTCACGGTCTCCAACCAGGACCGCGAGCTCCGTTACACCTGGATGCACAACCCGCCCCAGGGCCTGCGGGTGGAGGACGTGATCGGCCGGCGCGACGCCGACATTTACGAGCGGCCGGAGGATGCCGCGCTCGCCGAGGCGCTCAAGCGGCGGGTGCTCGCGACCGGGGTGGGCGAGCGCCACGAGCTGCCGCTGCACCTGCACGGCGTGCTCCGGACGTACGATCTCACCGTCGAGCCGCTTCGTGATCTCACCGGCGCCGTCGTCGGCGTCACCTGCGCCGCGGTGGACGTCACCGAGCGGCGGCAGGCGGAGGAGGAACGCGAGGTCCTGCGGAAGGCGCTGGAGGACAGCGAAGCCCGCTTCCGCGGGCTCGCGACCTCGAACGTCATCGGGATTCTGGCCTGCGATCCCGAGACGGTCATCGACGCCAACGACGCCTTTCTGGAGATCATCGGCTACACCCGCGACGAGCTGCATGCCGGTGCGATCCGATGGCGCTCGCTCACGCCGCCGGAGTACGCGGCGCGGGACCAGCAGGCGCTGGAGGAGCTGCTCCGCACCGGTACCTGCCGGCCGTTCGCCAAGGAGTACGCCCGGCGGGACGGCACCCGCGTGCCCGTGCTGCTGGGGGCGACGGTGGTCTCGCGCGAGCCGCTGGAATGGGTCTGCTTCGTGATCGACGCGACCGCACAGCGCCGGGCCGAGGACCAGCTACGCCAGGCGCAGAAGCTGGAGGCGGTCGGACAGCTCGCGGGCGGCGTGGCGCACGAGGTGAACAACATGATGGCCGCGGTGATCGGCTTCGGCGAGTTCGTGCTGAACCGCCTGGGGCTCGACCACCCGGCGACCTCCGACGTGAACGAGATGGTGCGCGCCGCCAACCGGGCGGCCGGCGTCACCCGCCAACTGCTCGCGTTCAGCCGCCGCCAATTGATGCAGCCGGAGGTGCTCGACCTCAATCTCGTGGTGCAGGATCTCCGCAGCCTGCTTGCGCGGCTCCTCGGCGCCGACAAGCAGCTCGAGGTACGCGCGGCGGAGACCGGCACCGTTCTGGTGGACCGCGGGCAGATCGAGCAGGTGCTGGTGAACCTCGCCCTGAACGCGCGCGACGCGATGCGTCCGGGGGGCGTGCTCCGGATCTCCACCGCCGAGGTGACGCTCGCCGCGGATGCGGCGGTGGATCGCGGCGTGGTGGTGCGGCCCGGCCGATACGCCCAGCTCTCCGTGGCCGATGACGGCGAGGGCATGTCGGAGGAGGTCCGGCGCCGGGCGTTCGAGCCCTTCTTCACCACCAAGCCGGTCGGCCGAGGGACCGGCCTCGGGCTTTCCACGGTATACGGGATCGTGAAGCAGAGCGCCGGGTACGTCTGGCTCGACAGCACGCCGGGTCGGGGGACCACGGTGACCGTCCAGTTCCCCGTCACCGCCGGCGCCGAGCCCGTGCCGCCGCAGCCCCGGGACGGCCCGGCCCGCGCACGCGGGCGTGAGGCCGTGCTGGTGGTGGAGGACGAGGGGCTGGTCCGGCGGATGACCGCCCGCGCGCTACAGGAGCACGGCTACGTCGTGTTCGAGGCGGAGGACGGGCGGGACGCGCAGGAGGTGCTGGCGCAGCCGGAGACCCGGGTGGACGCGGTGGTGACGGACCTGGTCATGCCCGAACTGAACGGCAACGAGCTGGGCCGGTGGCTCGCCGCGCAGCACCCGGAGCTCGCGGTGCTCTACATGTCGGGCTACGCCGATCACGACGTGGTCGCGCGCGGGCTGCTGGACCCCGCCGCCCCGTTCATCCAGAAGCCGTTCACCCCGGACGAGCTGGCGCGCCGGGTGCGCGACCTGCTCGACAGCCGCGTGGCGCCGGCGCCATAGCGTCGCGGGCCTACCCGGCGCCGGTCCCGCCTTCTAGACTTCCCGGCATCCCGAACCCGACATCCTCCACGTGACTCACGCGACGCCCGCGCGCTCTAGCCGCGGGCTGCTGTGCGCCGCCTCCACGCTGCTCGCCGCGCTCGCCCCGACCGACGGCCACGCGCAGCGGACCGCCCCCGCCCCCGCGGCGGCGGCGGCCGTGTCCCAGGCTGACCGGATCCCCATTCTCGAGTACCACCTGATCGGCGACCGGGACAGCCGGTGGGGCCGCTCGCGGGACCGATTCCGGCGCGACCTGCAGCTTCTCTATGACCGCGGCTACCGGCCGGTCACCGTGGCCCAACTGGTGGACGGCGACATTGACCTGGCGCCCGGGCACCGGCCGGTGGTCGTCACGTTCGACGATGCGTCGCCCGGGCAGTTCCGCTACGTCGAGCAAAACGGCCGGCTCGTGCCCGATCCGGCGAGCGCGGTCGGAATCTGGCTGGCCTTCGCCGAGGCGCACCCCGACTGGCGCCCGCGCGCCACCTTCTGCCTCCTGCCCGGCGCGAGCGCCGGCCACGCGTTCTTCGGCGACCGCGGCATCGACGGGCAGAAGACCGAGTGGCGCTTCCCCAAGCTTCGGTTCCTGGTGGAGCAGGGCTTCGAGCTGTGCGGTCATACGCTCTGGCACGCAAACCTCGCGACCCTCTCCGATGCCGGGGTGCAGGAGCAGATCGCGCGCGGGCTCATGGCGATCGACTCGGCGGTGCCCGGCTACCGGGTCCGCACCTTCGCGCTGCCCCTCGGCATCTGGCCGCGGAACCGCGCGCTGGCGCGCGAGGGCAGTTGGCGCGACCCGCGGAGCGGGCGCGCCGTGCACTACCGGTTCGACGCGATCCTGGAAGTCGCGGGACCGGCCGCCAGGAGCCCCCGCGATCCCGCCTTCGACCCGCTCAAGCTGCCCCGCGTGCAGGTCGTGGGCGACGCGCTCGAGCGCCTGCTGAACCGCCTGGACCGGGAACGTGAGCGCTACGCCACCGACGGCCGCGCCGCCGCCCGCTAGCGGCCGCCTGCTCTCGCTGGACGTCTTCCGCGGGGTCACCGTCGCGGGGATGCTCCTCGTGAACGACCCCGGAAGCTGGAGCGCCATCTATCCCCCGCTCCGGCACGCGGCCTGGCATGGCTGGACGCCGACCGACCTCATCTTTCCCTGGTTCCTGTTCATCGTCGGCATCACCACGCACCTCTCGCTCAGTGCGCGGCGCAAGCGCGGCGACGACGAGCGCGCGCTCGCGCGCCAGGTGCTGCGGCGCGGGGCTGTCATCGTCCTGCTCGGGCTGCTGCTGTCGGCGTTTCCCTTCGTGCCGCTGGAGCGCATCGCGCAGCTCCGCATTCCGGGCGTGCTGCAGCGGATCGGCGTGGTCTACCTCTGCACCGGGCTCTTCGTGCTCCGCGCTCCGCCCCGCGCGCAGTGGATCGCGACCACGGTCGTGCTGGCGGGATACTGGCTGCTGCTCGCGCTCGTGCCCGTGCCGGGCGTCGGCGCCCCCGCGCTCGCGCCGCCCGACGCCACCCTGGCGGCCTGGCTGGATCGAAAGCTGCTCGGCGCGCATCTGTGGCGCGAGACCCAGACGTGGGACCCGGAGGGCCCGCTCTCCACCCTTCCCGCGATCGCGACCGCGCTCCTCGGCGTGGCCGTGGGGCGCACGCTCACCCGCGCCGAGCCGCTCCCGGGGCGGCTCAATCGGCTCGTCGGGTGGGCTGCGCTCGGGATCCTGCTCGGGCTGGCGTGGGACCGGATGTTTCCGATCAACAAAAACCTGTGGACCAGCTCCTACGTGGTCTTCACTGCGGGGACGGCGTGCGCCGGCCTGGCCGCCTGCATCTGGCTCGTGGACGAGCGGCGGATCACGTGGTGGACGGGGCCCTTCGTCGCCTTCGGCGTGAACCCGATCGTGGCGTTCGTCGGATCGGAGATGGTGGCGCGGCTCATCTACTCGGTCATCGAGGTGCCCTACGCCGGCGACACCGTCGCGCTGCAGACGGCCGTCTACCGGGCGGGGTTCGCGTCCTGGCTTCCACCCCGGGCCGCGTCGCTCGCGTTCGCCATCGCGTTCACCGCGGTCTGGTACGTCCCGCTCGCGGCGCTTTACCGGCGCAGGATCATCCTCAAGATCTGATCCCGGCGCGCGCCTGCCCGGCGCGCTCGCCCCCCGCGCGAGGCGCAGGCCTCACCCGAGCCGTCGCTCGATCCACGCCGAGCGCCAGTTCACGCCGAGCGAGAGCGCATGGAGCACGGCGCGGAGCGGCCGGGTGGCGCCGCGAATCAGCGTGACGCGTGGATGGAGCGACCCGCCGCGCAGTCGCTTCCACGAAAGCGACCTCGGGCCCAGCTCGAGCCGCCGATATCCCGCCGCCACGCCGGCCGCAATCTGGTGGTACACCAGCTGCTGCGCGGAGATCGCCGCGCGCTCCGGAACGTCGGCCGCCGCCGCGAACGCCGCGTCCACCACGCCGTCGGCCTCGAGATTCAGGGTGAACCCGACCAGCCGCGCGCCGCGCCAGGTGAGCTGGGCCCAGACGCCGGGCGTCGGAAGCGCGGCGAGCTCGGCGAAGAGATCGGGCAGGAGTCGCGGTTCGCGGCCGCCGCCTCGGCGGCAACTCTCGCGGCAGACCTGCGCGGCCGCGTCGGCCGCGTGCCGCCAATCGTGCGCCGCTTCCGTGCGGATCCCCGCCGCGTTCAGGGCGGCGAGGTCCGCGCGGATGGCGCGGCCCGCCCGCTCGCCCTGGCTCGCGACGTAGGCGTCGAGGTCCCGCCAGCCGACCTCGAGGCGTGCCGTCGAGCCGGACGCCGCGGCCGTGTAGCCCCGCCGCCGCGCCGCCGTGACGATCGCCGCGGCCTCGGCGCCGAGCGCCGGCCACACGACCGCGCGTGCGCCGTCGGCGGCCGCGAGGAGCTCGAGCAGCCCGAGCGCGGCCTCGAGCGCATCGGGAGGAACCGCGCGCATCTCACCCACGGGGTCGGACACCCCGGCCAGGGGTGGGCCGACCACGAGCGCCGGCCGGAGGTCCACGCCCGCGCGGCGCGCGGCCCGAGTCAGCGGATCGAGCGCGCGGCGGTGCGGGTCAGCGTGCGCCTGGTCGCCATGGAGATAGGCGGGAATCACCGCCCGGAGCTCGCCGCGATCGAGAATCGCCACGTGCCGCGCGCGCCAGCCGCACGCTTCCGCGGCCTCGAACCAGCGGTACCGGTGAAACCCGCGCCGCGCGAGCGCGTCCCACGCGGCCCGTGGTACGCTATGCACGCCGGCGAGCGCGCGCACCGTCCACCGGGGCACGAGGCCGCGCCGCACCGGCGGCGTCGCGACTCGACCCGCCGCCGGCTCAGCGGCCATGGGGATCGCGGTCGGGGTCGATCGAATGCTCGGCGTCGAATCGCAGCGCGGCGCGGATCCCGTGATCCGTCCGGCGGCGCTCGGCCCCGGACCACGGCATCCCGCGCGAGCGGAATCCACGCCGCTCGCGCTTGCCCACGCGGAAGGCCGGATCGAGCGGCTCCATGGCCAGCGTGAGCGCCCCGCCGGCGCTCCGCCGGCCCGCCTCGCCCTCCGCGGACGGCTCGGCGCCGCTCGCGATGGCGAGGAGGGGTAGTGGCGTCCCGCACGAGCACGGGACGGCGACGAGATGGCCGCGATCACCGGTGCGGTAGCGAAGCAGCGGCATCGCGCGATTGACCAGCACCGTCACCACGATCTCGCCCTCCTCTCCGGGCGGGAGGGCCGCGCCGCCCGCGCCCAGGATCTCGACGTGCAGCAGGTCTGCGTTGATGTGGCGCCCCCCGGCGCGGCATTCCCAGGCGATCTCCTTCGTCGCCGAGCTCGCGTAGACGTCGAGCACCGGCGCTCCGAACGCGTGGGCCAGTGCCGCGCGCGTGGCAGAGTCGAGCGGCTCGCCGCAGGTGAACACGGCGCGGAGCGGCAGGCGCCGGCCGGCGGCGTCGAGCGCGCACGCCGCCTCGAGCAGCGCCGACGCCCGGCCGTACACGGCCGACGGGTGGTGCAGCACCAGTTTCTCGGCGACGGCCGCGGCGGGCTGTCGGGTGCTGATCCGCTGAAACGGTCGCACCACCTCCGGCAGCGAGCGCCCCTCGCGGGCCGGCGGGATCGCGTCGATGACCGCGATCCGGTCCTCGGGCGTGATCCCGCACGCCGCCCGGGCGCGGAGCTTGGCCTCGTACCTGAGCAGCCGCCACGCGCGCAGGTCGTAGTGCACCCGGAACGGCTCGGCGTCCGACGCGATGGAGGAGGGCCACCAGGGCCGCACCCAGCCGTCGAGCACCGCGGCGGCGCCCGCGAGCCTGAGCTCGTGCTTCGAGACCGGGGCGACCTCTCGCAGCGCCGCGAAAGGATCTCGCGCCCAAACTTCGGCCGAGACCGCGTCGGCGAGCCGGTGCCGCCAGAATCGCGTGCGCCGGGCGTAGCGGTAGAGCGCCGCCAGGCGCGCGTGCGCCGCGGCGGCGCGCGCCTCCTCCGACGCGGGAAGGCTGATCATGCGCCGGCTCCACTGGGATCGTCGGGATGTCCGGCGGCCATCAGCACGCACGCTCCTCGCGCGTTTGGGCGCGCAGCTCTCCACCCGGCCGGATGTCACCTCGCGGCCGCCACGAACGGCGAATCGATAGCAGGAAGTGCGGAGCCAATGGGCAAGAGGTACGCCAGCCTCCGAGGGGGTGGACAGCGGCGCGAAGCCGTGAAGCTTCAAGGCCATGGGGGCTCGGGTGCAGCCTGTCGCAGGTGCGGTGCGGGAGCCCCGGGACGGGCTCTGTTGCGCGGCGCCGACAGCGACCGGCGCGCCGGCGCCGGGGTGCGCGATCGCCGCACGCCGCCGCACGCGACCGTCCCGGGCCGGCGTGGAGCAACGCGCGGCGCACCCGCAGCGTAGGGGCAAGGGCGGCCCGCCCGGCGCGCTCGACATCGCCTGCCGGCGGTATGTTCAGACGACGCAATCCGGCCCGGAGCGGCGCCGCAGGGCGAGGCGCTCCGGGTGCGGTCCAGGAGGACGCACCCCGAGATGCATCGATCGCCGCTGCCCCGGCCCCGGGCCGGCTCCCCGCTCGCGCCCGCGGTCGGCGCACCTCTCGCGCTCGCGTGCTGGGCGCTGGCCGGCTTGCTCGTGGGTGCGTGCACGCCGTCCCTCCCCGGCCCCGGCCGCGCGCCCGCCGTCTCGCCGCGGCCCGGCACGCCATGGACGCCCCCTCCGCCCTCGCCACCGGCGGCCGAGCGTCCGGGGCAACCCGGCGCGCCGCCGGGGGCCGAGCTTCCGGCGGACCTCGCGCAGCGGCTCCGGCAGCTCACGATCGGGGACGTCGTAGATCTCGCCCTCCGGAACAACCCCGCGACGCGGGAGGCGTGGGCCAACGCGCGGGCCGCGTCGGCCGCGTACGGCGTGGAGCGTGGCGCCTACTACCCGCAGCTCGACGCCGAGATGACGGTGAATCGGGTCAAGACCGCGCCCACCGGCGGGCGCGTCGCGGTGCAGCAGACGGTGTACGGGCCCGCCGCCACGCTCACCTGGCTGCTGTTCGACCTGGGCGGCCGCGGCGGCGCGGTGGAAGCGGCGCGGCAGGCGCTTCTCGCCGCCGACTGGACCCACAACGCGACGATTTCCGATGTGGTGCTGGGCGCGCAGGTGGCGTTCTACAACTACCTGGCGACGCAGGCTCTGGTCGCCGCCCAGCGGGCGACCATCCAGGATGCCGAGGCCAACCTCGCCGCCGCCCAGGCGCGTCGGGAGGTGGGCGTCGCCACCATCGCGGATGTGCTCCAGGCGCAGACGGCGCTCTCGCAGGCCCGCCTCGCGTTCGAGACTACCGAGGGCCAGCGCCAGACGGCGCGGGGGGCGCTCGCCGTGGCGCTGGGGCTGCCGGCCAACGTGCCTTACGACATCGACAGCCTCTCCACCCCGGAGCCCATCGGCGTTGTGAGCGACAGCGTGGAGGCGATCATCGGGCGTGCCGTGGCGGGCCGCCCGGACCTGATCGCCGCCCGCGCCAGCGCCGCCGAGGCCGCCGCGCGGGTCCGCCAGGCGCGGGGCGCGCGCCTCCCGTCGCTCGCCGTGACCGGGACGGGCGGGTTCACCTATCTCGCGGGCCGCTCGGGCGGAGGCTCGAACTACAACGTCGGCGTGGGGCTGCAGCTTCCGCTCTTCAACGGATTCGCCCGGGAGTTTCAGCAGCGGCAGGCGGAGGAGCTGGCTGACGCCGCCGCGGCGCGGGCCCGCTCGCTCGAGCAGCAGGTCACCTATCAGGTGTTCACCGCCTATTATGCGCTGCAGACCGCCAATCGGCGGGTCCGAAGCGCGGCGGACCTCATGGCCAGCGCCCAACAGTCGCTGGAAGTTGCCTCCGCGCGCTACAAGGCGGGCGTCGGCACCGTGCTCGACTTGCTCGCCGCGCAAAGCGCGCTCGCCGACGCCCGCGCTCAGCAGGTGCAGGCGCGGCTCGCGTGGCAGACCTCGCTGGCGCAACTGGCGCACGACGCGGGCGCGCTCGATGAGCGCGGCGGGACCAGCCTGCGGCTCACCACCGATTCTCTCGCCCCCACACCGCCCCGATGAGACTTCGCTCGATCCCGGTCCTCGCCGCCGTCTGCGCGCTCCTCTCCGCCGCGTGCCGGAAGGCCCCGCCCCGCGAGCCGCCTCCCGTGCCGATCACGGCCGCGACGGTGGAGCAGCGCCCGGTACCCTTCACGCTCGAGGCGCCCGGCACGGTCGAGCCGCTCAAGACCGTCGCCGTCCAGGCGCAGGTGGGCGGCGTGCTCGAGCAGGTCAACTTCCGCGAGGGTGACGAGGTGCGCGCCGGCCAGGTGCTCTTCCGCATCGACTCGCGCCCGTACCAGGCCGCGCTGGCGCAGGCGCGGGCGGTGCTGGCGAGGGACGAGGCGCAGCTCTCGAGCGCCAGGGCGGACGCGGAGCGGCTCGCGGCGCTGGCCGAGAAGGAGTACGTGACGGCGCAGCAGAGCGAGCAGGCCCGCGCCAACGCCGCCGCGCTCGAGGCGACCGTCGCGGCCGATCGCGCCGCGGTGGAGACCGCCCGGCTCAACCTGGACTACGCCACCATCCGCGCCCCCATCGACGGCAGGGCGGGGAGCCTGCTGGTGCGCCAGGGCAACCTGGTGCGGGCCAACAGCGGAACCCCGCTGGTGGTGATCAACCAGATCCGGCCGATCCTGGTCCGCTTTGCCGTCCCGGCGTCGCGGCTGGGCAGCATCCGGGAGCACCAGGACCACCCGCTCACGGTGCGGGCCGCGCCCAGCGGCCCGGGCCCGACCAGCGTGGGGCGGCTCACCTTCGTGGACAACGCGGTGGACACGGCCACGGGCACCATTCTGCTCAAGGGCGAGTTCCCCAACGCCGACGCGGCCCTCTGGCCCGGCGAGTTCGTGACCGCCTCGCTCGAGCTTTACGTGGACTCGGCGGCGGTGGTGGTTCCGTCGGCCGCGGTCATCCCCGGGCAGCAGGGGCCTTATGTTTTCGTGGTGCGTGCGGATCGGACCACCGAGCCGCGCGACGTGAAGGTGGCGCGGACCGCGGGGGAGGTTACGGTCGTCGCGGAGGGCCTTCGGCCCGGCGAGCAGGTCGTGACCGAGGGCCAGCTTCGGCTCACCGCGGGCGCCAAGGTACAGATCAAGTCGTCGGCGGGGGCAACGCCGGCGGCGGCGAGGGGCACATGAACATCGCCGAGCTCTTCATTCGGCGGCCCGTCATGACCACGCTGGTCATGGCGGGGATCCTGATCTTCGGCGTCCTGGGCTACCGGAAGCTCCCCGTGAGCGACCTGCCCAACGTGGACTACCCCACGATCACGGTGAGCGCCAACCTGCCGGGCGCGAGCCCCGAGACCATGGCGTCCGCCGTGGCCACGCCGCTGGAGAAGCAGTTCACCACCATCGCCGGCATCGACCAGATGACGTCGGTGAGCGCGCAGGGGTCCAGCCAGATCACGCTGCAGTTCGACCTGAACCGCAACGTGGACGCGGCCGCCCAGGACGTGCAGGCCGCCATCGCGCAGACGCAGCGCGATCTGCCGCAGGGCATGCTGCCGCCCTCCTACCGCAAGGTGAACCCGGCGGACAGCCCGATCCTCTACTTCGCCCTCACGTCCACCACGCTGCCGCTCTCGCAGGTGGACGAGTACGCCGAGACCAATCTCGCCCAGCGGATCTCGACGGTGGACGGCGTGGCGCAGGTGCAGGTCTACGGCGCGCAGAAGTACGCGGTCCGGATTCAGCTCGACCCCCGCGCCCTCGCGTCCCGGCGCATCGGGATCAACGAAGTCGCCGACGCCGTCGCCGGCGGGAACGTCAACCTGCCCACCGGGGTGCTCTGGGGCAGCCAGAAGGCGTACACCGTCGAGGCGAACGGGCAGCTCGAGGACGCCGCCGCGTTCCGGCCGCTGGTCGTGGCCTACCGGAACGGCGCGCCGGTGCGCCTCGAGGACCTCGGCAACGTGGTGGACGGGGTGCAGGACAGCCGGGTCGCCGCCTGGTTCAACAACATCCGGGGCGTGGTGCTGGCGGTGCAGCGGCAGCCGGGAACCAACACCGTGGCCGTGGCCGACGCCGTGCGGGGGCTGGTCTCCCAGCTGGAGTCGCAGCTCCCGCCGTCGGTGAAGGTGGACCTGCTGTTCGACCGGTCCACCTTCGTCCGCGAATCGGTGGCCGACGTGAAGTTCACGCTGATGCTCACCGTCACCCTGGTGGTGATGGTCATCTTTCTGTTCCTGCGGAACCTGCCGGCGACGGTGATCCCGAGCCTCGCGCTGCCCATGTCGCTCGTGGGGACCTTCGCCGTCATGTACCTGCTCGGCTTCAGCCTCGACAACCTCTCGCTGATGGCGCTCACCCTCGCGGTGGGCTTCGTGGTGGACGACGCCATCGTGATGCTGGAGAACATCGTCCGGCACCTCGAGATGGGGAAGAAGCCGTGGCGCGCGGCGCTCGACGGCTCCCGCGAGATCAGCTTCACCATCCTCTCGATGACGCTGTCGCTCGTGGCGGTGTTCATCCCGGTGATGTTCCTGGGCGGCCTCATCGGGCGCCTGTTCCGCGAGTTCGCCGTGACGATCGGCGTCGCGATCCTGGTCTCGGGGTTCGTCTCGCTCACGCTCACCCCGATGCTCTGCAGCCGCTACCTCAAGCGGGAGGAGCCGCGCCACGGCCGGCTCTACCTGGCCACCGAGCGCTTCTACGAGCGGGCCGTGCACGCGTACCGCCGCTCGCTCGATTGGGTGATGCTGCACCGCCGCGCGATGCTCGCCGCGTTCTTCGTGCTGCTCGGCGCCACGCTATGGCTCGCCGCCGCGGCGCCCAAGGGCTTCCTGCCCAACGAGGACCAGGGCCAGCTCGTCGGCACCACCGAGGCGGCCGAGGGCACGAGCTTCGACGCGATGGTCCAGCTGCAGGCCAGGGTCGCGGCCATCGTGCAGCAGGACCCGAATATCGCGGGATTCATGTCGTCGGTCGGCGCCCGCGGCCCCAACGCCACCGTGAGCCAGGGGCGGCTCTTCATCCGCCTCAAGCCGATGGACGAGCGGCGGCTGAGCGCCGACGAAGTCGCCCGCGAGCTCGGACCCAAGCTGAACCAGGTGCCCGGCATGCGGGTGTACCTCCAGAACCTGCCGGTCATCAACATCGGCGGCCGCTTGAGCAAGAGCCTCTACCAGTTCTCGCTCCAGGGCTCCGACCTCGACGCGCTGTACCAGTACGCCGACACGATGGAGCGCGTCATGCGGGGCATCCCCGGCCTCGCCGACGTCACGAGCGATCTCCAGATCAAGAGCCCGCAGGTGCAGGTCGAGATCGACCGCGACCGCGCCTCCGCGCTCGGCGTCACCGCACAGCAGATCGAGAGCGCGCTGTACGACGCCTACGGGTCGCGCCAGGTCTCCACGATCTACACGCCCACGAACCAGTACTGGGTGATCATGGAGCTGCTGCCGCAGTTCCAGCGCGACCTGAGCGCGATGAGCCAGCTCTACATCCGCTCGACCACCGGCGAGCTGGTGCCGCTCGCGAGCGTGGCCCGCTTCACCCAGGGCGTGGGCGCGCTCACCATCAACCACTCGGGGCAGCTGCCGTCGGTCACGCTCTCGTTCAACCTGGCGCCGGGCGTCTCCCTCGGCGAGGCGGTGGCCCGGGTGCAGCAGGCCGCGCGCGAGACGCTGCCCGCATCCATCACCACGTCGTTCGCCGGCACCGCGCAGGCGTTCCAGGACGCGCAGCAGGGGCTGCTGCTGCTCCTCGCCGTCGCCATCATCGTCATCTATCTCGTGCTCGGCATCCTGTACGAGAGCTTCATCCACCCGCTCACGATCCTCTCGGGGCTTCCCTCCGCCGGATTCGGCGCGCTTCTCACCCTGATGATCTTCGGATACGACCTCAGCGTGTATGCGTTCGTCGGGATCATCCTGCTGGTAGGCTTGGTGAAGAAGAACGCGATCATGATGATCGACTTCGCCATCGAGGCGGAGCGGACCGGCGGCCGCACCGCCGAGCAGGCGATCCTCGAGGCCTGCGCGGTGCGGGTCCGGCCCATCATGATGACCACCATGGCCGCGCTCCTCGGCACGCTGCCGATCGCGCTCGGCGCCGGAGCCGGCGCCGAGTCGCGCCGGCCGCTGGGCGTGGCCGTCGTCGGCGGGCTCGCGTTCTCCCAGTTCGTGACGCTGTACATCACGCCGGTGATCTACACCTACTTCGATCACCTGCAGCAGCGCTTCCGCCGGCGGAAGCCGGAACGGGTGGCGGTCCCGAAAGAGGAGGCCCCGGCGGCCGTGGCCTGATCGAGGTTGCGGTCAGGGGATGGGACGGCGGCCCGCGATCTCGATCAGGTCCCGCAGCATCGCGGCGGCGGTCGGCACCGGATCGCGTTCCAGGCTGGTGGCGCTCGCCCGACCCGAGATGTCGGTGTGGTACACCACGCCCATCTCGTCGCCCTCCATGCGCGCGAGCGGGTGCGCCAGCGGCAGCGCCGTGGGCCTCACGCTGAGCTTCCAGTTTCCGCTCTCCTCCGCCTCGGCGACGCCGAGCAGCACGATCCGCTCGCCCCGAGCCGCGGCGGCGCGGAGCCGCTCGGGCGTCACTCCAGCGATTCCCTCGACATCAACGTCGGCGAGCCTCGCGGGGCGGCGCAGGACCGCGTTGGAGAGAATCACCAGCTTGGCGGCCGCGTCCCAGCCGTCGACGTCCAGTGCAGCGTCGGTCTCGGTAAGCCCGCGCGCCCGCGCGTCCGCCAGCGCGGCGTCAAACGCCGCACCCCCCTCCATGGCGCGCAGGATGAACTGCGTGGTGCCGTTGAGCACCGCCTCCGCGCGGAGGATGCGGCTGCCGGCCAGATCTCTCACGCCGAGATTGATCGTGGGGAGCGCGCCACCGACGCAGGCGCTGAAGCGGAGCGCCGGCGCGCCCGCGCGGCCCAGGTCCGACAGCGCGGCGAGCTCGGCGTAGGCCAGGGCGAGCGGCCCCTTGTTGGCGAGCACCACGTCGAGCTCGCGCCCGAGCGCCTCGCGGCACACGTCGAGCCCCGGCTGACCGGTGCGCAGGTCGACCGGCGTGGACTCGAGGACGATGGTGCGCGCCGGCAAGCGCCGAACCAGCTCGACGGCGCTCATGCCGGGGAACGCGCCCGCAGCGATGCTTGCCACGCTCGCTCCACGTGCTTTCGCGGCGAGCGCCACCGCCGGATCGAGCCCGGCCTGGGAGACGGCAGCACCGCCCGAGTCGCCCGCGCCGACGATGCGGAACTCGCATCCGTAGCGCTCGCGAACCAGCGGCGCCTGTGAGCGGAGCACCTGCAGCAGGCTCCGGCCGACGTTGCCGAGGCCTATGAGCGCGACGGATCGCCGAGTGAGCACAATGGCTCCGCGGGTGGTGAGGCGGGAAGATGCCCGGCTTCACTCGGCCGGGCCAGCCGCAGTATCGTCCGCAGCCTGATCCGCCTATTCCTGCGGCGCACCTCGAGCACCCTGCGGGCGTTCCTCCCCGGCGATCTCCACCGCCGCCCACGACGGCCCGCCGGCATCCGCATACCGAAGATCGTAGAGCCGGACGACTCGGCCGCGGGGATCCAACTGCGCCGCCGGAAAGCGTGACCACCCGAGAAAGGCGCGCGCCGGCGCCGACGAGAGCGCCTCCCTGGCGCCCGGCGTCTCGAATCCCTGCGGCAGCGGAGCCCCCAGCCTGAGGTGCGGCGCGGCGATCCACTCGAACTCGCCCCTCCGGTACGTGCCGCCCAGGTCCAGCAGCACCTCGCGGCGGAACGGGGTCACCGGGGCCGGCGCGACCATCTCGCGCGCGATGCGGATTCCGGCCGCCTCCGCCTCGCGCCGGACGATCCCCCGCGCGACCAGACCCGCCACGAGCATGGCCGCGACGTACCCGCCCGCCACACCGAGCGCCAGTCGGGCCGGGCGCTCCGGGTTGGGCGCGCCGGCCTTCCGCCGACGCGCCGACGCGAACACGCCCGCGCCCAGCGTCAGCCAGAGCCACGGGTCCACGATGAAGAGCGTGTCGGCGTAGAACCACCGGCTCGAGAACGGCATCAGCAGCCGGACGCCGTAGCTGTTGAGCAGGTCGAGCAACGGGTGGGACAGCACGGCCGCCCCGGCCACCAGCAGCAGCGCCCGCCATTCCGCCGGCTCGGCGGTCCGCCCGCCGCGCCGCCGCGCCAGGCGAGCCGATCCGATGAGCGCCGCCGCGAGCACCAGCGGCCAGAGCGCGAGCGCCAGCACCCCATGCGTCCACCCCCGCCGGAACGTGAGCGCGAAGAGCGGGTCCCGCAGATACGCGAAAGCGTCCAGGTCGGGAAGATTCGCCCCGATGAGGAGCGCCGGCACCGCGAGCGGCGCACGCCGGCGGAGCCCGGCTTCGGCCAGCGCCGCGCCGGCGAGTGTGTGGCAGACGTTGTCCATGGCGGTGGATCATAGCCGCGGGCTCCATTGACAGTCAGCGCGGCGGCTCCTAGGGTGGCGACCCGGCCCCGCCACCGCGCCGGACCGGAGCGCCCGCGGGCTTGCGCCGGAAGCCGCCGGCTTTATCTTTGAATCCGGATATGCGGATGGAGCGACCATGGCGGTGAGCGTGCTGGAGGACCTGGGCGTCCTGGCCGACGAGACCCGCGGCCGGTTGCTGCTGCTGCTCGACCGGCACGAGCTCTCCGTCTCGGAGCTCTGCGCCGTGCTGCAGCTGCCCCAGTCCACCGTGAGCCGGCACCTCAAGGTGCTGAGCGACGCGGGATGGGTGGTCGCGCGCGCGGAGGGCACGGCCCGGCATTACACGCTGGCACCGTCGCTCGACCCGGCCGCCCGGCGGCTCTGGCAGTTGGTGCGCGCCCGGCTGGCGGGCGACCTCACCGCGGAGCAGGACGCGGAGCGGCTCCGCAGCGTGTTGGCGGAGCGGCGCTCGCGGTCGCAGGAGTTCTTCTCCTCCTCCGCGGGCCAGTGGGATGCGCTTCGGGCCGAGCTCTTCGGTGCGCGGGCCGAGCTCGCCGCGCTGCCCGGGCTGCTGGACGAGGACTGGGCCGTGGGCGACTTGGGCTGCGGCACCGGGCAGCTCGCGCTGGCGTTCGCGCCCTTCGTGCGCCGGGTGATCGCGGTGGACCAGTCGCGGGCGATGCTCGCCGCCGCCCGCGCCCGGCTCCGCGACTGGCCCAACGCCGAGACCCGGGTGGGCGAGCTGGAGGATCTGCCGGTGGAAGCCGGCGAGCTGGACGTTGCCCTGCTCTCGCTGGTCCTGCCCTATGTGGTGGAGCCCCGGCGGGTGCTGGCCGAGGCGTTCCGCACCCTCCGTCCCGGCGGCAGGGTGCTGGTGGTGGACATGACGCCGCACGCGCGCGATGAATACCGGCAGACGATGGGTCACCTCTGGCAGGGCTTTTCGGCCGACCAGATGACCCAGTGGCTCGCCCAGGCCGGGTTCGAGCACGTTCGCCATCGGATCCTGCCGGCCGATGCGCGCGCCAAGGGTCCCGCGCTCTTCGCCGCTACGGCCCGCCGACCCGGGGCGGCACGGAACGGCGGCCGGCGCAAAGTGGAGGCGCCATGACGACGGCTACGCAGGCTGCGGGAACGCAATGGGCGGAGCTGGCGGCGCGGCTCGGGCCGCGCTTCGCCGAGCGCGCCGCCCGACACGACGAGCAGGATGCCTTCGTCGCGGAGAACTATCGCGAGCTCCGGGAGCACCGCGTCTTCTCTGCCGGCGTGCCGGGCGAGCTCGGCGGCGGCGACGCCACCCACCGCGAGCTCTGCCGGATGCTCCGCACACTGGGCGGGTTCTGCCCCTCAACCGCGCTGGCGCTGTCGATGCACACCCACCAGGTGGCGGTGGCTGCCTGGCGTTGGCGACAGGAGCGCGCGCCGGTGGATGGCCTGCTCCGGCGCATTGCCGGCGAGCAGCTGGTGCTGGTCACGAGCGGCGGCTCCGATTGGCTGCCCAGCTCGGGCCGCGCCGAGCGGGTGGAGGGCGGCTATCGGGTGACCGCGCGGAAGGTGTTCGCGAGCGGGAGCCCCGCCGGATCGCTGCTGCTCACGAGCGCCATCCTGGACGAGAACGGCGAGCGGACCGTGCTGCACTTCCCGGTGGCGTTGAGTGACGCCTGCGTCCGAGTGCTCGACACCTGGCGCACGCTCGGCATGCGGGGTACCGGCTCGAACGACGTCGCGCTGGAATCGGTGTTCGTGCCCGAGAGCGCGGTCGCCGGCCGGCGGAAGCCCGGGGTTTGGCACCCGCTGTTCCACCTCACCGCGCAGCTCGCCGTGCCGCTCATCTACGCGGTGTACGTGGGGCTCGCGGAGGCGGCGCGGGCGACCGCGCTGGCGCTCGCCGCGCGGCGTCGGGAGGACGAGGCGGTCGCGCTTCTCGTCGGCGAGATGGATAACGAGCTCGCGACCGCGCGGCTGGCGCTCGAGCATCTCATGGACCTCGCGGCGGACCGTCCCCCAGGGCCTGCCACGACCAACGAAGCGCTCATCGGCCGCACGCTCGCGGGCCGGAGCGCCGCGCGCACGGTGGAGAAGGCGATGGAGGTGGCCGGCGGCGCGGGCTTCTATCGTGCGGCCGGGTTGGAGCGGATGTTCCGCGACGTGCAGGCGGCGCGGTACCATCCGCTGCAGGAGAAGGCGCAGCTCCGGTTCAGCGGGCGCTACGCGCTCGGTCTCGACCTGGACGGCTGACGACGCGGCCGCCGAGGCCGCGACACCCAATCGAGCAAGGAGCAGGCATGGCAACCGCAGTGAAGACGGAGCAGCGCGCCCCCTCGGGCCGGCCGCCGTTCAAGGTGAAGGACCTCGGGCTGGCGCCGCTGGGCCGGCACGAGATTCGGCTGGCGGAGCAGGAGATGCCCGGTCTCATGGCGATCCGCGCCGAGTACGCCGGCCGGAAGCCGCTGGCGGGCGCCCGGATCATGGGCTCGCTGCACATGACGGTGCAGACGGCGGTGCTGATCGAGACGCTCACGGATCTCGGTGCGGACGTGCGCTGGGTCTCGTGCAACATCTTCTCGACCCAGGACCAGGCGGCCGCGGCCGCGGTGGTCGGCCGTACGGGCACGCCCGAGGATCCCAAGGGCGTCCCGGTGTTCGCCTGGAAGGGCGAGACGCTGGCCGAGTACTGGTGGTGCACCGAGCAGGCGCTGATGTGGCCCGATGGCGGCGGCCCCAATCTGCTGCTCGACGACGGCGGCGACGCCACGCTGCTGGTGCACAAGGGCGCCGAGTTCGAGGCCGCGGGCGGCGTGCCCCCCTTCGACCCGGAGAACGATCCCGAGGAGTGGGGTGTGGTGCTCGAGCTCCTCCGGGAGCAGCAGCGGATCAACCCCCGGCGCTGGACCGCCGTCGCGGCCGGGATCCGCGGAGTCTCCGAGGAGACCACGACAGGCGTGCACCGGCTGTACCAGATGATGGAGGCGGGAACGCTCCGCTTCCCCGCGATCAACGTGAACGACTCGGTCACCAAGTCGAAGTTCGACAACCTGTACGGCTGCCGGCACTCGATCATCGACGGCCTGAACCGCGCGACCGACGTGATGCTCGCCGGAAAGGCGGCGGTGGTGTGCGGCTACGGCGACGTGGGCAAGGGGTGCGCCCAGGCGCTCCGGGGCCAGGGCGCCCGCGTCATCATCACGGAGATCGATCCGATCTGCGCGCTGCAGGCCGCGCTCGAGGGCTACCAGGTCACCACGCTGGACGACGTGGTCGCCACGGCCGACATCTTCATCACGGCCACCGGCAACAAGAGCATCATCACGGTGGACCACATGCGCCGGATGAAGGACAAGGCGATCGTGGGCAACATCGGCCACTTCGACAACGAGATCGACATGGCCGGGCTCAAGAAGGCAGGCGTGACGCGGGTGAACATCAAGCCGCAGTTCGACGAGTTCGTCTTCCCCGACGGCCACTCCGTGCTCATCCTCGCGGAGGGCCGGCTGCTCAACCTCGGCTGCGCCACAGGGCATCCGAGCTTCGTGATGTCGGCCAGCTTCACCAACCAGGTCATGGCGCAGCTCGAGCTGCACCAGAATGCCGACAAGTACGAGCGGAAGGTGTACACCCTGCCCAAGATCCTGGACGAGAAGGTGGCCCGGCTGCACCTCGACAAGCTCGGCGTAAAGCTCACCGGGCTTACGCCGGACCAGGCCGCGTACATCGGGGTCCCCGTCGAGGGCCCGTACAAGCCGGATCACTACCGCTACTAGTCCGCACCCGATCCTCTCTACCCCCTTCATCGGGTCCGGCATTAACGTGGATCGCGGCCGCGCCGCATTGGCGCGGTCGGGGCAGTCGAACGCGTACCGGGCCGTCCGGACGGGCGGCGGGAGGCATACATGAGCGTGCGGGACCAGATGGCGGGCGCCGGCGAGCGGCGGGTGCGGCAGAAGGTGCAGCGGGTCGGGGCGGGCGCAGGCGTGCTCCTCGGCGTGCTGGCGGCCGGCGTCGCCGCCGGGATGCTGACCGCGCCGCGGTCGGGCTCCAAGACCCGGCGCCGGCTGCGGAAGCGGCTCGCCGGCCTCGCGGGAGGCCGGGCGGCGCGGCTCGCGGCGCTCGGGAGCGTGGGCGTGCGGGCGG
The DNA here is from genome assembly GCA_035700905.1 of Gemmatimonadales bacterium. Taxonomy (GTDB): domain Bacteria; phylum Gemmatimonadota; class Gemmatimonadetes; order Gemmatimonadales; family GWC2-71-9; genus DASQPE01. The sequence goes on along the minus strand of DASSOD010000159.1, from coordinate 3,925 downwards.
GCCGGCGGCTGCGGGGGCGGTGGGAGGACCTGGGCGACGCGCTGGAGCAGCACCGCCGCCGAATTCGGGAGGGCGGTGAGAAGTGGCTCGAGGAGCTGGAAGAGCGGGTGAGCGCGCTGGAGGAGCAGGTGGAGGAAACCGGGGAGCGCATCGAGGAGGGTGAGGACCCGGCCGAGGCCATCGAGGAGGTGATCGAGGAGCAGCGGGGCGGCACCCGCTGGGGCCGTGCGCTCGGGTTCGCGCTCGGCGCCGGGCTGACCTATTTCCTCGTGAGCGAGCGAACCGCGGACGCGCGGACTCGAGTGCAGGAGGTGGCGGAGCGGGCCCGCCGCCGCGCCGGCGACGAGTGGGACCGGTTTCAGCGCGAGGGCGGGTTCCAGAGGTTCACCGGCAAGAACGGCGGCGTGGGTGAGGAGTCGGAGACCTCGACCGCGCGCGGGGCGTCGGAGCCCGCCTGACTCACGGCGAGCGAAGCAGGTCCAGCTCCATGAAGCTCGCGCCCGCAACCGGATTGAATCGGTAGGGCCCGATCTCGCGAAAGCCCAGGGTACGGTAGAGCGCCTGCGCGGAAGCCATGTGCGGAAGGGTGTCGAGTCGCATTCGGCGGTATCCGGCGGCCCTGGCTTCCGCGATCACCGCCTGGGCGAGCGCGCGGCCGGCGCCGCGGCCACGCGCCGCCGGGCGGACGTAGAGTCGCTTCATCTCGCAGGCGTCGGGGTCGAGCCGCCGCAGCGCCACACAGCCGAGGCCGGCGCCGTGCGAGCGGGCCAGGAGCAGCCGCCCATCGGGCGGCGCGTAGGCGCCCGGCAGCCCCTCGACCTCGGCGTCGAAGTGCTGGAAATCGAGCCGAACGCCGAGCGACGAGGCGTATTCCCGGAACAGCTCGCGCGCCAGGGCCAGGTCGGCGTCGCCCGACGCCGGCGTGACGCGCAGGTTCAGAAGCCGAACCCGGCGCGGAGGTAGAACGCGGTCCGGTCGTCGCCCCGCGCGATCGCGAGCGTCATCGTGCTCGCGCGACTCAGGAACGCGAACCAGAGCCCGCCGCCCACGCCCGTGTGCCACGTATCGGACGACTCCCCCTCGAGCCACACCCGGCCGGCGTCGCCCAACCCGAACACCCCCAGCTCGCCGGGCAGCACGACGTCGAACCGCGTGAGCCGGAGGCGCAGCTCGGCGTTGGCGAACACCGCCGCGTCGCCGAGGTAGCGGTCGCTCCGGAGGCCGCGCACCGTCGAGGCGCCGCCCACCGCGGCCGCCTCGTGGAACGGGTACGTTCCCCACACCCGCTTGGCGCCGGCCCGGAGCGCAAGCACCGGTTCCAGCGGCATGGACGCGTGGAGAAAGGTCGCGGCCTCGCCGTGCACTTCGCCGAAGGTGGAGGTGACGTCGAAGATCCCCGGGTACACGCTCCCCCCCGCGGCGAAGTGCACCCCGCGGCGCGGATTGGCGGCCACGTCCCGTGTATCGTACTCCAGCCCGGCCCGCGCGCCGAGCTGGGTGAAATCGTCGGAACCGTAGGGCCGGGTGAGGGAGATCAGGCTGGGCGTGTCCAGATCCGTGGTGGCGTGCTTCAGCACCGGTCCCGCGCTCATGCGGAGCCGGCCCGCCGCTGACCACCCGAGCGACGGCGCCACGACGAACTGCTCCTGCCGGACCCTGAAGAACTCATCGGGCTGGGTGCGCAGGGTCTCGTTCCCGAAGCCGAAGAAGCGGACCACCTCGATGCCGGAGTAGTGCGCGTCCAGCAGCACGTGGGTGCGCGACATCTCCCGGCGCCAATCCCCGCGAAAGTCGATTCGGAAGTCCCCCGCCGAGGTTGCGTACGCGGCGCGGAACTCGTATCGCGCGGCGTAGGGATGCTTTCGGAAGCCATAGCGCGAGACGCTCGGCGCCACGCCGAACACGAAGCCGATGTCCGGCGTGTGCGCGAGGACCGGATTGACCCGCCAGAGGCTGCCCCAGTCCCGCGGCGCCTGTTCCGCGCCGGGCAGCGAATCGGGCTGGTCGGGATCGGCGTCGTGGTAGAGCTTGAGCCGGCTCGCGCCACCGCCGCTTACCGCCGTGCCCTCGGGGGCAATCACGCGGAGCAAGGGGCCGCCGCCGCTTCCCTTCACCGCCACGCTGTCGCCGCCCCCGCGCAGGAAGAGCCGCACCTCCTTGGTCTCGCTCGCGGCAAAACGCCGGCGATAGAAGGGCGCCGCAACGGTCCCGTCGTTCCGGCGGCGGCTCACCGCGAGCTCGAGGGTCCCGCCCGGCTCCCGCTCGGCCACGGCCACCTCGGGATCGTTGCTCGCGGTCACGTTTACGGCGCCCGCGAGGAGCCGGTAGAACCGGAGCGCGGCGTCGCCGAGATGATCCCGCCGGAGGCGGAGCGAACGGGCGAGCCGTGCGCCGTCCACCGCCTGGTACTCGACCGGCAGCCGCCCGACGGCGGTGTCGATCACCGCGTCGGTGAGCCGCGCCTGGAGCGCCTGGGCCACCGAGTCCCACGCCGTCCACTCGAGGCCGGTGAGCAGGCGGCGGTCGAGGTCGCGCCCGTTCCAGGTGAGCCCCAGCATGCGCGGGTAGTCGCCGCCGAAATTGACGAGCTGGGGGTAGCTCTGCCGCGCCAGCGCGAGCAGGAGCCCGTCGAATCGGACCAACGCCTGGTCCCGGTCGTAGGGCACCGGGAGCCATGGGGCGCGCTTCTCGTCTTCCAGCTTGATCCACTTCCACTGATCGGCGTGGCGGTCCCAGTCGCCCAGGAAGAGGTCCATCAGGCGCGCCGCGAGGAACGCGCGCGCGTCCACCTGCTCTCGCGAGTCACGGTCGAGGCGCTCGAGCAACTCGTCGGTGTCCGCCGTCTTGCGCGCGCCCGCGAAGCCCGGACTGTCGTCGTCCGCTTCGGAGGGCCGCTCCTCCAGCAGGCCCAACATCCCGCTGAACTCCGCGCGGAACTCCCCGAGGGCGGGGTCGTCGGGCAGCACGAAGAGCTGCGGCGCCGCGTGCACCACGCCTACGGCGTCGAGCAGGGGCGGCACGACCACGGCGCCCAGCGGGTGCGCGGCGCTGATCTGGTCGCGGAGGATCCGGTCCACCAGCGTCGCCCGAAGCTCCGGCGGCAGGAGCGGCGACGGGTCCTTGTCGAGCGAGCGGAACGCGAACTTGCGCCCATGGGAGGAGACCAGGCGGAGCGACTTGGTCTGCTTGCCCCCGCCGCGCCGGACCGGCTGGAGACCACCGGCGTAGGTCCGGAGGTCGAGCACCGGAACCGCGATCGGCGTGGCCCAGAGTGCGCGGTAGTGGTCGCCGAAGAAGAAGCGGTGCAGCCCGCTCGCCCGGTAACGGGCACCGGCGACGACCGTGACCGTGTCCCCGGGGCGGGGCGAGAGCGCCGCACCGCCGGCCGAATCGGGCGGCGCCTGCGCGAGGAGCGCAGGGGCCGGCGTCCATCCGGCGCCGGCGAGCGCGATCAGCAGTCTCCGCATCTCCGTCTCCCCCTCAGTCCAGCCACATCGAGAAAGCCTCGCTCGACCCCCCGCCCCGGTCCACCACCACCACGGCCAGCTGCACCCGCCCGTCGCGCAGCACGTCCAGCCGCATGAACCCCGGCGCCGCCCGCGCGAACCGGCTGCCGCCGATCCGCACCGCCCGCGATTCATGCCCCGCGATACCGGCGCCGCTCACCAGCAGGTGCCGCGCGCTTGCCCCCCGGATGACCTGCAGGTTGTGGTCGTGGCCGCTGGCCCACACCAGCGGACGCGCCTCCCGCATCGCGCTCTCCAGGGCTACACGCATCCGCACGTTGAGCGGTCCCGTCACGTCCTGATTGGAGATCCCGCGCTGGCGCGCCTCGGGGTATTGGGCTCCGATCCCGGGCAGCGGCACCCAGAGCCAGGAGCGAACGTGCCGGAGCGGGAACACGTAGTCGGCCAGGCCGAAGTAG
>DASSOD010000158.1:0-34023 GCA_035700905.1 Gemmatimonadales bacterium | reverse complement strand
GATCCGGTGGCCCCGCGAACCCCAGACCCCAGTCACCGCTATGGCCGTGATGGCATGGTTCAAGAAGGAGCGGAAGCCGCGTACCTCCCAACGCATGCGCCTCGAGATTCCGGCGGATGCCTGGGAGAAGTGCGATGCTTGCGGCCACGTCGATATCCGCGAGAAGTTCGAGAAGGCGCTCAACGTCTGTCCCGAGTGCGGCCGGCACCGTCGGTTCAGCGCGGAGGAGTACGTCGAGCTGCTGACCGACCCGGGCACCTGGCGGGAGCTCTACGCCAATCTGCGGTCGGCCGATCCGCTCGGCTTCGAGCACTACCCGGACCGATTGACCGCCGCCCGCAAGAAGGCCGGTAATTCCGACGCGATGTACGCGGGCACCGCCAAGCTCGAGGGCATGCCGATCAACCTTGGCGTGATGAATTTCGGGTTCATGGGCGGCTCCATGGGCTCGGTGGTCGGCGAGAAGATCGCCCGGCTCGCCCGCCGCTCCCTCGAGAAGAAGATCCCTCTCGTCATCGTCTGTACGTCCGGCGGCGCCCGCATGCAGGAGGGCGTGCTCTCCCTCATGCAGATGGCCAAGACCTCGGCCGCGCTGGCGCAGCTCTCCCGGGCCGGCATTCCCTACATCTCGATCCTCACCGATCCGACCACCGGCGGCGTGTCCGCCTCCTTCGCGATGCAGGGCGACGCCATCCTGGCGGAGCCCGGCGCGGTGATCGGGTTCGCGGGGCAGCGCGTCATCAAGCAGACCATCGGCCAGGAGCTCCCGGACGGCTTCCAGACCGCGGAGTTCCTCCTGGAGCATGGCCAGATCGACGACGTGGTCCCGCGCGGCTCGCTTCGGGAGACCACGGCCCGACTTCTCCGGCACATGCAGGGGCAGCGCCCGCCGGTGGAGGACGTCGCGTAGGCTCCGCAGGCTCGGGTCGCTCCAACGCCCCACTCGCGCGGACGCCGGGTGGGGCGTCGTGCTCTCGGCGGTCCGGGCGCCCGGTCCCGGCACCTCTCTGGACGCGCATGACGACGCTCGGCTACACGGACGCGCTCGAGTTTCTCTTCCCCCGCACCACGACCATCAAGTTCGGGCTGGCCACGACGCGCGCGCTCCTGGCGTCGCTGGGCGACCCGCACGAGGTGATGCCGGTGGTGCACGTGGGCGGCACCAACGGCAAGGGGAGCGTGTGCACCCTGATCGCGGCGGCGCTTCGTGCGGCGGGGTGGCGCGTGGGGCTCTACACGTCGCCGCACCTGGTCTCGTACCGGGAGCGCATCCGGGTGGACGGGGAGCCGATCGCCGAGTCCGCCGTGGCGATGTGGACCGCGCGGCTCGAGCCGCTGATCCGGAAGCGGGCGGCGACGTTCTTCGAGGCCACCACCGCGATCGCGTTCGCCGACTTCGCGGCCCGCGGGGCGGAGATCGCCGTGGTGGAGGTCGGGATGGGCGGGCGGCTCGACAGCACCAACGTGGTGCGGCCGCTCGTGAGCGCGGTGACGAAGGTCGAGCTGGACCACATGAAGTATCTGGGCGACACGCTCGAGCTGATCGCCTGCGAGAAGGCGGCCATCGCCAAGCCGGGCGCGCCGTTCGTGGTCGGCGAGACCCGCCCCGCCATCGTGGAGCTCATGCGGCGCGAGGCGGCGTGCGCCGTGCGCCGGAAGGAGGCCAAGGCCCGCGCCGACGTGCGCGTCGTGCCGGCCGACTACGAGTGGAGCGGTCCGCTCGCGCTGCGCGGGCGCCACCAGCTGCGGAACGCCGGCGTGGCGCACGCGGTCCTGATGGCGCTTCCGCCGCCGTACCGGCCCACCGCCGCGGCGGTCGCCGCCGGGTTCGCGACCGCCCACATCCCGGGCCGACTCGACCGGCGTGGACGCTTCCTCTTCGACGTGGCGCACAACCCGGACGGCATCCGCGCGCTGGTGGCCGCGTTGGGCGAGCTCGACGTGCCGCGGCCGATCACCGCCCTCGTCTCGATCCTGGGCGACAAGGATTGGCCCGAGATGCTGGTGCAGTTGGACCGGGTGATCGACCGGGGGGTGTTGACGCGCGCGCCCACGGCGGCGAGCCGCGGCTGGGACGTCGAGTGGCTCCGCGCGTGGCTGCGGGATCCAGCCCGTCCGCCGGCGCGCGCCGCATGGAGCCTGGTGCCCGACTTCGCGGAGGCGATCGCCGCGGCGCAGCACGGCGCCGGCACGGTGCTCGTGACGGGCTCGTTCCACACCGTGGGCGATGTGATGTCGGCGCTCGGCATCGCGCTTCTCTGAGGCGGCGCGCTCACTTCTCAGGTCCGCCGGATGCCGCTATTATCCGCGCCATGAAACCCCAAGCCCTGCCGGGCTTTCGCGATTTCTACCCCGACGATCTCGCGCTCAGGGCGCACATTTTCCGGACGTGGCGCAGCGTGGCCGCGCGCTACGGCTTCGAGGAGTACGACGGCCCGCCGCTCGAGCCGCTGGAGCTCTACACCGCGAAGAGCGGCCCGGAGATCGTGGGCCAGCTCTACAACTTCGAGGACAAGGGCGGCCGCCGCGTCGCGCTCCGCCCCGAGATGACGCCGACGCTCGCGCGGATGGTCTCGGCGCGGGCCAACGGGCTCAAGAAGCCGATCCGCTGGTTCTCGATCCCGCAGCTCTTCCGCTACGAGCGGCAGCAGCGGGGACGGCTGCGGGAGCACTTCCAGCTCAACTGCGATCTGATCGGCGAGCCGGGCCCGTTGGCCGACGCCGAGGTCGTGGCGCTCGCGATCGACGTGATGCGCGCGTTCGGGTTCGGGCCGGCAGAGGTGCGACTCCGGCTCTCCGACCGGCGGGTGCTCCGAGCGCTGCTCGCGGCGGCGGGGGTGCCGGACGAGCGCCTGGGCGAGGCGTTCCAGGCGGTGGACCGGCTGGAGCGCACTCCGCGCGACGAGGTGCGGGCGCAGCTCGTGGCGGCGGGGCTCGGCCCGGCGGCGGTGGAAATGACGCTCGAGGTGGCGAGCCTCAAGGGCCTCGACGCCGTCACGCGGGCGTTTGGCCGCGCCGGGGCCGACCCGGGCGCGCTCGAGCCGCTGCGGCGCGTGCTCGCGGCGCTCGAGGCGATGGGCCTGGCCGGGTTCGTGGACGTGGACCTCGCGGTGGTGCGAGGACTCGCGTACTACACCGGGACCGTGTTCGAGCTGTTCGATGCGGGCCGCACCCTTCGCGCGATCTGCGGGGGCGGCCGCTACGACCACCTGCTCGGCGCCCTCGGCGGCGTGGACCTGCCCGCCCTCGGCTTCGGGATGGGCGACGTGGTGCTCGGGGAGCTCCTGCGCGAGAAGGGCCTCGCCCCCGCGGGCGCGGCGGGCATCGAGGTGTTCGTCGCGGCGGTCACCGAGGGCGACGTGCCCGATGCGCTCGCGTTGGCGCACGAGCTGCGCGACGCCGGTCTCTCGGTCGAGTACGCGCTGGGCGGGCAGCCGATCGCCCGCCAGCTCAGGCTGGCCGACGCGCGGGCCGCCAAGGTCGCCGTGGTCATCGGCCCGGACGACCGCGCCCGCGGCGAGGTGCAGCTCAAGGACCTCGGCGCGAAAACGCAGCGTCCCGTCGCCCGCGGCGAGATCGTGATCCAGCTGACCCGGAGCGCGCGTGCGGCGTGACGCCCGGGCCTCGGGCCCGTCTTTCCACCCATTTCCGGTCGATGGCTGAGAACAAGGCGCTGACGCCGCGCGCGGTGGACTTCAGCGCGTGGTACAACGAGGTGATCATGCGCGCCGAGCTGGCGGACTACAGCCCGGTGCGCGGCTGCATGGTGATCCGGCCCAATGGGTACGCCATCTGGGAGCAGATGCAGCGGGCGCTGGACGACATGTTCAAGGCGACCGGGCACCAGAACGCGTACTTCCCCCTCTTCATCCCGCAGAGCTTTCTCTCGCGGGAGGCGGAGCACGTGGAGGGGTTCGCCCCGGAGACGGCGGTGGTGACCCACGGCGGCGGCAAGGAGCTGGAGGAGCCGCTGGTCGTGCGCCCCACCTCCGAGACGATCATCTACGCGATGTACGCCAAGTGGATCCAGAGCTACCGCGACCTGCCGCTGCTCATCAACCAGTGGGCCAACGTCGTCCGGTGGGAGATGCGCACCCGGCTCTTTCTCCGGACGACGGAGTTCCTCTGGCAGGAGGGCCACACGGCGCACGCAACGGAGGACGAGGCGGAGGAGGAGGCGCTCCGCATGCTCAAGGTCTACCGCACCTTCATGGAAGGCTGGATGGCCATGCCGGTGGTCACCGGCCGCAAGACCGAGAGCGAGCGCTTCGCGGGCGCGCTCCGCACCTACAGCTGCGAGGCGCTGATGCAGGACAACCGCGCCCTGCAGGCCGGCACCAGCCACAACCTCGGGCAGAACTTCGCCCGGGCGTTCGAGGTCACGTTCCAGACCGCCGCCGGCGATGTCGACTTCGTCTGGAACACCTCGTGGGGCGTCTCCACCCGCCTCGTGGGCGCGTTGATCATGACCCACGGCGACGACACCGGGCTGGTCTGCCCGCCGCGCCTCGCCCAATACCAGGTCGTGGTGGTCCCGATCTACCGCACCGACGAGGAGCGCGCCGCCGTGCTCGAGGCGTCCGAGCGGGTGCGCCGCGCGCTGCATGCGGCCGGCGTGCGGGTGCACCTGGACGCGCGTGAAGGCATGAAGCCCGGCGCCAAGTACTACGAGTGGGAGGCGCGGGGCGTGCCGCTGCGGTTGGAGATCGGCCCGCGTGACGTCGCCGCGCACACCGTCACGCTGGCCCGGCGGACCGGCGGCAAGAAGGAGTCGCTGCCGATGAACGATCTCGGCCCGCGGATGCTCGGCGAGATGGATCGGATGCAGCACGACCTGCTCGAGGCCGCGATCCGGCGGCGCGACGCCCACACCATCCGCAACGTGACCAAGGCGCAGTTCCTCGAGTTCATGGAGGGCACGGGCGGGTTCGCGTACGGCGGATTCTGCGGGAGCCCGGCGTGCGAGGCGGAGATCAAGGACCAGACCAAGGCCACCATCCGGGTGCTGCCGGACGAGGAGTTCCGCTCGCCCGAAGCGCCCGCCCGGTGCATGTGGTGCGACCGGCCGAGCGTGGCGGAGGCGGTGTGGGCCAAGGCGTACTGAGCGCGGAGGGACGGGTCGAGGCGCTGCTCGCCGATGCCGGGCTCACACGCGTGGGCCCGTCGTTGCTCATGGACGGGGTGCGCCTCACCGAGATCGCGGAGGCGGTCGGGACGCCCGCCTACGTCTACGCGCTCCCCGTGATCCGCGAGCGCTACCGCGCCCTGGCCGGCGCGATGGCCCCGGTGCCGCACCGGATCTGCTTCGCGGTGAAGGCCAACGGCAACCTCGCGGTTCTCCGGGCGCTGCGCGAGCTGGGCGCCGGCGCGGACCTCGTGTCCGCGGGAGAGCTGGCGCGCGCCCTGGCCGCGGGCTTTGCGCCCGACCGGATCGTGTTCAGCGGGGTGGGGAAGCGGCCCGACGAGCTGCGCGCGGCGGTGCGGGCGGGCGTCGGCCAGGTGAACGTCGAGTCCGCTTCGGAGATCGATGCGCTCGCCGCCGTGGCGGACGAGGAAGGCCGCGCCGTGGCGGTCGGGCTCCGGGTCAATCCGGACGTCACGGCCGACACCCACCCCTACATCGCCACCGGGCGCAGCGGTCTCAAGTTCGGCATCCCGGCCGATCAGGCGCCGGCGGCCGCGCGGCTCGTGCTCGGGCACCCGCGCCTCGAGCTCACCGCGCTCGCGATGCACCTGGGGAGCCAGCTCCGCGATCCGGCGCCCTTCGCCCAGGGACTCGAGCGGCTGCTTGCGCTCGCGGACGAGATCCGCGCCCTCGGCGCCCGGGCGCTCGCGACCCTCGACCTGGGCGGCGGGCTCGGGATCCGGTACGAGGGCGAGCCCGTGCTCGAGCCGGCGCGGTACGCCGCGGCCCTGCTGCCGCGGCTCCGGACCAGCGGCATGACGGTCGTGCTCGAGCCGGGACGGTATCTCGCGGGACCGGCGGGCGTGCTGCTCGGCCGCGCGCTCTACCGGAAGCACTCGGGCGGGAAGGATTTCGTGGTGCTCGACACGGGCATGAACGACCTGATCCGTCCCAGCCTCTATCAGGCGTATCACGAGATCGTCGAGCTCGAGGCCGGGGGACGCCCCCCGGAGCGGGTGGACGTGGTCGGGCCGGTCTGCGAGACGGGCGATTTCCTGGCCCTCGACCGGCTCCAGCCGCGGATCGAGCCGGGCGAGCGCGTGGCGCTCCTCGGCGCCGGGGCCTACAGCTTCGTGATGGCCTCCACCTACAACGGGCGGCCCCGCCCGCCCGAGGTCATCGTCGACGGCGGCGGCTGGTGGGTCTCCCGCCCCCGCGAGACCATCGATGACCTGCTGCGCCACGAGCGCATGACCCCCGACACCCCCGGACCAGAGGCAGCGTGACCACACGGCACGACCGGATCTTGATCATCGACTTCGGCTCCCAGTTCACGCAGCTCATCGCACGGCGGGTCCGCGAGGCGCACGTCTACTGCGAGATCCACCCTCCCACCCGGAGCGTGGAGTGGATCCGCCGGTGGGGCCCCAAGGGAATCATCCTCTCCGGCGGGCCCGCCTCGGTGTACGGCGACGACGTGCCGACCGCCGATCCGGCGCTCCTGGAGGGGGGCACGCCGGTCCTGGGTCTCTGCTACGGCATGCAGCTCATGGCGCACCTCACGGGCGGCCGCGTGGTGCCGGCCGAGCGCCGGGAGTACGGCCGCGCGACGGTCACGATCGAGGGCGGGCGGCTGTTCGAGGGATTCGGCGTGGGGGAGGAAACTCCGGTGTGGATGAGCCACGGCGACCACGTGGAGGCGCCGCCGCCCGGGTTTCACGTGACCGCGTCGAGTCCCAACGCCCCCATCGCGGCGATCGAGCACGAGACCCGCCCGCTCTACGCGGTGCAGTTCCATCCGGAAGTGGCGCACACGCCGCGCGGCCGCGAGATCATCGACAACTTCCTCTTCGGCATCTGCGGCTGCACCCCCGACTGGACGCCGGGGCACTTCATCGAGGAGGAAGTCGAGCGGATCCGCTCGCTCGTGCCGCCCGGGCAGCGCGTGATCTGCGGCCTCTCCGGCGGGGTGGACTCGTCGGTCGCCGCGGTGCTGGTCCACCGCGCCATCGGCGACCGGCTCACCTGCATCTTCGTGGACCACGGCCTGCTGCGCCTGCACGAGCGGGACCAGGTCGAGACCACCTTCCGCCGCCACCTCGGGATCGACCTCCGCGTGGTGGACGCCGCCGATGTGTTTCTCGAGCGGCTCGATGGCGTGACCGACCCGGAGGAGAAGCGACGGCGGATCGGCCACACGTTCATCGAGGTGTTCGAGCGCGAGGCGAAGCGGGTGGGGCCGGACGTCGGATTCCTGGTGCAGGGGACGCTCTACCCCGACGTGATCGAGTCGGTGTCGCCCCGCGGCGGTCCGTCGGTCACGATCAAGACCCACCACAACGTGGGCGGCCTGCCGGAGCGGCTCCCGTTCAAGCTGCTGGAGCCCCTGCGTGAGCTGTTCAAGGACGAGGTGCGGCAGGTGGGCCGCGAGCTGGGACTGCCGGAGGAGATCGTCGGCCGGCACCCCTTCCCGGGGCCGGGGCTCGCCATCCGGATCCTGGGCGAGGTGACCGCCGCCAGCCTTCAGGTGCTGCGCCGCGCGGACCACATCTACGTCGAGGAGATCCGCGCCGCCGGGCTGTACGACGAGATCTGGCAGGCGTTCGCCGTGCTGCTGCCGATCCGCTCGGTGGGCGTGCAGGGCGACGGGCGCACCTACGACCAGGTCGTGGCGCTCCGGGCGGTCACCAGCCGCGACGGGATGACCGCCGACTGGTACGCGTTTCCGCCCGAGGTGCTCGCGCGGGCCGCCAACCGGATCGCCAACGAGGTGGACGGGGTGAACCGCGTAGTGTATGACGTGAGCTCGAAGCCGCCCGCCACCATCGAGTGGGAGTGACGGGCGTGCCTCGCTAGGCGGGGACGGCCTTCAACCGCTCGGCGTACTTCTGCCGCAGCTTGGCCACCTTGGGCGCGATCATCGCCTGGCAGTACATTCGCTCGGGGTTCCGCCGGAAGTAGCTCTGGTGGTACTCCTCCGCGGCGTGGAATGCCCCGGCCGGCTCGACCCGCGTCACGATGGGCGCGGGAAACACGCGCCGCCGCTCGAGGTCCGCGATCACCTCCCGCGCCACGCGCTCCTGCTCCGGCCCGTGAGTGAAGATCACCGAGCGGTACTGGGTGCCGACGTCCGGCCCCTGGCGGTCCAGCGTCGTGGGATCGTGAAAGGCGAAGAAGATCTCCAGCAGCTCGCGGTAGCTCACCTCGTCCGGATCGAAGGTGACCTCGACCGCCTCGGCATGGCCCGTGCGCCCGGTGCACACCGCCTCGTAGCTCGGTGCCGGAGTGGTCCCGCCGGTGTAGCCGGAAATTACGCGCTCCACCCCGCGCAGCCGCTCCAGAACGGCCTCGACGCACCAGAAGCAGCCGCCGGCGAGCGTCGCGCGCTCCAGTCTTCTCTCGGGCATTCAAACACCTCTTTCATCCAGCAGCTCGAAGAGCTCCGCCGGATCCGTCATCGCCGATAGTCGGGCCGGCACCTCGGGCGCGCGCACGAACTCGGCAATGCGCCCGAGGACCGGCAGATACAGGTTGGCCCGCTCCTGGTGCGGTGCCACGATCAGGAACAAGTGGTGGACCGGCTTCGCGTCGAGGGCCTGGAACTCGAGGCCGGGCTGGGATCGGCCGTACGCCAGGCGGAGCTCGCCCACCAGCGGGGATCGCGCGTGCGGGATCGCGACCCCCCGCCCGACGCCGGTGGAACCCGCCAGCTCGCGCCGCTCGAGCGCGCGGACCAGCTCCATCGATCGCTCGCCATCGAGGCGCAAGAGCGCGACCAGCTCGGTCAGCGCCTCATCGCGCCGCGTCGCGTCGAGCGCGAGCTTAACCGCGGCAGGGTCGAGGAAGTTCCGAAGCTGCATGGGCCCCGAAGCTATGCCTCCCCGCAGGGGGCTGTCAAACGAGCGGCGCGGGAGCCCGCGAGTTGCCCGCGCATCCTGCGGCAAGTATTTTCGTCTCATGCACTTGCCCTATCCGACCGGGAGCGCGTTCCCGCTGCTCTTGGCCCCGATGGCCGGAGTCTCGGAAGCGCCGTTCCGCCAGATCTGCCGCCGGATGGGCGCCGACGTCGTGCTCTCCGAGTTTCTTTCGTCCGAGGCGATTCGACGCCGGATCCGCACCACGCTCGAGGGCGCGGAATTCGAGCCATGCGAGCGGCCGATCGGCATCCAGATCTACGGCGCCGATCCGAACGCGATGGCGCAGGCCGCCGGCCTCATCACCGAGCACTACCAGCCCGAGTTCATCGACATCAACTTCGGCTGCCCGGTGAAGAAGGTGGTGCAGCGGAACGGCGGCTCGGGTTGCCTGCGCGACATGGACCTCGTGGCGCGCATCATCCGGGCGGTGATCGGGGCGACTCACCTGCCGGTCACCGTGAAGACGCGAAGCGGCTGGAACGACGAGCAGCGGGACCCGGTGGCGATCGCGCTCCGGATGCAGGACGCCGGCGCGCGCGCGTTCACGCTGCACGCGCGCACCCGCACGCAGATGTTCTCGGGCAGGGCCGATTGGGACGAGATCGCCCGGGTGGTGGAGGCGCTCGACATTCCGGTCCTGGGCAACGGCGATATCCAGACCGCCAAGGACGTGGTGCGGATGCGGGCGCACACAGCGTGCGCCGGGGCGATGATCGGGCGCGGATCGTTCGGGAATCCCTGGCTCTTCCGTGACGCGCAGGCGCTGCTCGCCGGGCGGCCCAGGCCGAACACCCCCGGGGCGGAGGAACGGTTCCGAATCGCGCTGGAGCACGCGCGGCTCGCCCTCCGGCTCCAGGGCGACACCCGCAAGACCGTGATCGAGTTCCGCAAGCACCTCGGCTGGTACACCAAGGGGCTGCACGGGGCGAGCGATCTGCGCCAGCGCCTCTTTCAGATCGAGTCGATCGCCGAAGCCGAGGCGATCTTCCTCGAGTATCTCGAACCGGTCGCGCAGGTGGCGTGACTCCCGCCCAGCTCCAGGCTCTCCTCGCCGAGGTCGCGCGCGGCCGGCTCGCGCCCGCCGACGCGCTCGACCGGCTGCGGCACCTCCCGTTCGAAGATCTCGAGTTCGCCCGCGTGGACCACCACCGCGCCCTCCGGCAGGGGCAGCCGGAGGTGGTCTTTTGCGCGGGGAAGACCGTGGAGCAGGTGGTCGCGATCTGCGACCGCCTGGCGCAGGCGTCCGGGTCATTCCTCGGCACCCGCGCGACCGAGGCGGTGGCCGCCGCGCTTCGCGTGCGCTACCCTCGGCTCGTCTGGAATGCGCTCGGCCGAACCGTGTACCTCCCTCCGGAGCCCCCACCGGACGACGCAGCGCGAACCGGCACGGTGCTGGTCGTGTCCGCCGGCACCAGCGACCTGCCCGTGGCGGAGGAGGCGGCGGTCACGGTCGAGGCGTTCGGGCACCGCGCGGGGCGGCTGCCCGACGTCGGCGTGGCCGGGCTGCATCGGCTGCTCGCCGCCGGCGATCGCCTGCAGCAAGCCGACGTGGTCATCGTGGCCGCGGGAATGGAAGGCGCGCTGCCGAGCGTAGTGGGCGGGCTCGTGGCGGCGCCCGTCATCGCCGTGCCGACGAGCGTCGGGTACGGCGCCTCGTTCGGCGGGCTCGCCGCGCTGCTCGCCATGCTCAACTCGTGCGCGGCGGGCGTCACCGTGGTCAACATCGACAACGGCTTCGGGGCGGGCGCGGCCGCGAGCCGCATCCTCCACCGGTGATCGGGCTCGCGGCCGGCCTCGTGGCGGGCGGGTTGGCCGGATGGTTCGCGGCCCGGCTCGCCGCACGGCGCGCTCGCAGGATCGCATCCGACACCGGGCCCGCAGCTGGGCCGCACCTCCTCCCCGATCCGGCGCTCGACTGGCTCCGCCGGGCGCACGGCGCGCTGGGGATCTGGGTGAGCGAGGAGGCCGGCGAGACGGACGAACCCCGCACGGAGCGAGTGGTGGACGCCGAGCAACTCTCGGTGGCGCAGATCGCCGCGGTGGATCGCCGCCTCGAGCGAGCCCGCGAGCAGGAGCAGGGCGGAGGGGAGCGGATCGACGGCGGTACGTTGGTCTACCGCGCCCACGCCGGCATCGCAGTGGCCATGCTCCTTCCCGACGCCGCCGGCGTGGACGCGCTCGGCGCCGCCGAGCGGGACCTTGACCGGCTGCTCGAGGGGGCCCGGCAGCGGCCGCAGATCGTGGCGCTGGCGCAGGCGCGGAGCCAGGAGGCGGCGCTCGAGTCGGTGGGTAGCGTTGGGCTGCGCCTGGCCTACCAGCTGGAACGCTCGGTCGGCTCGGAGATCGTGGTGGTGGCGCGGGAGCCCTCCGGCGTACGGGTGGTCGGGGTGTCGGGGCTCGGCGACCGGCGTACGCTCGACGCCGTGCTCCCGCCCGACAGCGAGCTGGCGCGCGTCGCCACGGGGGCGGCCGGCCTCACCCTGACGGAGGGCGACGCCCTCGGCGGGGTGGTAGCGGACCGGCGTCAGCGGCAGGGCCGGACGCTCCTCGCGCCGATCGGACTGGGCCGTGACGTGGTCGGCGCAGTGTCCATCCACCTGCCGTCCGGCATCGAGCCGATCGGAGCCGCGCGTACCGAGCTGTTGGAGACCTTGGCCGAGGCGGCGCCGCGGCTCCGCCGCGCGCTGGAGGCGGATCAGGCGAAGCGCGCGATGACGATCGATCCGCTCACCTCGCTGGCGCATCGCCGCGGGCTGGACCAGGTGATGCGTCGGCAGGACATGCGCCGGGGGGCGCTGATCCTCGCCGACCTGGACAACTTCAAGCAGCTGAACGACGCCCTGGGGCACCCCGCGGGCGACGCTGCGCTGGTGCACTTCGCGCGCATCCTCCGGGAGCAGGTCCGCGCCGGCGACACCCCCGCCAGAACCGGCGGGGAGGAGTTCGCGATCTGGCTGCCGGACGCCTCGCTGGAGCTCGGAATCCGCATCGCTGAGCGGATCCGGATCAAGCTCGGGACCACGCCCTGGGACTGGAAGGGCCGCCATTGGCCCCTCAGCGCCTCGTTCGGGGTGGCCGCCTGTCCGGACACCAGCCGGAGCCTCGAGAACCTGTACGCGCAGGCCGATGCAGCGCTCTTCGTGGCCAAGCGGAGCGGGCGAAATCGGGTCGAGGCCGCGGGGCGGAGCTAGGGAGCCGCCCGCCGCGGCGCCGGGGCCTCGATCAGCCTCGAGCCGGCTGGGTCGCCGCCTCCTGGAACCGGACGGGGTTATATTGGGGCGTAACCCGGGGGCGACTGGTTTCGACGGGTTCGATGAAGGAATCGTAGCGTGCCCAGGTCCAGATCCCTGGAAAAACCGTCTGGAACGTATCAACTGCCAACTCTGAACTGGCACTGGCTGCGTAAGCTGAGCTGAGCTCGCTTTACGCGCCTTCGGCGAGCGGAGCCCGTCCGGGGCGCCACCGCCGAATCGCAAAGCCGGACTGGTCCGACGCGAAGCTCCGGCGCGCCGGATGAGAGCTCAGGAGTCGAGCCCCGGGCAGGCCGGCGCGGCGCCGGTCCGGGACAAAGGCAAGAAGCCGAGCCTACGCACGTAGAAGCGGTTCTGGAGACTTACTCGGACGAGGGTTCGATTCCCTCCGCCTCCATCGAGCGGGACGTCAGCATCGGCGTCCCGCTCTTTTTGCTCTGCGGCCGGTTGTACAGGTGCCGTATAAGGTTACCGGTAATTTGTGAGAGTACCTGAACTTAGAGGCTTATGCATCACCTGATCTCTCCGGGGATTCGCGCCCGGCTCCAGGCCGGTGCGCATGAGGGCTGAAGGCTTGGCGCGGGGCGCGCTCGACCCTGACTTCGTGGCGGAGGCGCGGGCCGCCTTCCCCGCGCTGGAGCGCTTGGAAGGGGGCGTCCCGGTTGCGTACTTCGACGGCCCGGGCGGCACCCAGGTGCCTCGGGCGGTGGCGGACGCCGTGACCGACTACCTCCTCTGGCACAACGCCAACACCCACTGGGCCTACCCCACCAGCATCGAGACCGACGCGCTCCTCGCCGATGCCCGAGAGACCCTTGCTGACTTCGTGAACGGGGCGCCGGACGAGATCGCGTTCGGGGCCAACATGACCACCCTGACGTTCCACCTGGCCCGTGGTCTGGGCCAGGCATGGGGCCCGGGTGACGAGGTGGTGGTGACCGAGCTGGACCACCACGCCAACGTGGCGCCCTGGCGCCGGCTCGAGCGCGAGCGTGGCATCACCGTCCGTCAGGTGCCGTTCGACGCCGTCTCGGGGGAGCTCCGTTGGGCCGAGCTCGAGCGGGCCATCGGCCCCCGGACGCGGCTCGTAGCCGTCGGGGGCGCATCCAATGCGCTCGGCACGATCACCGACGCCGCCGCCGTGGCGTCGGTCGCACGCGCGGTGGGCGCTCTCACCTTCCTGGACGCGGTGCACTATGCCCCTCACGTGCTGCCGGACGTGCGGGCCCTCGGCGTCGATTTCCTGGCCTGCTCGGCGTACAAGTTCTACGGCCCCCACGTGGGAATCCTCTGGGGCCGGCGCGAGCTGCTGGAGGCGGTGGACGTGCCCAAGCTCGCGCCGGCGCCGGACGGGCCGCCGGAGAAGCTCGAGACCGGCACCCAGAACCACGAGGGGATCGTGGGCGCAGCGACAGCTGTAGAGTTTCTGGCCTCGCTGGGGCGGGGCGGGAGCGGCCGCGAGAGCCGGCGCGAGCGACTATCCGCCGCCTACTCCGCGCTGCACGAACGCGGGGGCAGGCTCCTCCAGCGCCTGTGGAACGGGCTGGGTTCCATTGGTGGGGTACGTCGGTACGGACCAGGCCCCGACCGGCCGCGCACGCCCACGGTCGCGTTCACCGTGTCCGGCCGGGACTCGACCGCCGTCGCCCGAGCACTCGCGGCGCGGGGGGTGTTCGTCTCGAGCGGAGACTTCTACGCCGCGACGGTGGTGGAGCGGCTCGGGTGCGCGGCGTCCGGCCTGGTCCGCGCGGGATGCGCTTGCTACACGACCGCGGAGGAGGTGGACCGGCTCCTCGAGGGCGTCGAGGCGGCGGCCCGAGACTGAGCGGCGGCCCGAGACTGAGCGGCGGCCCGGGGCTTCACGGCGGCCCGGGGCTTCACGGCGGCCCGAGGCCCAACGGCGGCGTTACTTGGCGGCGGCGAGCGGAATGCGCACCCGGGTGTTCTGCCACTCGAGCAGCAGCGCCGTGGCGGCGGATGCACTCGGGTCGGGCCGGATCGTGAACGTCTCCACCTTGTTCCGGATCTTCTCCGCCGGCACGCGGGCCCGCCCCAGCTCCTTCGCCTTCACCTCGTCCGTGTAGTTGTGCTCCTCGCCCCATTGGGTGATCGAGCGGTTGACGATCACCTCCCACTCCGACGGGCCGGGCACCGTGTAGAGCGAGTAGGTGCCGGCCGGCACCTTGAGTCCGGCGACCGTGATCGGCCCGGTCGCGTGGATCATGGTCGGCTCGTTCGCGCCGGTGCGCCAGAGCCGGCCGTACGGGACGGCCTCGCCGCCGATCATGGTGCGGCCGTTCAGCGAGGGCCGTCCGTAGCACACCTTCACGGCCGTGCCGCCCACGGTCAACGCCACCGAGTCGAGCGGGCTCTTCCGCGTGGCGAGCGGGAGATTCTTCGTGTTCATGGTGATGCAGGCGGGCGGCGCGGCAGGGCGCGGCGCGCCCGGGGCCTGGGCTGCCGCAATGCCGAGGGCGGCTGCGGCGATCGCGAATCCGGTCACGTCAGTCTCCTTCTTCGAGGTGGGGGGCGAGCGCCGCGCGGGCCCGCCGCGCCAGGGCGAACGCTGCCTCCGCGGTCGGGGCAAGGCAGTTCAGGTGCCCCATCTTCCGCCCCGGGCGAGGCTCCACTTTGCCGTAGAGGTGCAGCTTGACGCCGGGCAGCGCGAGCGCCGCGTCCCAGCGCGGGGGGCCCTGCGCCCACGCTTCGCCGAGGAGGTTGATCATGCAGACGGGGGAGAGCAAGCCCGGGTCGCCGAGCGGGAGGGCGCAGAGCGTGCGCACCTGCTGCTCGAACTGGTCGGTGATGCAGGCGTCCAGGGTATAGTGCCCCGTGTTGTGGGGCCGGGGCGCTATCTCGTTGACGTAGAGGCGGCCACCCGCGAGGAACAGCTCGACGCCCAGCACGCCGACGTACTCGAGCGCCACGGCGACGGCCGCGGCAAGGTCGCATGCCTCGCGCGCCAGCGCGGCGGGGATCCGCGCCGGCACGACGGTCGTGTCGAGGATGCCGAACCGATGCCGGTTCTCGCCGGGGGGAAAGGCGCGGACGGCGCCGTCTTCGCCGCGCGCCAGCACGACCGAGAGCTCCAGCTCGAGCGACAGCCGGCGCTCGAGGACGCAGGGAACCCGGCCGAGGCGATCGTAGGCTGCCCGCAGGTCGGCGGCGGAATCCACCGGCGCCTGGCCTTTGCCGTCGTATCCGAGCCGGCTCGTCTTGAGGAGCGCCGGCGCGCCGACCGCGGCGAAGGCCGGGTCCAGATCCTCTCTCGAACCGACGGTGGCGAACGGGGCGGTGGCGAAACCCCGGCCCCGCAGGAACGATTTTTCCCGGATCCGGTCCTGCGCCGCCGCAACCGCGGCCGCCGACGGCCGCGTAGGGCGTCGCGCGGCGACGCGCTCGAGCGCGCCCGCCGGGACGTTCTCGAACTCGACGGTGACGGCGCTCGCCCGCTCGGCCAGTTCGTCGAGCGCGGCCGGGTCGTCATAGGCGGCTTCGATCTGGTGGTCGGCGACGGCGCCGGCGGGGCTCCGCGGGTCGGGGTCCAGCACCACGACCCGGTAGCCCATCTCGCGGGCCCGGATGGCGAACATGCGGCCGAGCTGGCCGCCTCCCAGCACGCCGAGCGTCTCGCCGGGGAGGATCACGCAGGGTCGGGCAGGGAGAGCTGGAGGACGCGCTCGGTCTGCCCGCGCCGAAACGCTTCCAGTCGCGAGGCGACGTCCGGCCGCTCCCCGGCGAGCACCGCAGCGGCGAAGAGGGCGGCGTTGGCGGCGCCCGCTTCGCCGATGGCGAACGTCGCCACCGGAATGCCCGCGGGCATCTGGACGATCGAGAGCAGCGAATCGAGGCCCTGGAGGTGCCTGGTCGGGATCGGCACACCCAGCACCGGCACCGCGGTCTTGGCGGCGAGCATGCCCGGCAGGTGCGCCGCGCCACCCGCTCCCGCGATGATGCACCGGAGCCCCCGTCCGGCCGCCTCCGACGCGTAGCGGAAGAGCAGGTCCGGCGTCCGATGCGCCGACACCACGCGGGCCTCGTGCGGGACACCGAGCTCCGTCAGGCGCCGCGACGCGTGCTGCATCACCGACCAGTCCGAGTCGCTTCCCATAACAATGCCTACGAGGGGCGGCGTCATGGCGTCCTCTTGCGGGTCGGGGTGAGCGGGGCTGCCGGGCGGAAATAATGGCGCCGCGCGCAGGGCTGGCAAGTCAAACGGAAGGCGAGGCGACGATGTTCGAGCGGCGTGGAGACGGGCGGGAGGGTGGCCGCGACACCCTCAGCGGCACGACGGGCGAGCGGCTGGTCCAGGCCACCCGGGAGCATCGGGTGGTCAGGTTCACGTACGAGGACCTGCCCCGCACGGTCGAGCCCCACATGGTCGCGCTGCACGGCGCGGGGGAGGCCGTGCTGATCGGCTACCAAACCGGCGGGGAGAGCCGGCACGGGGAGGTTCCGGGCTGGCGCACGTTCATCCTGAGCGAGATCGGCGGCGTGGAGGCGACCGATCGCTCGTTCCCGGGCGCCCGGCCGGACTTCAATCCGGGGCATCAGGAGCTGACCGAGGTGTTCGCGCGGGCCTGAGCGCCCGCCGCGCGCAGGCGAGGCCGGGCTCAGACGGTCGCGCGGGTGCGGTCCATCGTACCGCGCTCGGCCAGGGCCGACTGCGCGGCCGCGAGCCGCGCGATCGGCACGCGGAACGGCGAGCAGGAGACGTAGTTCATCCCCAGGCGGTCGCAGAACGCGACCGCGGCCGGCGCGCCGCCGTGCTCCCCGCAGATGCCGAGCTTGAGGTCGGCCCGGGTCTTCCGGCCGAGCTCGCAGGCGAGCTGCATCAGCTTGCCGACGCCGGTGAGGTCCAGCTCCTGGAAGGGATCCTGCTCGATGATCCCCTCGTCGAGGTAGAGCGGCAGAAAGCGGCCGGCGTCGTCCCGGGAGAGTCCCCACGTGGTCTGGGTGAGGTCGTTCGTGCCGAACGAGAAGAACTGCGCTTCCAGGGCGATCTCGTCGGCGGTGAGGGCCGCGCGCGGGAGCTCGATCATCGTGCCCAGCAGGTACGCCACGGTGATCTGCCGCTCGGCGAACACTTCGCTCGCCACCCGCCGGACGATCTGCGCCTGCTTGCGGAGCTCGGTCACGGTGGCGGTGAGCGGGACCATGATCTCGGGGAGCACGCGCCCCTTCCGCTCCGCGACCGTGCACGCGGCCTCGAAGATCGCGCGGGCCTGCATCTCGGTGATCTCGGGGTGCAGGATGCCCAGGCGGCAGCCGCGGAGCCCCAGCATGGGGTTCACCTCCTGCATCCCATGGACGATGCGCCGGACCTCTTCCGGCGCGCGCCCGAGCGAGTCCGCCAGCGCGTCGATGCCGGCTTCATCCTTGGGGAGGAACTCATGGAGGGGCGGGTCAAGGAGGCGGATCGTGACCGGGAAGCCCTCCATCGCGCGGAAGATGGCCTCGAAGTCGGCGCGCTGCATCGGCAGGAGCTTGGCGAGTGCGGCCCGGCGGCCCGCCGGATCGTCGGCCAGAATCATCTCCCGCATCGCCACGAGCCGGTCACCCTGGAAGAACATGTGCTCCGTGCGGCAGAGGCCGATGCCCTCCGCGCCGAAGTCGCGGCCCCGGTGGGCGTCGGCGGGGGTGTCGGCGTTGACCCGCACGCGAAGCTGGCGCACCGCATCGGCCCAGCCCATCACCCGCTTGAACGGCTCCCCCAGCTCGGGCTCGACCAGCCGGGCCTGCCCCAGAAACACCTTGCCCGTGCCGCCGTCGAGGCTGATCCAATCGCCTTCGTGCACCACGCGGCCGTTGGCGCGCAACTCGCCCGCGGGCTCGTCCACGGTCAGCGCCGAAGCGCCCGCGACGCAGGGCTTCCCCATGCCGCGGGCGACGACGGCCGCATGGCTGGTCATGCCGCCGCGGGCGGTGAGCACCGCCTTGGCGACCACCATGCCGTGGAAGTCCTCCGGCGAGGTCTCCTCGCGCACCAGGATCACCGGATGCCCCCCGCGGCCCAGATGCACGGCGTGATCGGCGTCGAAGACCACGGTGCCGCAGGCCGCCCCCGGCGAAGCCGGAAGCCCGGTCGCCAGGAGGTCGAGCTTGCTGGCCGGATCGATGGTCGGATGGAGGAGCTGATTCAGGTCGTTGGGAGGGATTCGCGCGACCGCCTCCTCTCGGGAGATGAGCCCCTCGTCCACCATGTCGCAGGCGATGCGAACCGCCGCGGCCCCGGAGCGCTGGGCCCGGCGGGTCTGCAGCAGATAGAGCCGGCCGCGCTCGATGGTGAACTCGAGGTCCTGCACGTCGCGGAAATGCCGCTCGAGCACGCGCGCGGTGCGCTCCAGCTCCTGGGCGGCGTGCGGCAGCCGCTCCCGGAGCGTGGCGATCGGCTCGGGGGTGCGGGAGCCGGAGACGACGTCCTCGCCCTGCGCGTTGAGGAGGTACTCGCCGTAGAGGCGCGGCTCGCCGGTGGAGGGATCCCGCGTGAAGGCGACGCCCGTGCCGGAGTCCTCACCCAGATTGCCGAAGACCATCGCCACCACGTTCACCGCCGTGCCCATGGTCTCCGGGATCCCGTGGAGCCTGCGGTAGTCGATGGCGCGGCGGGTGTTCCAGCTCTCGAAAACGGCGGCAATGGCGCCCCAGAGTTGGTCCACCGGCTCGTCGGGGAACGGTCGGCCGGCCTCGCGCCGCACCGCCGCCTTGAACGTCCGCACGAGGTGCTGCAGCGCGCCCACCGGGAGATCGATGTCGCGCGACGCGCCGCTTGCCCGCCGCTCTTCCTCCAGCAGCCGCTCGAATCCCTGCTTGGGCAGCCCGAACACGACCGCGGCGTACATCTGCACGAACCGTCGGTAGCTGTCCCACGCGAACGCGGGGTTGCCGCTCTCGGCCGCGAGCCCCTCCACCGTCACGTCGTTCAGCCCGAGGTTCAAGATCGTCTCCATCATTCCGGGCATGGACACCGGCGCGCCCGAGCGCACCGACACGAGCAGCGGTTGCTCGCGACTTCCGAAATGCCTCCCGGTCGCCGCCTCGAGCCGCTGGAGGTTGTGCTCGACCTGGGCCCGGAGGCGGGGGGAGAACTGGTGGCCTTGGAGGTACGTGTGGCAGACGGAGGTGGCGATGGTGAACCCGGGGGGAACGGGAATGCCGAGGGTGGTCATCTCGGCGAGGCCCGCGCCCTTGCCGCCGAGCGTCTCCTTCATCCCGGCGGATCCGTCGGCGCGGCCCTGACCGAAAAAGAAGACGAGCGGCTGGGTGTACGGCCCGCTCATGCGGGCGTCGCGATGAGGGGCGACTCGTGGCGGAGCTGGACCAATCCGTCGGGAACGCGGGTGGGATAGCAGCCGGAGAAGCAGGCATGGCAGAACCCGCCGGCGCCGCCGGCGGCGCGCAGCATGCCCTCGAGCGAGAGGTACCCGAGCGAGTCCACGCCGAGGAAGTGGCGGATCTCCTCCACCGAGTGCGTGGCGGCGATCAGCTCCTCGCGCGTGGGCGTGTCGATGCCGTAGTGGCACGGACCCGTGATGGGCGGGGAGCCGAGCCGGAGGTGCACCTCGCGCGCGCCGGCGGACCGGATCATCTGCACCAGGCCGCGGCTGGTGTTGCCGCGCACCAGGCTGTCGTCCACGACCACCACGCTCTTGCCGTCGATCACGTCCCGCACCGGGTTGAACTTGATCCGCACCTTGGCCACGCGGTGCGACTGCGACGGGTTGATGAACGTGCGGCCGACGGAGTGGTTGCGGATGAGCCCATGCTCCAGCTTGATGCCGGACTCCTCGGAGTACCCCAGCGCCATCGCGTTGGAGCTGTCCGGCACGCTGAACACCACCTCGCCGGTGGGCGCGGGCTGTTCCCTCGCCAGTTCGCGCCCGAGCTCGCGCCGGACCCGATCCACCGACGCGCCGAAGATCCGGCTGTCGGGCCGCGCGAAGTACACCAGCTCGAAGACGCAGCGGCTCACCGGCCGGGACGACAGCCGGGGCAGCTCGGTGACGACACCGTCGTCGATGCGCACGAAGTCGCCGGGCTGAAGCTCGCGCACCAGGGTGGCGCCGATCAGGTCCAGGGCGCAGGTCTCGGAGGCCACCACCGCGCCCTGCGCCAGGCGGCCCAGCACCAGCGGGCGGAAGCCGCGGCTGTCGATCACCGCGTACATGGTGCGGCCCACGGTGATCACGAGGCTGTAGGCGCCGTCCACCTGCTCCAGGGCCTCGCGGATCTGCTCGTCCACCGACGGCGCCTCGGACCTGGCGATGAGGTGCACCAGCACCTCGGTGTCGGTGGAGGTGGTGAAGATCGCGCCGTGCTCCACCAGGTGCCGCTTGATCTCCGCCGAGTTCACCAGGTTCCCGTTGTGCGCGATGGCGAGCGGCCCGCAGCGGGTGTTGACGCTGCAGGGCTGCGCGTTGGCGAGCACGGTGCTGCCGGTGGTGGAGTAGCGGGTGTGCCCCACGGCGACGTCCCCGGGAAGCCGGGCGAGCGTCGCGTCGTCGAAGTTCTCGGAGACGAGCCCCATGCCGCGATGGGAGCGGGCCGCGCCCTGGCGGTCGATCGCGACGATCCCCGCGCTCTCCTGCCCCCGGTGCTGCAGGGCATAGAGCCCGAGATAGGCGAGCTTCGCCGCGTCCGGGACGCCCGACACGCCGATGATGCCGCACATGGTCAGCTCTCCGCGGCGCGATCCGTGTCGACGTGCGCCATGCGTCGTGGGATCGCGTCAAAGTAGATCCGTCGCAACTCGGAAACGCGCCAGTAGAACAATCGGCCGCCCGCTCGCAGTTCCAGCCGGCCGCCCAGCGCGCCGACGGTGCCGACGCGGGCGGCGGGGACCCCGTGCTCCGCCGCGAGCGCCAGCAGCGCCGCGGCGTGCTCGGGAGGCGCCGAGCAGACCACGCGGCCGCCGTCCTCCCCGTAAAGGAGGCCCGCGGCCGCCACGTCCGGGGCGTAGCCGGCCAGGTCGATCTCGGCGCCCCGGCCGCCCGCGGCGTAGGGTCCACCGATCGCCGCCTCGGCCAGCGCCACCGCCAGCCCGCCCTCCGAGCAGTCGTGCGCCGAGCGGAGGAGCCGCGCCCCGGCGGCCGCGACCAGCAGCCGCTGCAGCCGGCGCTCCGCCTCCAGATCCACGCACGGCGGGCGGCCGCCCACGAACGCGTGCAGCTCGGCCCAGTAGGCCGAGCCGCCCAGCTCGCCCCGGGTGGCGCCCAGGATGATGACGACGTCGCCTTCGCGCTCGAAGTGGCTGGGCACCCGGTCGGCGAGCCGCTCCAGCAGGCCGACCATCCCGATCGTCGGGGTGGGGTCCACCGCGCCGCTCGGGCTCTCGTTGTAGAAGGACACGTTGCCGCCGGTGACCGGCGTGTCGAAGGCCCGGCAGGCGTCGGCGATGCCGCGGCACGCCTCGCGGAACTGGAAAAAGACGTCCGCCTTTTCCGGATTGCCGAAGTTGAGGCAGTTGGTCATGCCGAGCGGGCGCGCACCGGTGCAGGCGACGTTGCGCGCCGCCTCGGCGACGGCCGCCTTTCCGCCCTCGTAGGGATCGAGCGCCACGAGACGGCTGTTGCAGTCCACCGAGACCGCGAGCCCGAACTCCGTTCCGGGCACGGACAGGACGCCCGCGTCGCCGCCGGGCCCGATCGCCGTGGCCGCCTGGACGGTGGAGTCGTACTGCTCGTACACCCATCGCTTGCTCGCGATGTTGGGGCTGTCGAGCAGCGCCTCGAGCGCGCCGGAGAGGTCGGCGGCGGGAGCGCCCTCCGGCGAGGCGCGCCGGCGCGCCTCCGCGTCGGCCGCCTCCCGGGCCTCGGGCTCGTAGATGGGGCAGTCCGCGATGAGCGGCACGCCCGGGATCGCGGCCACGGTGCGCCCGTGGTGGCGCACCCGGAAGAGGCCGTCGTCGGTGACGCGCCCGATCGGCGTGGCGCTCAGCTCCCACTTGGCGCACACCGCCTCGACGGCGGGCACGAGGTGGGGCTCGGCCACGACGAGCATGCGCTCCTGCGACTCGGAGAGCAGGATCTCGTAGGGCGTCATGTCGGGCTCGCGGGTGGGCACGAGACCGGTGTCGAGCTCCACGCCCACGCCGCCGCGCGCCGCCATCTCCGCCGACGAGCTGGTGAGGCCGGCGGCGCCCATGTCCTGGATCGCCACCGCCAGGTTCGACTCGATCAGCTCGAGGGTGGCCTCGAGCAGAAGCTTCTCGGTGAACGGGTCCCCCACCTGCACCTGCGGCCGGCGCGCCTCGCTCTCCTCGGAGAGCTCCTCGGAGGCGAAGCTCGCGCCGTGGATCCCGTCCCGGCCGGTGCGGGAGCCGACCGCCAGGAGCACGTTCCCGACCCCGTGCGCCCGGGCGCGCATCAGGTGCTCCGCCCGCAGCACGCCCACGCACATCGCGTTCACCAGCGGGTTGCCGGTGTAGCTCGGCGCGAAGCCCACCTCGCCGCCGAGGGTGGGGACGCCCACGCAGTTCCCGTAGTCGCCCACCCCGCGCACCACCCCGGCGAAGAGGTACCGGTTCCGGGGCAGGTCCAGCGGGCCGAAGCGCAGGCTGTTGAGCAACGCGACCGGACGGGCGCCCATGGTGAAGACGTCGCGGAGAATGCCGCCGACCCCGGTGGCCGCGCCCTGGTACGGCTCGACCGCCGAGGGGTGGTTGTGCGACTCGATCTTGAACGCCACCGCCCAGCCGTGCGGCAGGCGCAGCACGCCGGCGTTCTCGCCGGGCCCCTGGAGCACCTGCGGGCCCTCGGTCGGGAAGGTCCGGAGCACCGGCCTCGAGTGCTTGTAGGAGCAATGCTCCGACCAGAGCGCGCTGAAGATGCCGAGCTCGGTCAGGGTCGGCGTCCGCCCGAGCATGGCGACGATCCGGCCGTACTCGAGGTCGTTGAGGTTGTGCTCCCGCACGATCTCGCGCGTGACCGGGCGCTCGCCGGGGAAGGGTTCGGCTCGCGGCACCGGTTGACTGCGAACGGCCTGCGCCATGCTGGATGCGGCCCTCAGGTGTGGGTCGGCTGGTTGGCGAAGTGCAGGCTCGCCAGGAAGTCGGCGAAGATGCGGCTCACCACGTTGGGCTCGTGCCAATGCGAGAACGCATGCACGTCGGAGGCGTCCAGCCACACGCCGCCGCAGTGGGCGCAGGTCTCGATGGGCACGCCGTGGAAGTCCTGGGCGACCAGGTCGTACCCGTCCTTGGGGCACTTCATCAGGTGGCTTTTCCGCTCGGCGGCGGCCCGCTCGTCCTCGGCGTGCCGGTGCGCGGCCTTGATCAGCTCCGCATCGTGCAGCACGAAATATTCGTTCTCGTTCTTGCTGGGCTTGGGGACGCTCATGGTGCTCCCTCCTTCTTCGCTCCGGCCGAGTCGCCGGCCGGCGGCGTGAACCCGGGCGCGCGGTCCGGCGGCGACGAGCTCACCCCATCGTAGCGGTGCGCCGGCGCCCGGACGATCGCGTCCACCACCTGCCCGCCCTCCAGGATCACGACGTCGTACGTCCCGCAGCTCCGCAGGCAGCCGTTCTCGTAAAACAAATAGGTATATGGGCCGCGGCTCCGCGCCGTGACGGGCTCACCCCACGCCGCCCGCACGTCGGCCTCGGGCATGCCCGGGCGCACCGTGGCCGGTTCCTGGGCCGCTACCGGCGCCGCGCCCGCGAGCGCCGCCGCGGCGGCGAGGAGGACCGCACGCAGCGCCGCGGCCCCGTCCGCCCTCACGGGCGGGCTCCGGCCGGCGCCCGCCACGCGGCCATCGAGGCGAAGAACCGGAGCCCGTCGGTCGAGCCCATGCTCGCATCCCACGCGCGGTCGGGGTGGGGCATGATCCCGACGACGTTGCCCGCCGGGCTGCAGATGCCCGCGATGTCCCGCTCCGAGCCGTTCGGGTTGGGCTCCACGCCGGGCGTGCCCGCGGGGAAGTAGCGCAGCACCACCCGTCCCTCGGCCTCGAGCTGGTCCAGGGTCGCCGTGTCCGCCACGAACCGCCCCTCACCGTGGGAGACCGGGAGGCGGAGCCGCTCGCCCGGCTCGAAGGCGGAGGTGAAGGCGGTGTCGGTGCGCTCGACGCGCACGTCCACCGGCTTGGAGGCGTAGCTCAACCGCGCGTTCCGCACCAGGGCGCCCGGCAGCAAGCCGGCCTCGCACAGAATCTGGAACCCGTTGCAGATCCCGATCACCGCGCCACCCTCCGCCGCGTGGCGCTGGACCGCCTGCATCACCGGACTGAAGCGCGCGATGGCGCCGGCGCGCAGGTAGTCGCCGTAGGCGAAGCCGCCGGGGAGCAGCACGACATCGGCGCCGCGGAGATCGTTGTCGCGGTGCCAGACGAAATAGGGCAGGGTCCCCACGCGCTCGGCGGCGCGGAGCGTGTCGAGGTCGCAATTGCTGCCCGGAAACCGGACCACGGCGACACGTTGCATCAGTCGTCCTCCACTTCCACCGAGAATTGCTCGGTGACCGGGTTGGCGAGGAGCCTCTCGCACATGAGCCGCGCCCGGGTGACCGCCTCGTCGCGGGACGCGGCGGTCACGTCCAGCTCGATCGCGCGGCCCACCCGTACCGCGTCCGCTTCGGCGAATCCGAGCGCGGCGAGCGCGTGCTCCACCGCCTGCCCCTGCGGGTCCAGCAGCCCCGTGCGGGGCATCACCCGTACGTGCACCCGAAACGTCATTCCGGCTCCTGGCGGCGGTCTCCCCAGATGCGGCGCCGCTCCCGAGCCACGGGTGGCGGCTCCACGGATGCGAGCTCGGCCTCGCCCACGGGCTGCTCCGGGCCCATCTCCACGTCGGGCTCGCCGCGCTCCATCAGCCCGAGCAGCAGGGCCCGCAGCACGCCGAAGAGCATGTACGCGAGGCCGAGCGGGAACAACACCGAGTCGGGCGCGAGCAGCCCGCCGAGAAGGATGGCGAGGTGCACCGCCAGCCCCACCAGCCCGCGTGCAGATCTTATCCCGATGCGCGGGAAGCGGGGATACTTCACGTTGCTCACCATCAGGACCGACAGCAGCAGGATCAGGACGACGAGGCCCTGGTGCTGCAGGTCGAGGTAGGCGAGCGAGCGCCGGTACCACTCGGTCTGGCTGAACGGGTAGTACACGGCGAGCGTCATTCCCGCCGCGGGGGACGGCATCCCGGTGAACCACCCGGGGGTCCCCGAGTGCGTGGCCGCGAGCACGTTGTAGCGGGCGAGCCGGAGCGCCACCGCGACCACGTACGCGTAGCACAGCACCCAGCCGAAGCGCCCGCCCGACGCGAACTCGAGGAAGTACATGAGGAGCGCCGGCGCGACGCCGAACGAGATCACGTCCACCAGCGAGTCGAGCTCCGCCCCGAACTTGCTGTTGGTGTTGGAGAGCCGGGCGACGCGCCCGTCCAGCATGTCCAGGATGCCGGCGAACACGATGAACCAGCCGGCCCAGCGGAAGTTGCCGTTGAACGCGGAAACGATGGACCAGAACCCGAAGAAGAGGTTGCCGAGCGTGAAGGCGCTCGGCATGACGACGACCACCCGGCGCATGTCCGGCCGCGGAATGCCGCCGCTCCGTCGTGGAATCAGTTCCATTGGGCCACCGCCGTGATGCCGACGAGGGTGCGGTCTCCCACCTTGACCAGCGTCCGCGTCCCCCGCGGCAGAAAGAGGTCCACCCGCGAGCCGAACCGGATCATCCCCAGCCGCTGCCCCTGGCGGACGGGCGTGCCGACGGTGTGATCGGTGACGATCCGCCGTGCCACCAGGCCCGCGATCTGGCGGATGAGGATCCGGCCGCGCGGGGTCTCGAGTCCAACGGACGATTGCTCGTTCTCGAGGCTCGATTTTTCGGCCGCCGCGTGCATGAACTTGCCCGGATTGTACTGACGGTAGGCCACCACGCCCTCGGCCGGGTACCGGTTCACGTGGCAGTCGAACACGTTCATGAAGATCGAGATCAGCGTCGCCGGCGCGCCGATGAACGCCGGCTCCTCCACTTCGGCCACCTGCACCACCCGCCCGTCCGCCGGGGCGAGCAGCACGTCCGCGCCCAGGCGCCAGCGCCGCTCGGGATCGCGGAAGAACAGGGGGACCCAAAGCGCGAGCGGCAGCCACAGGACGAACGGGAGCCACCATCCGAGCGCCGCGAGCACCAGCGCCACGATCCACGCGACGGCGATGAACGGGCGGCCCTCGGGCGCGAACCGGATCATGCCTCCGCCTCGAGCTCGCGCCCCGTGAGGCGGCGGAAGGCCTCGAGGTACCGCCGGCTCGTGGCCTCGACCACATCGGGCGGCAACGGCGGCGGCGGCGCCTCGCCGTTCCAGCGGCCGGCCGCGCGGAGCGACGCGAGGTAGTCCCGGAGCGGCTGCTTGTCGAAGCTCGGCTGCGGTCGGCCCGGCGCGTACTCGGCGGCGGGCCAGAAGCGGGACGAGTCCGGCGTCAGCACCTCGTCGATGAGCCGGAGCGTCCCGCCGCCATCCACGCCGAACTCGAACTTCGTGTCCGCGATGATGATGCCCCGCCGCCCGGCGTGGGCGCGGCCCGCCTCGTAGAGCGCGAGGCTCGCCTCGCGCAGCCGTCGCGCGGCGTCGGGGCCGAGCGCGCGCTCCACCGCGCCGAACGGCACGTTCTCGTCGTGCCCGTGCTCGGCCTTGGTGGCCGGCGAGAAGATCGGCTCCGGGAGTTGCCCGCTCTCGACCAGCCCCTGCGGAAGCGGCTCGCCCGCGAGCGTCCCGCGCGCCGCGTACTCGGCCCAGGCCGACCCCGCCAGGTAGCCCCGAACGACGCACTCGAACGGCACCGGCGTGGTCCGGCGCACCAGCATGGCGCGCCCGGCGAGCTGGCCGCGATACGGCGCGAGCGACGGGATCCGCTCCAGGATGCGATCCGCGGCGGCCGTGAGATAGTGCGAGGGAAAGGCGTCGCGGAGCCGGTCGAACCAGAAGGCGCTGATCTGGGTGAGCACGGCCCCCTTCCGCGGGATGGCCTCGCGCATCACGACGTCGAACGCGCTCACCCGGTCGCTCGCGAGGAGGAGCAGATGCTCCCGGTCCACCTCGTACACCTCGCGCACCTTGCCTCGCCGGAGCAGGGGGAGCGGGAGCGCGCTTTGCGCGAGCGTCGTCATACGCCCACCTCCGCCGCCTCCGGCTCCGCCGCGAGGGGCTGCGCGCGCGCGAGCAGCGGGTGGAGGTACTCGTCGAGGAACTCGCTCACCTGCTCCGGCGCGCGTCCGGTGTAGCCGGCGGGGTCAAGCTCGGCGCGGAGCGCGTCCGCCGGCACCCCGCGGAAGGCGGGATCCGCCGCGAGGCGGTCCAGCAGGTCGTTGGGCGCGCCGCGGGAGCACGCCTCGGCCACCGCGAGGCTGTGACGCCGCACCACCTCGTGCAGCGTTTGCCGGTCGCCCCCGCTCCGTACGCCAAGCATGAGCCAGCGCTCAGTGGCCATGAACGGCATCTGCGCCGCGACGTGGGCCCGGACCACCTCCTCGCGCACCTCGAGTCCGGCCGCGACGTTGGTGGCCAGCACCAGGATGGCGTCGGCGCCGAGGAAC
This sequence comes from Gemmatimonadales bacterium, assembly GCA_035700905.1. Taxonomy (GTDB): domain Bacteria; phylum Gemmatimonadota; class Gemmatimonadetes; order Gemmatimonadales; family GWC2-71-9; genus DASQPE01. The sequence continues at coordinate 6,209 of DASSOD010000158.1, read as the reverse complement.
GCCTCGGGAAGCGCCAGGCGCCGGTTGGCGCTGTCGTCCAGCGTGCGCTCGAGCCACTGATTGGCCGCCGTCTGCGCCCCATTGGCCTGCAGCGCGATGACGAACCGCGCCAGGCTGCAGATCCGCTCCGCCCGCATGGGATTGCGCTTGTAGGCCATGGCGCTCGAGCCGATTTGCTCGCTCTCGAACGGCTCGAGCACCTCGCCCTCGTGCTGCAGCAGGCGGAGATCGGTGGCCATCTTGGCCGCGGACTGTGCCACGCCGCTGAGCGCGTCGAGCACCACGCTGTCCTGCTTTCGGGGATACGTCTGACCCGTGGCGGCGAAGACGCGCGAGAAGCCCATCTTGGCCGCAACCCGGCGGTCCAGCTCGCGCACCCGCGCGTGATCCCCGCCGAAGAGCTCGAGGAAGGACGCCTGCGTGCCCGTGGTGCCCTTACAGCCCCGCATGCGCATCGTCTCGATGCGGCGGGAGAGCTCCTCGACGTCGGCGGCAAAATCCTCCATCCAGAGCACGGCGCGCTTCCCGACGGTCGTAAGCTGCGCCGGCTGGAAGTGGGTGTACGCCAGGCAGGGCACCGAAGCCTGGCGCCGCGCGAACCGCTCCAGCGCGCTGAGCACCGCGAGCAGGCGCCCGAGGAGGAGGCGGAGCCCATCGCGCATGACGATCAGGTCGGCGTTGTCCGTCACGAACGCGCTGGTGGCGCCGAGGTGGATGAAGGGCCGCGCCGCCGGGGCCTGGTCGCCGAACGCGTGGATGTGGGCCATCACGTCGTGCCGGAAGCGCCGCTCGTAGCGGGCCGCCGCGCCGAGGTCGGCGTCGTCCAGGTGCGCGCGCATCTCCGCGAGCGCCGCGGCGGGGATGTCGAGCCCGAGCTCGCGCTCGCTCTCCGCCAACGCGAGCCAGAGCCGGCGCCAGAGCCCGATCCGGCGCGCCTCGCCCCAGAGCGTCTGCATGGCCGGCGAGGCGTAGCGGGTGCCGAGAGGGGAACGCCAGCGCTCGTCGCTCATCGGAACACCAGGTCGGTGAAGTTGATGCGCCCGTCCCGCTCGAAGTAGACCCGCGCCGGAACGCCCGAGCGGGCGGTGAGGAGCTTGCCCACCTCACCCGCGCTCCGCACCAGCGTCCGGTTGATCGCGACGATCACGTCGCCTTCCTGCAGCCCCGTCGCCCGGCCCACCGCGGGCGACAGGTTGAAGATCAGCGCGCCGTGCTCGCTCCGGATGTTCCGCTCCGCCTGGACCGCCGGCGTGACGTTCACCAGCTGCAGATCCCGCAGCACCGTGACCTTCTCGGCCGCGACGGTGGGGAGATCGCCGGTGACCAGGCGCCGGGTGCCGGTTTTCCCCTGCTGGCGCACCGTGAGGTCCACGGCGTCGCCCACGTGAAGATCGAGCTTGACGGCCTCCCAGTCGAGGTAGTTCCGCAGCCGCCGCCCGCCCGCCTGCACCAGCACGTCGCCCGGCTTGAGCCCGGCGCGCGCGGCCGGGCCATCCGGCGCCACGGATGCCACGGTGACCCCGCCCACGCTCTTCCAGTTCTCCATTCCGCTCGCGCCCTCCACCTCGAGTCCCGTCCAGGCGCGCCGCACCTGCCCGGTGCGGATGATGGCGTCCGCCACGTCGAGCGCGCGCTCGATCGGAATGGCGAAGCCGAGCCCGATGGAGCTGCCGGTGCTCGAGAGAATGGAGGAGTTGACGCCGACCACCTCGCCCAGCGCGTTGGTGAGCGGGCCGCCGGAGTTTCCCGGATTGATCGCGGCGTCGGTCTGGATCATGTCCAGGTACATGCCCGGCTGGTCGCCGCTGGGCAGGATGTTCCGGCCGGTGGCGCTCACGACGCCCACGGTGACCGTCGGCTCGGAGTTGCCCAGCAGGTACGCGAACGGATTCCCCAGGGCGACCACCCACTCGCCGATCATCAGGTCGGTGCTGTGCCCGAGCGGCACGGTGGGAAGCCCGTTTCGTTCCACCTTGAGCACGGCGACGTCGGTGAGCGGGTCTTCACCCAGCACGCGCGCCGGCAGGTCGGTGCCGTCGGCCAGGGTGACGATCAGGCGCTCGGCATTGGCCACCACGTGCTGGTTGGTGAGGATGCTGCCGTTCGGCCGGATGATGAAGCCGGTGCCGTAGCCCTCGACGACGCGCTCGGCGTTCTCCGGCACGAAGAAGAGATCCCACGGGGTGCGCGGCGTGACGCGCTGCCGGCTGAATCCGTGGATGGATACCACCGCCGGCGCGACCCGCCGGGTCGCCTCGACCAGCGCGGTGCGGCGGCTCGCGGCGATGCCGTCCTGAGCCGCGGCAACCGCGGGGGCGGGCGGCCGCGCGTCCCGGGCGCCCTGAGCCGCGCTCGCCGGGACGCCGATGCCGCCGTTCGCGCGGTCCCCGCAGGCGGCGAGCAGCAGCGCGAGCGCGAGCAGCGTGCGTCTCATCGGGCAGTCGCGCCCAGCGCGGCTGGAGCGGCGTCGGCCTCGAGGTAGCACTCGGCCGGATAGGTGGCCGCGACGAAGTAGAGGCCCTGAGGCGGCGCCGGCGGGCTGGTCTGCAGGTTGTCGCCCCGCTGGAGCAGCGCCGCCATGTCGCCGAGCGGGCGCCGGCCGAGTCCGATGTCCACCATGGTGCCGACCAGCATGCGCACCATGTGGTGCAGGAAGCGGTCCGCCTCCACGTGAAAGGCTACCCCGCGGTCGGCCTCGCGATCCCGCCACTGGGCCAGCGACACGCGGCAGCGGTAGTGCGGCTTCTCCTGGCCCTTGGCCGCGAACGCCTGGAAGTCACGCTCGCCGAGGATGCTTGCGGCGGTGACGCGGAGCAGGGCGCGGTCGAGCGGCCGGCCGAGCGACCATTCGAACGGGCGGCGGAAGGGCGAGGCGCTGGCGTCGTCGGTGCCCACGTCGTACCGGTAGCGGCGGGAGACGGCACTCTTGCGGGCGTGGAACCCCGGACGCATCCGGTGCACCGCGGCGGCCCAGCAATCGTTGGGGAGGAGGGCATTGAGGGCGCGGCGGAGGGCGTCGGGAGCCCACTTGGAGGGGAGCGCGAAGCTCACGCCCAGCCCGAGCGCGTGAACGCCGGCGTCGGTGCGGCCCGACGCGTGCGCGACCACCCGATGCCCGGTGAGGCGCTCCAGCACTCGCTCGACCTCGGCCTGCACCGTGCGTCCGGAAGGCTGGCGCTGCCAACCCACGAACCGGCCGCCATCGAACTGCAGCGTGGCGAGGAAGGTCTGGAGCATCGGCCCGGAATCTAGTCCGCGAGACCCCCCCGAGCAAGCTGCGCAAATCCTTGTCGCAATTGACAAAACGGCCTCTCGCACGATACCATTTTTCACCACCAGGCCCACGCCCCCCGACCCGCCGCAGCCCGTGACGCTAGCCGCCGCGAAACCCCCGACCGCCGTCGCCTACGCCCTCGGGCGCTTGGCCGAAGGCGCCTCGCTCACCGCGGACGAGGCGGCGGCCGCGTTCGGCGCCGTGATGCGGGGCGAAGCGAGCGACCTCCAGATCTCGGCGCTGCTGATGGGCCTCCGGGCCAAGGGCGAGACCGCAGAGGAAATCGCGGGCGCCGCCGCCGCGCTCCGCGGGGCCATGCTGCAGCTCCGGGCGGATGCGCCGGAGACGCTGGTGGACACCTGCGGCACGGGCGGTGGGGCGGTGGGGACGATCAACGTGTCCACCGCGGCCGCATTCGTGGTGGCGGGGCTCGGGGTTCGGGTGGCCAAGCACGGCAACCGGAGCTACACCTCCCGCTCCGGTTCGGCCGACGTGCTCGAGGCGCTCGGCGTGGACATCTCGCTGCCGCCGGAGCGGGCCGCCGAGGTGTTGGTCGAAACGGGGCTCGTCTTCTTGTTCGCCCCGAACTATCACCCGGCGATGCGGCATGTCGCCCCGGCGCGGCGGGCGCTCGGGGTGCCGACGATCATGAACCTGCTCGGCCCGCTGGCCAACCCGGCCGGAGTACGGCGCCAGGTGATCGGCGTGGCGGACCGCGTTCGCGGCCCACTCCTCGCGGAGGCGCTGCGCCGCCTCGGCGCGGCGCACGCACTCGTCGTGCACGGCATGGTCGGGATGGACGAGATCAGCCCGAGCGGGCCCAGCGTGGTCTGGGAGGTGCTCGAGGGTCGCGTGGTGGAGTGGAGCGTGGACCCCGACGCGCACGGCCTCGGCGCCGAAGCGTTGAACGGCCTGGCCGGGGGCGATCCCGCCGAGAACGCGCGGAAGATCGAGCGGCTTCTGCGAGGGGGCGGGAACGGGCGGGGAGGCGCGGCGCGGGCTGCCGTCGTCCTCAATGCGGCTGCCGCACTTTACGTGGCTGGGCTGGGGGTGAGCTTTGCCGCTGCCGTGCGACGGGCCGAGGAGGCGCTCGCTGCGGGGGCCGGCTGGACAATGCTTGAGCGGCTCCGGCGTGCCGCGCCTGCCACGGCAGGCTGAGCGCGCTCAGAACTTGCGGATGACCCCGACGACCACGCCCTGAATCAGGACGTCGCGCTCCTGAAAGCGCATGGGCTGCATGGCGGCGTTGGCCGGCTGGAGCCGGATCCAGCCGCCGGGCTCGCGGTAGAACTTCTTGACGGTGGCTTCCGACCCGTTCACCAGCGCGATGACCATCTCGCCGTTCTCGGCCGTTTGCTTGCCGTGAACGACGACGAAGTCGCCATCGAGAATGTGCTCGTCTATCATCGAGCTGCCGACCACCTTGAGAGCGTAGTTGGGGCCGCGGCGGGGAAGCATCGAATCGGGCACGGCGAGAGTCTCCTGCTGCATGAGCGCCTCGATGGGGGTGCCCGCGGCCACCTTGCCGAGCAGCGGGATCTCGGTGGCCACCGCGGTGCCGCGCGGCGGCAGAACCTCGATGGCGCGACTCTCGTTGTAGGAGCGCCGGATGTATCCCTTGCGCTCGAGGTTGGTGAGGTGCTCGTGCACCGTGGCGAGCGACTGGAAGCCGAACCGCTCCGCGATCTCCTCGAAGCTCGGCGCGTACCCCTGGTCCTGGATGTGCGACTGCAGGTAGCTGAGGATTTCGCTCTGGCGCTTGGTGAGCGGCATGGCGCCTCCTGGTGTTCGACCGAATAGAGCCCGAACTAGTTTACCCGAAGACCCGCCGAAGGGCAAGGTGGCGACGACCCTCGCAGAAATCCTCGACACGACGCGGCGCACCCTCCCGCCCCTCCAGGCCCGCATGCGGGAGCTGGAGGCGGCGGCCGCGCGCGCGCCCGTGCCCCCGCCGTTCGGGGCGGGGCTTCGGGGGCCGCGGCTCGGGCTGGTCGCCGAAGTGAAGCGGCGCTCCCCCTCGGCCGGGGCGATCCGGGTGGATCTCCGGCCGGACGAGCGCGCGGCCCGGTACGCGGCGGCCGGGGCGGCGGCGATCTCGGTGCTCACCGATGGTCCCTACTTCGGGGGCTCGCTGAAGGATCTCGAGTCCGTTGCCCGTGCCGTCCCGGTGCCGGTGCTTCGGAAGGACTTCATCCTGCACGAGGCGCAGATCCTGGAGGCCCGGGCCGCCGGTGCGTCGGCCGTGCTGCTCATCGTTCGCGCGCTCGAGCCGCACCGGCTTCGCGAGCTGCTCGCGTTCGCCCGCGGTGCCGGGCTGGCCGCACTGGTCGAGGTGCACGCGCGCGCGGAGCTCGACGTCGCGCTCGAGTCCGACGCGCGCGTGATCGGCGTCAACAGCCGCGACCTCGACACGTTCCGCATCGACGTGGACGCCGCGTGGGCGCTCGTGGCCGGCGTGCCGGCGGATCGCGTTGCGGTTGCCGAGAGCGGGATGTCCACGCCCGCCGACGTGGAGCGTGCCGCGGCCGCCGGGGCGGACGCGGTGCTAATAGGCACGGCCCTGTCCGCGGCGGACGACCCGACGGCGCTGGCGGCCGCGTTCGCGGGGGTGCGGCGCCGTGGGCGCTGAGGTCAAGATCTGCGGGCTCACCCGTCCGGAGGATGCGGAGACGGCGGTCGCGTGCGGCGCGCGCTGGCTCGGCGTGGTGTTCGCGAGCGGGCCGCGCCGGGTCACGGCGGAGCGCGCGGGCGCGGTCGTGCGTGCCGCCGGCGGGTGCCCGGTGTTGGGCGTATTCGCGCGCGAGCCGGTGGAGGAGATCCTGCGCGTGCGCGACGCGACCGGCCTCGCCGGGGCCCAACTGCACGGGCCCTATGCCGCGGGTGACGCGGCCCGGCTCCGCGCCGAGGGGCTGGTGGTGTGGCGCGTGGTGCGGCT
>DASSOD010000157.1:0-16092 GCA_035700905.1 Gemmatimonadales bacterium | reverse complement strand
ATCCGGAGCCCGCTCCACACCACCAGCGACGAGAAGACGTCGGCGGTGGACTCGATGCCGTCGGCGATGAGCGCCTGCGAGTGACCCGCGATCCCCGCGACGATCTTCACCACGGCGAGCGCCGCGTTCACGCCGAGGCCGACGATGGCGGTGCGGATGCCGCGCGAGACCTCGGCCGTCACGACGGCGCGCCCCTCGCGCTAGAGTCGGCCAACGACGCCCTCCACCAGCGCGCCGAGGGCGTCGCCGAGCCGCGCGGCGACGACGACCACGTCGCCGTGCGCCAGGCCGGCGGGGCCGAGCCCGGCGGCGAGATTGGTGATCGCCGAAATGCCGAGGCAGCGGAGCCCGGCCGCGCGCGCGGCGATCACCTCGCCCACGGTGGACATGCCGACCGCGTCGGCCCCGAGCCGGTCCAGCATCCGGATCTCCGCCGCGGTCTCGTAGCTCGGCCCGAGCACGCCGGCGTACACGCCCTCCTCCAGGCGGATCCGCCGCTCCCGCGCCACCTCGCGCGCCAGGCGCCGCAGCTCGGCGTCGTACGGGTCGGACATGTCGGGGAACCGGACCTCGCCCGGCCGCGCCGCCCCGAGGAGCGGGTTCCGAAAGCTCAGGTTCAGGTGATCCGCGATCAGCATGAGCGTGCCGCCCGCGAGGCTGCGCCGGATTGCGCCCGCCGCGCTCGTGAGGATCGCCGTGCGCGCGCCGAGCGCGGCCGCGGCCCGGAGCGGAAGGGCGCCCGTCGCGGGCTCGTGCCCCTCGTACGAATGAAACCGCCCGCTCTGCGCCAGCACCGGCCGGCCGGCGAGGTCGCCCGCCACGAGCTCGCCCGCGTGACCCGCGACGCCCACAGCCGGAAATCCGGGGATATCGCGGAACGGCATCCGGACCGGCCGCTCGAGCCGCGCCGCGAGCCCGCCGAGACCGGAGCCGAGCACGATCAGGACGTCGGGGCGCCGGCCGGCGAGGCGCCGGCCCACGACCCCGGCGGCGAGGGCTACCGCGTCACCCACTCCGTCCGCCCGGGCGGCCATCGCGGCGTCACCGAGCTCCGGCGCTCGCGGCGCGCGAGGCGTCGAACGGCGCCATCAGGCGATCCCGGCCAGCTCGGCGCGCGCACGCTCGAGCAGCGCGGCGCGCTCGGGCCAGGGGAGGAACCCCGCCGCGAACCCGTCGAGCAGCATCCGGTCGATCTCCGCCCGCGTGAGGCCGAGGGCGCGGTGGGCCAGATCGTACTCGCCGGTGAGCGAGACCCCGCTGATCAACCAGTTGTCGGTGGCCAGCGCCACCGCGAGCCCCTCGTCCACGTAGCGGCGCACCGGATGGTGCTCGGCGCGGTCCACCACCCGCGTCTGCAGGTTGCTGGTGATGTTGATCTCGACCAGGATGCGCCGGTCTCGCACGTAGGCCTCGAGCGCGGGGTCTTCGTGGAGCCGTGTGCCGTGGCCCAGCCGGTTGGCGCGGCACAGGTGCACGGCCTCCCACACCGACTCGGGCCCGGCAGCCTCGCCGGCGTGCACCGTCACCCCCAGTCCACCTTCCGCCGCGAGCTCGAACGCGTTCCGGTGAACCCCGGGCGGATGGCCGGCCTCCTTCCCCGCCAGGTCGAAGCCCACGACCCCGCGACCCCGGAAGTCCACCGCGCACGCGGCGATCGCCTCCGACACGGCCGGATCGAAGTGGCGCAGCGAGCACGCCACCGCGCGCGCGACCACTCCGTGCGCCCGCTCGCCGCGCGCCAACCCGCGCAACACGGCATCCAGCACGCCCGCGATGGTGAGGCCGCGCGCGCAGCTCAACGTGGGGCAATAGCGCACCTCGAGGTACCGCACGTTGTCCGCCGCCGCGTCGGCCACCATCTCGTAGGCCACCCGCTCGAGCGCCTCGGGCGCCTGGAGCAGCGCGACCGTCAGGTCGAACCGGCGGAGATAATCCTCGAGACCGCGCGCGTCGCGCACCACCATGTATTGCCGGAGCGCCTCCGGATCCGACGCCGGGAGCGCGATGCCCTCCGCGCGGGCCAGCTCCAGCATCGTCGTCGGCCGGAGCGAGCCGTCCAGGTGGACGTGCAGCTCCGCCTTGGGCAAACGCGCGATCAGCTCACGCGCGAGCATCTGCGTCCGGACGGCGAGCCGCGAGGACCACGCGCACGATGGCGCCCGTCGAGAGCGTGCGTTCGGGCCCGATCCGGATGCCGCGGCCGTCGGTGGCGTACGCCCGGCCCTGGTCCAACGCGGCGGCGAGTGCGGCGTCGGCCGCGGCCACGGCCGCGCGCACCGTCGCCCCGGGCTCCACCTCGACCGGCCGCTCGTTCACGTACACTCGCACCGGCTCGCTCACCGGGAAACCTCCTCGAAGCGCGGCCCGCCCGTGAGCGCGACCGGCTGCGGCAACCGGCGAAGGTACGCCACCACGGCATCGAAATCCCGCGTGCCCGCAGGCTCGGCGGATGAGGCGGGCAGGCCGAGCGCCGGCGATCGGGCGAGCGTGCGGGTCATCGCCAGCACGTAGGTGGTTGCGTCGCGGAACGCACGGCCGTCCACGAGCGTGATCCGCCGGATGGCCGCGCCCGATGGTCCACCGCGGCTCCAGCGGACCATGAGACCCGAGATCGCGAGCGTGGCCCGCGCGTCCCGGAGCGACGCCGCGACGAGGCGGCGCACGTCCGACCCGCGCAGGCGCACCCGCACGAGCGGATCGGGCTCCCGGAACGCCGCCCGCACGGCACCGACCGTCACCGTGCCCGCCGGCAGATCGGCCGCGAGCGCGGCGGGGTCCACCAATGCGGCGTCCGCGCGGAGCGCGTTGCGCTCCGCGTCCGCGACCAGCGCCGCCAGCGCGCCGTCGCGCCGCTCGATCGGCAGCTTCAGGCGGGCGACGGGCAGCGCGTCCACCGAGTCGGCCGCCGCCGCATAGCGCGCCACCACCGTCGCCACCGCGGAATCAGGCGGCAGCGCGTCGGCATCGACCGGCTCGCGGCGCACCCTGAGCTCGCGCTCACCCACGGCGGTCCGCACCAAGTCCACCACCGCCACCTCGGCGCCCGCGCCCCGCGGCTGCACCACCCACACCCGGCCCACCCGGCGAACCGCGCCGGCATCGCCGCCTGACGCCACGATCACGTCGACGCCGTCGCCCTGCAGCTCGTCCGCGAGCGCGACGGCCGGGGCGGCGCAGGGCGCCGCGTCGCAGGTCGCCGCCGCGTGCGCCAGCACCACCACGAGATCGGGGCGGGCGGCGCGGGCCTGCGCCAGCGCCGGCCGGAGCGCGGCGGCCCCGGCATCCACGCGAGCGGAGCCGAATCCGGCCGCCCGAAGCGCCGGCTGCGCGGCGGGGTCCAGGTAGCCCACGACCGCGACCCGGACCCCCCGCTCCTCGACGATCCGCACGCCGCCGAGCCAATCGGGGCGCCGCCCGCTCGCGGAGTCGACGACGTTTTCCGCCAGCCACGGGAAGCGGGACTCCGCCACCCGCTGGCGAAGCGTGTCCAACGACCAGCCCGCATCCTCGGGGCCGAGCGCCGAAGCCGACAGTTCGAGGCGGTTGAGCGCCTCGACCGCCGGCCGGCCCCTGCCCGCGTCGGCCTCGGCGGATCCCGAGAGCGCGCCGCCCGTGGCGAGCCGCACGGCGGGGCAGGCGCACTCGGCCGCGGAGCGGTCCAGCGCGGACTTGAGCGCGGCCGCGCCGCCGGCCACGCGGCCGCCGCCGGGGGCGGTGGCCTGGGGCCGGAGCGCGCCGGCCAACGGGCCGATGGCGAGGAGCCGCGCCTCGATGCGTTCGCCGGCCGCGACCGGCGGGGCGGCCGCCGGCGCGGGTGCGCCGAAGAAGCGGCGCACCGCCTCCGCGGCCTCGCGGGGCACGATGCGCCAATTCGTCTCGGCGAGCTCGGCGGCGGTGACGCCGTGCCTCCGGATTTCGTCCATCAGCAGGTCGCGGATGTTCTCGTCCCGGTCGTAGACCACCGGCGCGCCCGCGAGCGCGGTGTACCCGCCGCCCCCCGACTGGCGATGGCTGTTGAGGGCGAGCGTGTAGGTGTCCGCGGGCGCCACGGGACGGCCGCGCACGGCGAGGTTGCGGATCCGGCTCCCCACCGGCAGCCGAAGGTCTATCTCGTAGCTCGCGCCGCCCACCATGTCGTAGTCGTAGCCGGGCACGCGCGGATCCGGGGCCGGCCGGCCGGCGGAGTCGGGGGTGAAGTAGCGCGCGCTCTGCTCGAGGTAGTCCTTGAGCTGCGCGCCGGTGATGCGGACCGCGCGGAGCGTGTTCTCGTACGGGTAGAGGGCGAACACGTCCCGGCGCCGTACGTCGCCGTCGGGAAGCCCGGCGCCGAGGTTGAACGCCGCGGCCGCCGAGAGGTCGGCGCCCGTACGGGCGCGCTGCACCGCGTGCACCAAGTTCATGAGCGGCGTGGCCTCGGCCCGCGCGAGGCGGCCGGGCAGCGCGCCGCGGGCCTCGCCCACCGACGCGTCGAGCCATGCGCGCACCTCCGCTTTCGCCCCCGCCTGCCGCGCGGCGAGCGTGCGGGACGGCGGCACGGTTGCGAGCGGCACCCGCTCGGCGCGGATGCGGGCCAAACGCCACGGGCCGCGGGGATCGGCGCGGATCAGCTCGAGATGCACGACCGCGAGGCTTTGCGCGAACGGCGCCGGCTGCACGAAGTGCACCCCGTTCACCACGGTTTCCACGATCTCGCGATGCGAGTGGCCCAGCACCACGAGATCCGGCCGCGCCGGACCCGCCGCGAGGGCCAGGCCCGCGTCCTCCGGGCCCACACCCGCCGTGTCGTAGGAGCTCGTGGCGGCGATGCCGCTGTGGACCAGCGCCACCACGACGTCCGCCTCGCGGCGGATGCCCGGCAGATAGCGCGCCGCCGCCTCCCCGATGCGCGTGACCCGCATCCGCCCGCGCAGGGCCTTCGCGTCCCACACCATGACGCCCGGCGTGGTGAACCCGGTGATCGCCACCCGCACCCCGCCGCGCACCACGACGGCGGAGGCCGGCAGCGCGAGCGTGTCGCGCGGCAGCTCGTGCAGGTTCGCGCTCACGTAGCGATAGGCGGCGGACGCGAGGGCGCGCTCGAACGTCGGCACGCCGTAGTCGAAGTCGTGATTGCCCGGCGTCGCCGCGTCGTACCCGATCAGGTTGAGCGCCTCGATCACCGGATGCGGGTCGCGCGGCGCGGTACGGGAGAAGTAGCTCGCGAAGGGATCGCCCTCGATCAGGTCTCCCGCGTCCACCACCAGCACGCGGCCGGGATAGCGGGCGCGCAGCGAGTCCACCACCGTCGCGGCGCGCGCCAGCCCGCCGGGGAACGGCGCGTCGGCCAGGTAATCCCAGTCGGTGGCGTGGCCGTGGACGTCGGTAGTGGCAACGAGGACGAGATGCGTGGTGTCGGCGCCCGCCGCGGCGACTGCTGCCAAGAGCAGTAGGGCGTGGAGCATGGCGCAATATGGCGGGTCGGCCCGGACCGGCGGGAGAGGCGGCCGCGCGCCCCGCCGCTCCCGGCGGCGCGGCTTGCGTTCATGCACGGCTCCGTATATATGTCTGCGCGCATATGGCGACATCCCTCTCCGCCGCCGACCTGCTCCTCACCATCGCGGAGCCGACCCGCCTCCGCATCCTCAATTGCCTCGCCGCGGCGCCGCTCTTCGTCTCGGACCTGCAGGCGGTGCTCGACCTGCCGCAGCCGACGGTCTCGCGGCATCTCCAGGTGCTTCGACGGGCCGAGCTCGTGCGGGACACGCCGGTCGCGCAGTACGTGCTCTACCGCCTGCGCCGCGACCTCGATCCGCCCGGGCGGCTGCTCTCGGCCATCCTCGAGGGGCTGGCGCACGACGGGGCGATGCGCTCGGAGCGGGAGCGGGCCGCGCAGCGCAGCCGCTCGCACACGCGCGTCCGGGTCTATGCCGGCGCGGGGCACGCGCTGGATGAATAGCCGGCCCGAGGCGGCGACGACGCATCGCATCCTCGTGGTGGACGACGAGCCCGACATCACCGCGCTCGTGGCCTACCACCTGGCCAAGGCCGGCTACCGCGTCTCGACCGCCGCCAACGGGCCCGACGCGCTCAAGGCCGCCGCGGACGAGCGGCCCGACCTGGTGATCCTCGACCTCATGCTCCCGGGGATGTCCGGGTACGACGTGCTCGCCGAAATGCGCCGGCGGGAGGAGACCCGTGACGTGGGGGTCATCCTGCTCACGTCGCGGCAGGAGGAGCAGGACCGGATCCGCGGCCTCTCGCTCGGCGCGGACGACTACCTCACCAAGCCGTTCTCGCCGCCGGAGCTGTCGCTCCGGGTGAGCGCGGTGCTGCGCCGGCTCGCGGCGGCGCCGGTGTCCGCCGGCTCGACTCTCACCGCGGGCCCCGTCGCGATCGATCGCTCCGCGCACCGGGTGACGCTCCACGGCGAGGAGCTCTCGCTCACCGCGACCGAGTACAAGCTCCTGCTCACGCTGCTGGAGCGGCGGGGCCGGGTGCAGACCCGCCCCCAGCTGCTCGAGTCGGTGTGGGACGCACAGCCCGACATCCAGACCCGCACCGTGGACATGCACGTCCAGCGACTGCGCTCGAAGCTCGGCGAGGCCGGCGCGATGATCGAGACGGTGCGGGGCTTCGGGTACCGGTTCCGCGCGCCCGAGCGCGGGAGCCGCGTGCGGTGACGTTCGCCAAGCGCCTCGTCCTCGGCACGCTCCTCGTTCTCTTCTTCACCATTCTCGTGCTCGTGTGGGCGGCGGAGCGCACCCTCCGCCGGGATCTCGAGGCCGACCTCGCGACGACGCTGGAGCGCGAGGCGCGGCTGGTGCGCGAGGCGCTGCCCGCCGAGCCGACCGCGTGGCCTGCCGCCGTGCGGCGGCTGGCGCGGGAGAACGCGATCCGGATCACGCTGGTGGACGGTACCGGGCGGGTGCGGGCCGACAGCGACCGCCGCGCGAGCGCGGCCGTGCCGGATTCGCTCCGGGCGGAGGCGGACGTCGCAGCGGCGCTCTCGGGCGCGCGGGGGGTGTACGTGCACCGCACTCCGCCCGGCCCGCCGGAGCTGCGCGTGGCCGTGCCGGGGGGGCCGGGCGCGGTGCGCGTGAGCGGCACGCTCCAGCAGGTGGACGACACGGTGCGGCGGGCGCAGGGCGCGGTAGCGGGCGCCGCCGTGCTCGCGCTGCTCGTGGGCAGCGTGCTGGCGTTCCTCGCCGCGCGTTCCATCACCCGGCCCATCACCGCGCTCGTGAGCGCGTCGCGCGCGATCGCCGCCGGGTCGCTCCCCCGGTTTCCCCGGTCCGGCCTTCCCGACATCGACCGCCTGGTCCAGGCGCTCCGCCAGATGCACCGCGAGCTGGCCGACCGGTTCGAGGACCTGCGCCGCGAGCGGGCCGAGTCCGCCGCGCTGGTCGAGTCGATGCTGGAGGGCGTGATCGCGGCGGACGGCCGCGGCCGGATCATCACCGCGAATTCCGCCGCCCGCCGGCTCCTCGGATACCCGATGGGCGTTCCGCTGCCGGATCTACCCGAGCTCTTCCGGGTGAAGGCGGCCCGCGCCGTGGTGGACGCGGTGCTGGCCGGCCACGTCGTGCACGATCGCGAGATCGAGCTCGACGGCACGGTGCTGCTGGTGAACGCGCGCCCCCTCTCCCCGGGCGGCGCGCTGCTGGTGCTGCACGACCTCACCGAGCTCCGCCGGCTGGAGGCGGTGCGGCGCGACTTCGTGGCGAACGTATCGCATGAGCTCAAGACGCCGCTCACCTCGATCTCGGGTTACGCCGAGACGCTGCTCGCCGACCGGCCCGATCCCGAGACCGGCCGCCGGTTCCTCGAGATCATCATGGGGAACGCGCGCCGCATGCAGCGGCTGGTGGACGATCTGCTCGACCTCTCCCGGATCGAGGGCGGGCGCTGGCACCCCGAGCCGGAGCCGGTGGACGTGGCCGCCGCCGCCCAGGAGGTGTGGAGCGGTCTCGCGGCGCGCCGCGGGCGCGGCGCCGCGGCGGCCGCGGCCGATGGGCAGGTGGGGTTCGCGCTGGAGCTCGCGCCCGACGCGGCCGCGGTCCACGCGGATCCCGACGGGCTCCGCCAGGTCCTCACCAACCTCCTGGACAACTCGCTCCGATACACGCCCGCGGGCGGCCGGATCGTCTGCCGCACCGCGCGGGAGGGCGGCGGCGTCGCCCTGAGCGTGGCCGACACCGGCCAAGGCATCGGCAGCGACCATCTCCCGCGCATCTTCGAGCGGTTCTACCGGGCCGACGCGTCGCGCTCGCGCGACGAGGGCGGCACTGGGCTCGGCCTCGCCATCGTGAAGCACATCGTGGAGGCCCACGGCGGCCACGTTCGCGCCGAGAGCGAGCGCGGCCGCGGGACGACGGTGTACTGCTGGTTCCCCGATCCGTAGCTCGGGCGCGAGCCCCTGCAGCTCGCACCCGCCGCCTCGCACCACCACGCCAGCTCTCGAATCCCGCGTTACAACCTCGTTACCGCCGAACGACCGGGCGTTGACCGCACGGCGCTTGGTTTGTCCGTGATCCGACGTCCCGGTGGCGCGGGCAGCGCCACGCACTCGACTCAAGGGGAGGAGATGAGCCTCCGACCGGCTCGGTACGTGCTCGGCGCGGGCGCGCTGCTGGCGGGCGCCGCGGTGCCAGGCGCGGCGCAGGCGCCCAGCGTCACCGTCGGTGGACTGGCGTACGCGCAGTACGCCTACCAGTTCCACCGCGATTCGATCAGCGGCGCGCGCCTCAACGGGTTCGACGTCACCCGCGGGTACATCAACGTCGTCGGGAAGTTTCCGCTGGGCGTGGGTGCCCGGATCACGCCGGACATCTACCGCAACGCGGACGGGTCGCTGGCGTACCGGCTCAAGTACGCGTACGCGACGTGGACCCCGGAGCGAAGCCCGCTCACGCTCAAGCTGGGCCAGATCCACACGCCGTGGCTCGACTGGGAAGAGGCGCTCTGGGACTACCGCATGCAGGGGACGATGGCGCTGGAGCGCTTCCGGGGACCCAGCGGCGGGTTTCTCACCTCGTCCGACTTCGGCCTCGGGGTGGACGGCAAGTTCGGCGCCGACCGCGTGAACTTCCAGCTCGGGGCGTACAACGGGGAGACCTACAACAAATCCGAGGGCGACCAGCACAAGGACGTGAGCGGCCGGGTCTCGGTGCGCCTGCTCGACACCGACGACGAGAGCCGGGTGGGCGGGCTCCGGCTCACCGGCTACGGCCAGGTGGGCTCGCCCACGGGTGGAGGGCGCCGCAACCGCTATGTCGGCATGGTGTCCTACAAGTCGAAGCGCTTCACGTTGGCCGGCGAGTACGGCCGGGTCGAGGACCAACTGGATAACAACCCGCCGGCGACCGGCGCCCCCGTGCCGCTCACCAAGGGTGACGTCTGGAGCGTGTTCGGCGTGCTCAACATCCCGCGCACCCGCGCGGCGCTGATCGGCCGGGTCGACCTGCAGAACCCCAGCACCGCCGCCCCGAACGACCGCCAGACCCGATTCATCGCCGGGGCATCGTACCAGCTCAACCCCAACGTTCGGGTGCTGGCGGACGTCGACAATCTGTCCCTGGAGTCGGGCGTGTACCCGAACGCGATCGAGGCGACGCGGACCCAAGGGCTCTTCCAGATGCAGTTCGCCTTTTGACGAGAGGAGAGTATCGGGCATGAACCGCACGCACGCGCTCGCGGGGGCGGCCGGCGCCGCCGCCGCGGCGCTCCAGGCGATGGCGCTCGCCGCGCAGGTGAGCCTCACCGGCGCCGGCGCCACCTTCCCGAACCCGATCTACACCAAGTGGTTCGATGCGTACCACAGGCAGACCGGGGTGCAGATCAACTACCAGTCCATCGGGTCCGGCGGCGGCATCAAGCAGTACACCGAGGGCACCGTAGACTTCGGGGCCAGTGACGGACCCATGACCGACGAGCAGATGCAGGCGGCGGGCGGGCGCGTGCTGCACCTCCCCACCGTGCTCGGGGCGGTCGTCGTCACGTACAACCTTCCCTCGCTGGGCGGCGCCAGGCTCAAGTTCGACGGCTCGACCCTCGCCGACGTCTACTTCGGTCGGATCAGCAAGTGGAACGACAAGCGGATCGCCGCGCTCAATCCGGGGGTGAAGCTGCCCGACGAGGACATCATCGTGGTCCACCGCTCCGACGGCTCGGGGACGACGTACATCTTCACGGACTTCCTGTCGAAGGTGTCGCCGGAATGGAAGGACGGGGTGGGCCACGCCACCTCGGTGCGCTGGCCCATCGGCCTCGGCGGCAAGGGAAACGAGGGCGTCACCCAACAGGTGAAGCAGACCGAGGGAGCGATCGGGTACGTCGAGCTGATCTACGCGCTGGCCAACCAGCTTCCCTACGCCGACGTCCGGAATCCGTCGGGCCGGTTCGTGGCGCCGTCGCTTCAGTCGGTGTCCGCCGCAGCGGCGAGCGCCGACTTCGATCGGAACACCGACTTCCGGGTCTCCATCACCAACGCCCCCGGCGAGTCGGCGTATCCCATCGCCTCGTTCACCTGGCTGCTGGTACGACCGGATGGCAAGGACGCGGCAAAGGCGCAGGCACTCAAGAATTTCCTCACGTGGATGCTGACGCCGCAGGCGCAGAAGATGGCGGAGGCGCTGAACTACGCCTCGCTGCCGGCGGAGGTGGTCGCGCTGGAGCGGGAGCGGATCCGGACGCTCAAGGCGGGCGGGAAGGTGCTCGCCGGCCGCTGAGCGGAGCACGAGCGCCGGGCGCGATGCGGCCCGGGGGCGCCGGGCCGCATTAGCTTTCCGCCACTCCACCCATCGGAGCGGTCATGCGCGCGCGGCGTCACCTCTGGTTCGGGGCCCTCTGTTCGATCGCACTCGCGGAATGCGGCGGCGGCGGTGCGGCGTCCGGCGGGGCGGCGGGGCGCGCCGGCGCCGCCGCCTCCGGCGCGGATCTCAACGGCGCCGGCGCGACGTTCCCCAATCCGATCTACGCCAAGTGGTTCGATGCGTACGCCAGGCAGACGGGC
The DNA here is from genome assembly GCA_035700905.1 of Gemmatimonadales bacterium. Classification (GTDB taxonomy): domain Bacteria; phylum Gemmatimonadota; class Gemmatimonadetes; order Gemmatimonadales; family GWC2-71-9; genus DASQPE01. Next base: position 5,102 of record DASSOD010000157.1, on the reverse strand, counting down.
GTCCGGATCAACTACCAGTCCATCGGCTCCGGGGGCGGCATCCGCCAGTTCATCGAGGGGACGGTGGACTTCGGGGCGACCGACGGGCCGATGACGGACGAGCAGGTGCGGGCGGTCCAGGGCAACGTCGTGCACCTGCCGACGGTGCTGGGCGCCGTCGTGCTCACCTACAACCTTTCGGGGCTCGCCGGCACGCGCCTCAAGCTCGACGGGGCCGCGATCGCCGACATCTTCCAGGGCGAGATCACCCGGTGGAACGACCAGCGGCTCGCCGCGCTCAATCCCGGGGTCAGGCTCCCCGACGCGGACGTCATCGTGGTGCACCGCTCCGACGGCTCGGGGACGACGTACATCTTCACCGATTACCTCGCGAAGGCATCGCGTGCCTGGGCCTCGTCCGTCGGGCGGAGCACGTCGGTGAAGTGGCCGATCGGCCTCGGCGGCAAGGGCAACGAGGGCGTGACCCAGCAGGTGAAGCTGACCGACGGCGCGATCGGCTACATCGAGCTGGTGTACGCGGTGGCGAACGGGCTCCCCTATGCGCAGGTCAGGAATCGGTCGGGCGCCTTCGTCGAGCCCACGCTCGCGTCGGTCACCGCCGCCGCGGCCAGCGCCGGGCTGGCGGCGGGAACCGACTTTCGGGTCTCGATCACCGACGCCCCGGGCGCGGATGCGTACCCCGTCGCCTCGTTCACCTGGCTCCTGGTCCACAAGACGCCCCGCGACTCGGCGAAGGCCGCGAAGCTCAAGGGCTTCCTCGATTGGATGCTCCAGCCCGCGGCGCAGCGCATGGCCGCCGACCTCGGGTACGCGCCGCTGCCCGAGAGCGTGATCGAGCTGGAGCGGAAGCGACTCGCCGAGCTGCCGTGACGCGACCGTTACACGCCCGTGACGGGCCGGGGGCACGCGGCCCGTAGACTCGGCGGAATGAGCAGCATCACGCCCGAGTTCGCGCGCCGCCTCGCATCCCGGCCGCGCCTCCCCATCTCGCTGCAGGGCACGAACTACGGCGACCGCATCTTCCGCCTCGTGGTGGGGCTCGCGGCCGTGCTGCTGCCCGTGGTCCTCGGCTTCCTGGTGTGGGAGCTCTGGTCCGGCTCGGCGCTCGCGATGGCGCGGTTCGGGCTCCGGTTCGTGATCAGCAGCGAGTGGGACCCCGTCGCCGGGGAGTTCGGGGCGCTGCCGCTGATCTACGGCACGGTGGTCTCGTCGGTGATCGCGCTCCTCATCGCGGTTCCGCTCTCCCTCGGCGTGGCGATCTACCTCTCCGAGTTCGCCCCCAAAGCGGTGCGGCAGCCGGTCGCGTTCGTCATCGGGCTGCTCGCGGCCATCCCGAGCGTAGTGTACGGCCTCTGGGGCATCTTCGTGCTGGTGCCCGCGCTCAGGAAGACCGCCTTCCCCCTGCTCCGCAGCGCGCTCGGTTTTCTGCCGTTCTTCCAGGGCCCGATCTACGGGCCCTCGCTGTTCGCGGCCGGGATCATCCTCGCGGTCATGGTGATGCCGTACATCATGTCGGTGTCGCGCGAGGTGCTGCTCGCGGTGCCCACCAGCCAGCGCGAGGCCGCGCTGGCGCTCGGGGCGACCCGCTGGGAGGCGGTCGCCACGGCCGTGATCCCGTATGCCCGCTCCGGCATCATCGGCGCGGTGATCCTGGGCCTGGGCCGCGCGCTGGGCGAGACGATGGCGGTCACGATGCTGATCGGCAACCGGCACGAGATCTCGGCCTCGCTCTTCGCGCCGGGGTACTCGATGGCCGCGGTGATCGCCAACGAGTTCTCCGAGGCGGTGACCGACCTGCATTTCTCCGCGCTCACCTACGTCGCCTTCACCTTGTTCGTGCTCACCGTCCTGGTGAACGCGGGCGCGCGGCTCCTCATCTGGCGGGTGGCGCGCGGGTCCGGCGTGGGGAGCCGCGCGCTGTGAGGCGCGGGTGGCGGCGGGCGCCCGCGCCGGAGCCGCCTCGATGAACCGGCGGCTCCTCAGGCGCTTCCGCAGCAGCACGATGGTGGCCCTGATGGTGGCTGCCGTGATCGTCGCCGTGCTGCCCCTCTGCTTCATCCTCCTCGATCTGCTGCTCAAGGGCGCGGGCAGCCTCTCGTGGGGCTTCTTCACCGAGATGCCGGCGCCGCCGGGCGAGCCCGGCGGGGGCGTGGCGCACGCCATCGTGGGGACGCTGATCATCGTCGGCGGGGCGAGCCTCATCGGGCTGCCGGTCGGGATCGGCGCCGGGATCTACTGTGCCGAGTACCCCGGAAGCCGGCTCACCTGGGCGGCGCGGTTCGTCGCGGACGTGCTCAACGGGACCCCGTCGATCGTGGTCGGCGTCTTCGCCTGGACGTGGATCGTCGCCACCCAGAAGCACTTCTCCGCCTTCGCCGGCAGCGTGGCGCTGGCCGTGCTCATGGTGCCGATGATCCTGCGCACCACCGAGGAGATGATCAAGCTGGTGCCCAACTCGCTCCGCGAGGCGGGGCTCGCGCTGGGCTACCCGCGCTGGCGCACCAGCCTCGTGATCGTGGTGCGCACCGCCATGACCGGCATCGTCACGGGGAGCCTCCTCGCGGTCGCGCGCATCGCGGGCGAGACGGCGCCGCTGCTCTTCACGGCGCTGGGCAGCCAGTACCTCAGCGTGGACCTGTCGCAGCCCATGGCCGCGCTGCCGCTCATCGTGTTCAACTACGCGACCGGCCCGTACGAGCAGTGGCACCGGTACGCGTGGGCGGCGGCGCTGGTGCTGATCCTGGTCGTCTTCCTCCTCAGCCTGGGCGCGCGGCTGGCCCTCGGGCGCACCCGCGCAAATGGCTGACGCGCCGGCCCAGATCGTCACCCAGAAGCTCACCGCGATGTACGGGAAGTTCACCGCGATCAAGGGCGTGAGCCTCTCGTTCGCGCGCCATCAGGTGCACGCGTTGATCGGCCCGTCGGGCTGCGGCAAGAGCACGTTCCTGCGGACGCTCAACCGCATGCACGAGCTGTCGGAGGGCGGCTGGATCACGGGCAAGGTGCTGCTGGACGGCGAGGACATCTACGACCCGCGGGTGAACGCGATGCAGCTCCGGCGGCGGGTGGGCATGGTGTTCCAGCGCCCCACGCCCTTCCCCACGATGTCCATCTACGACAACGTGGCCGCCGGACTCCGGCTCAACGGCCGGCGGAGCCGCGCCGAGGTGCACGCGATCGTCGAGCGCTCGCTGCGCCAGGCCGCGCTCTGGGACGAGGTGAAGGACCGGCTCCGCGGGAGCGCGCTCGCGCTGTCGGGGGGCCAGCAGCAGCGCCTGTGCATCGCGCGCACCATCGCGCCGTCGCCCGAGGTGGTGCTGTTCGACGAGCCCACCGCCTCGCTCGATCCCCAGGCGACCCAGCGGATCGAGGAGCTGCTCTTCGAGCTGAAGGAGGACTTCACCATCGTGATCGTCACCCACAACCTGCAGCAGGCGGCGCGAGTGTCGGATACGACCACGTTCTTTTACCTTGGCACCATGGTCGAGACCGGGCCGACACGGCAGATCTTCACGGCGCCGCGGAGCGAGCAGACCGAGGCCTACATCACGGGACGGTTCGGATGAGCGGCATCGTGGGCCCGGCGCCTCCGTTCAGAACGGGGGCGCGCGCCACGCTCGCGCCGCGGACGGCGGAGCAGCGGGACGGCGGGGCGGCGGCCCCCGCCGTGGAGGTGCGGGACTTCGACTTCTGGTACGGCAAGGCGCACACGCTGCACCGGCTCACGTTCTCGATCCCGCGGAAGGCGGTGACCGCCCTGATCGGTCCGTCGGGCTGCGGCAAGAGCACGTTCCTCCGGTCCATCAACCGTCTCAACGACCTGATCCCGGGGATCCGCCACGCCGGCGACATTCTGGTGGAGGGGACGTCGGTCTTCGCGCCCGGAACCGACCTCGTCGCCCTGCGCCAGCGGGTCGGCATGGTGTTCCAGCGGCCCAATCCCTTCCCCAAGTCCATCTTCGACAACGTCGCCTACGGGCCGGCGCTCAACGCGCTGGTGCCGAAGCGGGACCTCCCGGACCTGGTGGAGCGCTGCCTTCGCCAGGCGGCGCTCTGGGACGAGGTGAAGGACCGCCTCGACGAGCCGGGGACGGGCCTCTCGGGCGGCCAGCAGCAGCGGCTCTGCATCGCACGGGCCCTCGGCAACCAGCCCGAGGTGCTGCTCATGGACGAGCCCTGCTCCGCGCTCGACCCGATCGCGACGCAGCGGGTCGAGGAGCTGATCGTGGACCTCAAGCGCGACTACACCATCGTGATCGTCACCCACAACATGCAGCAGGCGGCGCGCGTGTCCGACTTCACCGGATTCTTCTACCGGGGCGAGCTGATCGAGTTCGGCGGGACCGAGCGGATCTTCACCACGCCGGCGAGCGAGCGCACCGAGGCGTACATCACGGGGAGGTTCGGATGAGCCTCGACGTTCACCGGCATTTCCACGACGACCTGAGCCACGTCAAGGTGCGGCTCCTCACCATGTCGGGGGAGGCGGAGGCCGCGCTCGGCCTCGCGGTCGAGGCCCTCCTGGAGCGCGACCTGGAGAAGGCCCACCGCGTCATCCAGGGCGACCGGGTGATCGACAGCATGGAGGTGGAGATCGAGGAGATGTGCGCCAACCTGCTCGCGCTGCACCAGCCGATGGCGCGCGACCTCCGGATGCTCCTCGCCGCGCTCAAGATCGCCAACGACCTGGAGCGGGTGGGCGACCACGCGGTGAACATCGCCCAGTCGGTCGAGCGGCTGGCGCAGGCGCGGCCGATCGCGCCCGAGCCGGAGATCGTGGAGATGGCCCGGCTCACGCGCGAGATGCTCTCCGACGCGCTGGAGGCGTTCATCCGGGGCGACGCCCAGGCGGGCCGCGAGGTGTGCCGTCGCGACGACAAGGTGGACGCCCTGCACCGCTCGGTGTTCCGGATCCTCCTCACCCACATGATGGAGGACCCGCACACCATCGGCGCCGGGATGGAGCTTTTCCTCGTGAGCCGCAACCTGGAGCGGGTGGCGGATCTGGCGACCAACATCGGCGAGGACGTGGTCTTCCTGGTGGAGGGGAAGAGCATCAAGCACCACGCGGAGGACCGCGGCGAGGCCCGGCCCACCGGATC
>DASSOD010000156.1:0-7845 GCA_035700905.1 Gemmatimonadales bacterium | reverse complement strand
AAAAGGGGCGAGCGGAGGCGGGGGTGATCGTATGATCTGAAGGCGGGTTGCGGGGTTGGGGCGGGCGGGTAGGTTGCGGCGGAGAGGTGGAGTGGATGTCCGTACGTTGCGCTGCGGGCGCAGAGGGGGCCTTGAGCATGGCGGCGCCGCATGAACTGGTGATGGACCTCGGCACGGCGTGGCTGCGCTCGCGCAGCCTGCACACGGTCGCCGACCTGGGCGTCGCGGACGCCCTGGACGACACGCCCCGCACGCCGGCGGCGCTCGCCCAGGAGACCGGCGCGGATCCCGCGGCGCTCGAGCGCGTGCTGCGGCTGCTCGCGGCGCACGGCGTGTTCGCGCTCCGGGACGGCCGCGTATCGCACACGCCTGCGTCGCGCCTCCTCCGGAGCGATCACCCCCGCTCGCTCCGACCATTCGCGCGGATGATGGGGCTGCCCATCGACCAGACGGCGTACTGCACCTTCGAGCGCTCGCTTCGAACGGGGCGGCCGGCCATCGAGAGCCTGGCCCCTGGCGGCGCATTCGCGTATCTGGCCAAGCATCCGGCCGAGGCCGAGGTGTTCAACGCGGCGATGACGGCGAAGGCGCACGGCCAGGTCGCTGCCGTCCTGGGGGCGTACGATTTCTCGGGTTTCGGCACCATCGCCGACATCGGCGGCGGACGGGGACATCTGCTCCGGGCCATTCTGGAGCGCGCACCGTCGGCCAAAGGCATCCTCTACGACCTTCCGCGGGTGATCCGGGAAGCCGAGCCGCTCGCGTCGGACCGCCTCACGCTCGAGGCCGGCGACTTCTTCCGCGACCCGCTCCCCGCCGCGGACGCCTACGTGCTGATGGACGTCATTCACGACTGGGACGACGCCCGCTCCGCCGCGATCCTCGGCGCGGTGCGCGCGGCGGCCCGGCCGAGCTCCCGGGTGCTCCTCATCGAGCACATCGTGCCCGAGCACGAGGCTCCCGCGTGGGCCAAGACATTGGACGTTCTCATGCTGCTCGTGACGGGCGGCCTGCAGCGGTCGGTGGCGCAGTTCGAGGCGCTCTTCGCGTCCACCGGATTCCGCCTCGCGCGCGTCGTCGAGTGCGGGGGCGATCTGGCGATCGTCGAGGGCACGCCGGCCGCGGCCTGAGCGCGGCGGCCGCTCACGATATCGGAGGGTTCCATGGCGCTGTCGCTCACGTCCCCCGCGTTCCCCAACGGCGGTGAGATCCCCAGCCAGTACACCTGCGACGGCAGCGACCGTTCGCCGCCGCTCGAGTGGAGCGGCGCGCCGGAAGGCACGGCCTGCTTCGCGCTCGTCATGGACGATCCCGACGCCCCCGATCCCGCCGCGCCCAAGCTGACCTGGGTGCACTGGGTGCTGTACGACATTCCCGCCTCCGCGTCGGGGCTGCCGGAAGCCGTCGGCGCGACCCACCTCCCCGCCGGCACGCGCGAGGGCACCAACGATTGGAAGCGCACCGGCTACGGCGGCCCGTGCCCGCCCATCGGGCGCCACCGCTACTTCCACAAGCTCTATGCGCTCGACACCCCGCTGGGCGACCTGCGCCGGCCGAGCAAGGACCGGCTCGAGGCCGCCATGCAGGGCCACGTGCTCGCCAAGGCCGAGCTCCTCGGGACCTACGAGCGGCAGCGCCAGATGCGGGCGCGCACCGAGACCTCCGGGCAGCATCGCTAGCATGCGCGCGCGCGCCGGCACGGCGTGGTGCACCCTCGCGGTCGCGGCGCTCGCCGCCTGCCGCGGCGGCGACGCGGCCGTGGCCGACGCGATCCGCGGCGCCGCGTCGGCCGAGCGCGCGCCGGACTACGTCCCCGCGCCGCGCTGGAAGCTGGTAAAGCGGATCTACCAGCAGCGCGAGTACCGCGCGCTATGGACCTCCGGCGGAAAGCCCACCGGCCGCGCGCGCGAGCTGGTGGATGCGCTGTGCCACGCGGAGCGGGAGGGGCTCAACCCGGCGCAGTACGGCCTCGACGACCTCCGGCGGCAGCTCCACCGGATCCGGGGCGAGAAGGAGCGGACGCCCGCGGAGATCGCGGAGCTGGAGCTACGACTCACCGGCATGTTCACCGAGTACGGCGGGGATCTCCTCGCGGGCCGGCTCGATCCCGCGGCCGTGGACTCGGGCTGGTACATCCGTGCCCGCCGCTCCAGCGTGGACAGCACGCTCGCCGCGGCGGCCGGAGGCCGCGACTTCGGCGACATGGTCGCGCCGCTCGTGCCACGGCAGCCGGAGTACCGCGAGCTGCTACAGGCGCTCGGCCGCTACCGCCAGCTCCTCGCGGCCGGAGGATGGGCGAAGGTGCCCGGCGGCGGCCCGCTGCGCCCCGGGAGCAGCGGGCCCCGGGTCGCCGCGTTGCGGGACCGCCTCGCCGCCATGGGCGACCTCGAGAGCGCCGCGGGCGAGCCGGCGTACGATCGCGAGGTCGCGCGGGCGGTCTCGCGGTATCAGGTGCGCCATGGCCTCGAGGCGAACGGCGTGGTGGGCCCCGCCACGTTCGCCGCGCTCGACGTGCCGCTCGAGCGCCGCATTCGCCAGATCGAGCTCAACCTGGAGCGCTACCGCTGGCTTCCCGCGGAGTTCGGCGCGCGCTACATCCTGGTCAACATCCCCGACTACCGGCTCTACGCGTTCGAGGGCGGCAAGCAGCTCTTCGAGCAACGGGTGATCGTGGGCGGCGAATACGAGAACGCCACCCCGGTCTTCATGGACTCGATGACCTACGTCGTATTCAACCCGGACTGGGATGTGCCGAAGCGCATCCTGGTGGACGAGATGATGCCGCACCTGCGCGACGACCCGGCATACCTGGCGCGGAACGGGTACGAGGTCGTGGATCGGAAGGGCGACTCGGTGCTGGACGCGACGAAGATCGACTGGGGCGACGTGGACACGGCGCAGATGCCCTTCCGGGTGCGCCAGCTTCCCGGCCTGCGAAACCCGCTCGGACGGGTGAAGTTCATGTTCCCGAACCAGTTCAGCATCTACCTGCACGACACCCCGTCACAGGAGCTGTTCGACCGGAGCAAGCGCACTCTGAGTCACGGGTGCGTGCGGGTGGAGAATCCGCTCCGGCTCGCGAGCTTCGTGCTCGCCGGCCAGCGCGACTGGGGCGAGGACGAGATCCGCGCGGCGATGCAGCCGCCCAAGCCGGCGCCCGGCGATTCGGCGGCGATCACGAAAGAGAAGGTGGTGAAGCTGGAGCGGCCCGTGCCGGTCTATCTGCTCTACCTCACGGCCTACGTACGGGACGGCGTGCTGCAGTTCCGCGACGACCCGTATGACCGCGACGGCCGTGCGATGGCGCGGCTGGGGAAGCTGCCGCCGGCGGATCCGGAACGATGTAAGGAGCTGCAGGAGTTGATGAAGTAGGCGGGAGGCGGGAGGCGGAAGGCGGAAGGCGGAAGGCGGAGGGCGGAGGGCGCGGGGTGCGGTGGCGCCGGGGGGGCGCGGCCGGGACAGGCGTAGCTAGATGAAGATATAGCGGCCGCCGCCGGTGGTGATGATCACCAGGTTGGCGAGGAGGATGAGCAGGTCGTAGTGCCACCCCTGGCTCCCCTTGCCCCAGAAGCCGGTGTGCCAGACGGCGACTTTCTTCTGGATGGCGCCGAGCATCACGAGGATCAAGCCGAACGCGGCCAACTGAATCAGTACGCCGAATGCCACGCCGAGCGCGCCCGCCATCTCGGCGATGCCGAGGAATCGGGTGAAGCCGGGGCTCATGCCGATGCTCTCGCCCCGCCCCACCGGATCTCGCGCATGGCTCCAGCCGCTGTAGAAGAAGATCGCCGCGACCATCAGCCGCAGCAGCAGGAGCGCGATGTCTGCGAAGCTCGAGAGCTCAGGAAACAGCGGACGCACCGTCCCACCCCCACGACCAGCTCATCGGACCCCTTCCACCCTCCACCGTCCGCGTTGCCGCACTCCTACTGTCCGCCCGTCCGCCTGTCCGCCCGCGCGCCCGCCCGCAAAAAGGCGCCCCATTCACCACCGGGCGCCTCCGGCGATCTCGCCTGCGGCTCTCGGGCCGCTCCACCTTTTGGGCGTATGCCCCGCACGCACGCGGGGAAGTCGTGCCGTCACGGCGGCACTACACGTCTGGGTGTGTCGGTGGACTGTTCATACGTTCGCATCCGGGCTTCCGGGAGGTCCGTAGACCTCGGATGCGGCACGCTCCTCCTTCGAGGCAGGATGGCGATCCTACGATAGGCAGCGCGCTCGTTCCGTCAAGCACGAACATTCCGCGAAAGTGACGCTGCCGGCGGCCGGGCGGCCGCCGGCTCCTCCACCACGTACGCCTCCATCGCGAAGTACTCCGCGAGCCCCAGGCGATTCAGCTCGTCGGCGGTGCCCTTGTTGCGCGCCTCGACCCGCTGCCAGAACTCGCGCTCGTCCTGGCCGGGAAAGGGGGCGGTGTCCTTCTGGGACTGGTGCTTGAAGATCGCCTGGATCTTGAGCCTGAGCTCCTCCTGGGAGAGGGGCACCAGCCAGGTGGCCTCGGTGACCGACCACTCCTGCCACGCGCCGCGGTAGAGCCACACGTCCGGCAGGGGGCGGCCGGGATCGGCCGCGGCCCGCTCCGCCAGCGCCCGCTCGACGGCCTGCTTGCACATGCGGTGGGTGCCGTGCGGGTCCGAGAGGTCGCCGGCCACGAAGACGAGATCGGGCTCGGTCTCGTCCAGGAGCGCGCGCACGATCGCGACGTCCTCCGGGCCCACGGGGTCCTTCCGCACCGTGCCGGTCCGGTAGAACGGCAGGTTGAGGAACCGCGCGGCCGAGGGCGCGAGGCCGAGCACCGCGATCCCGCTCACCGCCTCGGACTCGCGGATGAGCCGCTTCACGTCGAGCACCTCGGGGATGTCCACCTCGCCGGGCTGCTTCCGCGCCAGGTGCTCGGTCACGGTCGCGGCGAGCCGCTGCACCTCCCCGTCGCCCAGGGGCCGCTCCCGCGCGAGCCGCTGGAGGAAATCGAGGTGCCGGCGCACGTCGTGGTCGAACACGGCGATGTTCCCGCTGGTCATGTACGCGACCGTGATCGCGTTCCCGTTCTCCACCAGCTTCCGCAGGATGCCGCCCATCGAGATCACATCGTCGTCCGGATGGGGCGAGAACACGACCACCCGGCGGCCCTTCGGCAGCTTGGAGCGGCCCCGGATCCTGGCGCCGAGCGCGTTGAACACCTCGCCGTTGAGCGCGCCGGGCGAGTTGTACCGGGCCACCAGCGAGGAGAGCTTGTGCTCGGCGTAGTCGCGCTGAGTGAGCTTGAGGATGGCCTTCCCCGTCTGGTGCGAGAGCCAGACGACCGCGCGCACCGCGAGCTCGGGCGTCCAGCGCACCTCGTCCACCAGCCACGGCGTCGCGACCGGCGTGAGCAGGGCGGCGGCCGCGCGGTCGAGGTGGAACGTCGTCCTCGGGTGGCGCTGGAGGAACGTGGCCGCCACCTCGAGGTCGATCTCCCCTTCGACCGCGCGGCGCACGATGTCCGCCTTGTGCTCGCCGGTGGCGAGGATGGCGATCTCTCGCGCCCCGAGGATCGTGCCCACGCCCATGGTGATGGCCTCGCGGGGCACGTTCTCCTCGCCGAAGAAGTCGGCGGCCGCATCCTTCCGGGTCACCAGGTCGAGCGCCACCAGCCGCGTCCGGCTGTCGCCGCCGGACCCCGGCTCGTTGAAGCCGATGTGCCCGGTCTTGCCGATGCCGAGGATCTGCAGATCTATTCCTCCGGCAGCGCGGATCGCCTCCTCGTAGCGCCGGGCCTCCTCGGCCGCCGCGTCGCGGGGCACGTCGCCCCGGAGGATGTGGATGTTGGCCCGCTCGATGTCGATCGCGCCGAAGAGGTTGTCCCACATGAAGCGGTGGTAGGAGTGAATGCTCTCCGGCGGCATCGGGTAGTACTCGTCCAGGTTGAACGTGACCACGTTCCGAAAGCTGAGGCCGTCCTCGCGGTGCATCCGGATCAGCTCGCGGTACACCCCGATGGGCGTGGATCCGGTCGCGAGGCCGAGCACCGCGGGCCGCCCCGCGGCCGCCCGCTCCCGCACCAGCGCGGCGATCCGCTGGGCCACGAGGCAGCCCAGCTCGTCGTGGTCGTCCACGATCACGACCGGAATGCGGCCGCGGCCGGGCAGGGAGGGATCGAGACGGGTCGGAGACATGGCATTTGAAGAATAGCGCGCCGGCCGCCCGGCCTCGACGGCGCGGCCCGTCGTACCAGGCTCGCCGCGGGCACGGCCCGCACCCGGGCTCACCTTGGAGGAACCAGTCGGGCTATGGTCGTCTTCGAGCTCGTGATCGCGCTCCTCGTGGTCGGCGCCATCCTGGCCGCGTGGGCGCGGCGGGTGAACCTGCCCTACCCGGCGCTGCTCGCGCTCGCCGGCGCGGCGCTGGCCCTCCTCCCCAACGCGCCCACCGTCACGCTCGACCCCGAGCTCGCGCTGGCGCTCTTCGTGGCCCCGGTGCTGCTCGACGCCGCCTTCGATTCGTCGCCGCGGGACCTGAAGGAAAACTGGCGCGCGGTCACCGGCCTCGCGCTCGTCGCGGTGGGGCTCACGGTGGCGGCGGTGGCGTTCGTCGTGCGCTGGCTGGTGCCGGAGATGCCCTGGCCGGCCGCGATCGCCCTCGGGGCCATCGTCGCGCCGCCCGACGCGGCGGCCGCCACGGCCGTCCTCCGCCAGCTCCGTCCGCCGCACCGCGTGCTCGTGATCCTCGAGGGCGAGAGCCTCTTCAACGACGCGAGCGCGCTGCTCATCTATCGGCTCGCCGTGGCGGCGGCGGCCACCGGCACGTTCTCCGGCTGGAGCGCCGTGCCCACGTTCCTGGTCGTGAGCGCGGGCAGCATCCTGCTGGGCGCGGTGCTCTCGCGGATCACCATGGCCACGCTGCCCCGGATCCAGGACGTGGCAACGGCGGTGATCGCGCAGTTCGTCACCACCTTCGGCGTCTGGCTGCTGGCCGAACGGCTCGGACTCTCGGGCATCATCACGATGGTGGTCTATGCCATCCTGATCGCGCGGACGGCGCCGGACCAGATCCCGGCCCGCATCCGGATCCCGTCCTACGCCGTATGGGAAGTCACGGTCTTCGTGCTCAACGTGCTGGCGTTCATTCTGGTCGGCCTGCAGCTCAAGCCGATCCTCCAGCGGCTGAGCGGCGGCGAGCTGGTCACGTACTTCGCGACCGGCTCGGCGGTGATCGCGACCGTCATCGTGGTGCGGTTCGGGTGGGTGATGGGCTACGTCGCCGCGGGGCGCCTGCGCGCGCACGCCGGCGGGCCCGGCAAGCCCGCCTGGTGCCCGTCGTATTCGGCCGCGACGATCATCGCGTGGTGCGGTATGCGCGGGATCGTGACGCTCGCCGCCGCCCTCGCGCTCCCCGACGGCGCGTCTCCTTTTCCCTACCGCGACCTGATCCTCTTCACCGCGTTCGCCGTCGTGCTGGGCACGCTCGTGCTCCAGGGTCTCACGCTGCGCCCGCTGATGCGCTCGCTCCAGCTCGAGGCGGACGATTCGGTGGAGCGCGAGGTGCATCTCGCGCGGGTCGAGACCGCGCGCGCGGCGCTCGACGCGGTGGACGGCGCCGCCTCGGAGGACGACATGGTGCGGCTCCTTCGCCGGAAGTTCGAGGCACGCGCCGCGGCCACGGAGCGGAACGCGTCGGGGGGTGCGCGAGGCGACGGGAACGCGGGTTATGCGGCGGCGCTCCGGCGGGCGCAGGTGGCGCAGCGCCGCACGCTCTCGGAGCTCCGCGCCCGCGGGGTGATCGGCGACGACGCGTTCCACCGGGTGGAAGAGGAGCTGGACTGGGCGGAGGTGAACGCGGACGCCATGGATCGGAGCGACTGAGGTG
>DASSOD010000155.1:0-7140 GCA_035700905.1 Gemmatimonadales bacterium | reverse complement strand
GTGCTTGCGTGATGTGACAGGAGCGGTGGGAGGGCCGTGAGATGTCGAGGAGTTTGACGGCGGCCGCCCGACGGGAGCCAAGTCGTTTGCCGGCCAGCACTTGCGGCTCCGACCAAGAATCGCGCACCTAAGCCTTTTCGGCTGACCGGAGCGGCAAGCCGGCGGTCGTCTTTCCCTCCGGTTGGAGGTAAGGTCCCGGCGGCACTTCCGCCCCGCGCTGCCACTTCGCGAGCAGCGCCGCGCCGAGCAGAATCAGCGCCACGCTGGTGACCTGTGCCAGCGTGAATGGGCCGAGAAACCGGTCGTCCTTGGCCCGGACGATCTCCACCAGAAACCGCTCCATGCCGGCGAGTACCAGGTACGCGCCGAACAGCCAGCCGGTCCCGTGCGCCTTTCCGCGCAATCGCCAGAGCACGGCGAACGCCCCCAGCATCAGCGCCACCTCGTAGAGCTGGGTCGGGTGGACCGCGAGCACCGTGTCCGGCGCGACGCCCGGCGGGACCGGAACTCCGAACTGCTGGTGGAGGTTCGCCGCGGTCGAGGGGGGAAGTCCCCGCGGGAACTTCACGCCCCACGGCAAGCTGGTCGGCCGGCCGTAATCGTCGTTCACCAGGAAGCAGCCGACCCGGCCCAGGGCGTAGGCCGCGGCGAGCGCCGGCGCCCCGAGGTGCATGGTCCAGCGCGTGGGCACCCGCAACCGCCAGCCGTTGAGCAGGACCGCCGCCGTCCCGCCGATGAACCCGCCGTACCACACCAGTCCGCCGCGCGAGAAGAGGCTGCCGAGATCGCGATAGAGCGCCACGTACCACAGCTTGGCGCCGATGATCCCGCCGATCACCGCCGCGGCCACGATGTCCGCCGAGTACTCCTCTTTGAGCCCGCGGCGGCGCAGCTCGAGCGACACCAGCCACCCTCCCATCAGGAAGGCGACCATCATCATCAGGCCGTAGCCGGTGATCTCGAAGCTTCCGATCCGAAAGACCAGCGGATAGATCGTCATGCGGTGGTTCCGAGTGCGGGGATGGCCGGTCTCAGGCCGGGGATCGGGAGATCGTCGCGCGGCTCCAGGTCCCAGCCGCTTCGCTCGCCGCGGGCGAGGCGCCAGGCGCCGGCGGCCGCGATCATGGCGGCGTTGTCCGCGTTGAGCCGCGGAGAAGCTACGCTCACGCTGGCGCGCCCCGCCAGCCGGCTCCGCACCCGCTCGGCGAGCGCGCGGTTGCACGCCACCCCGCCGCCCAGCATCACGCGATCGTAGCCCAACGCCGCCACGGCGTGCGCCGTCTTGGCCGCGAGCACGTCGAGCACGGCCTCCTGGAAGTCGTGGGCGAGGTCGGCGCGATCCCGCTCGAGGTCCGCGCTCGACCGCACGGCGCGGAGCACCGCCGTCTTGAGCCCGCTGAACGAGAAGGCGTAGCGGGTGGGGCCGGGGCGGTCGAGCTCCTGCAGCATGGGGCGGGGAAGCCGGAACCGGCCGGGCGTCCCCGCGCGCGCCAGCCGCTCGATCGCGGCGCCGCCCGGGTATCCCAGCCCGAGCAGGTTCGCCACCTTGTCGAACGCCTCGCCCGCGGCGTCGTCCAGCGTCTGGCCCAACAGCCGGTAGTCGCCCCATGCGGGCACGTCGAGCAGCATCGTGTGCCCGCCGCTCACCAGCAATGCCACGAACGGCGGCGCGAGCGAGCGGTCTTCCAGCGTGGGCGCGAAGAGGTGGCCCTCCATGTGGTTCACGCCGATGAGCGGCTTGGCGAGGCTGTACGCGAGCGTCTTGGCGTACATCACCCCCACGAGCAGCGCGCCCACCAGACCGGGCCCCGCCGTCACCGCGATCCCGTCCACGTCCTCGAGGCTCACGCCCGCGTCGGCCAGCGCGCGGTCCACCACGGAGCCGATGGTGACCAGGTGGGCGCGGCTCGCGAGCTCGGGCACCACGCCGCCGAAGACCCGGTGGACGTCCTGCGACAGGATGACGAGGCCGCGGAGCGACGGCCCCTCCGCGCCGGCCTCGATCACCGCGGCCGAGGTCTCGTCGCACGAGGTCTCGACGCCGAGGATGCGCTCAGCCACGCTCGCTCCGGCGGAGGAGGGTCACGCTGTCGGGCACCACGGTGCCGGTGATCCGCGGGGGCAGCAGCAGGCGGAGCGGGGCGCGCCCCGCGGCTCCCGGGGGCGCGTCGACCGTGACGACGACGCTGTCGCGGGTGAGGCCGCCGAGCCGCTCGCGCGGGCCGTGCAGGTACACGGTGACCGTGTCGCGCTCCGGCCGGAGGCCGGCGGCCGCCGCGCTCGCGAGCCGCACGGCGACGCCGTCGAGGGTGCGGTCGTCCATCGCCTCGACCTCGAGGCTCACCGACACTCTCCGGGGGTAGACCCGCACCCGGCCCAGGTCGTTGGTGTCGATCGCGAGGATTTCCTGGGTGGGGCCGTCGGCGCGCCCCACCCGGAGCGGCACGGTGCGGACCGAGTCGATCTGGCGAACCGCGTCCGGCGGCCCCGCGATCCGCACCTCGCTCGGCGCGACCGCGATCCCGTCCGCCAGCTCGAATCCCGAATCCGGCGCCACCTGGACCACGGCGCGCACCGGCACCATCCGCTGGGTCACGGGATCGAGCTCCACCGTCACGCGGCGCGGCTCGACGTCCTGCACCCGCGCCGTGATGTCGTGCGGCAGCACGAGGTCGAGCGGCTGGAGATCGAGCTGCACGCTGTCGGCGGTGAGGGTGTCGGGCAGCAGGCGGGTGAGGATCAGCGGGGTGGTGGCGAGGCGGAGCAGGTCGCGGCGCGGGCCGACCACCGTCGCACGGATCCGGTCCGGCGCGCGCACCACCCGCCGGCCGGGCGGCGGCTGGACCCGCACGTCCACCGAGAGCACGCCGCTGGCCGGCTCCTCCGCCGACGCGACCAGCCAGAGCATGACGGCGAGCGCGATGGAGGTGAGCTTGAGCGGCCAGTCCCGGGTGAGCGCCGCGCCCAGCCGCACGTCAGCGCTCGCCCGCGGGCTCGGCCAGCAGGCGCTCCACCAGGGAGCGGTTCACCTCGGAGTTCCAGTCGTGCGCGCCGATCACCCGCTTCACGATGGTGCCGCTCCGGTCGAGCAGGAAGCTCTCCGGCACGCCGGTGGTCTGGTAGGCCTGCTGGATCGCGGTCGAGCGATCCTGCAGGATGTCGAACGTGAGCCCGAGCTCGTGCGCGAAGTTGCGGACGTCGGTGGGATCGCCCTCGTCGATGCTCACCGCCGCGATCTTGAGCCCGCGCGGGCCGAGCTGGTCGTAGAGCCGCTGCATCGAGGGCATCTCGACCTTGCAGGGGACGCACCACGTCGCCCAGATGTTCACCAGGGTCACCGAGCCCCGATACCGCTCGCGCAGCGAGACCGAATCGCCGGTCGCGAGGTCTATCACGCGGAAGTTCGGCGCGCGCGCGCCCACGGTGGCGCCCTCGCGCTCCGGGCCGTACTTCGCGAGCGCCGTCGCGCCCACCGCGAGCCCGCCTATGATCGCGCCGACCAGCATCCACTGCCTGGACATCGGTCCGCTCACACCGGCACCGCGCACCGGCGCCGCAGCGTTCGCACCGCCTCCGCCGGGTCCCGCGCGCCGAACACCGCGGTGCCCGCCACGAAGGTGTCCGCCCCCGCGGCCCAGGCGGTCCCGATCGTCTCGGCGGTGATCCCCCCGTCCACCTCGAGCGCCGCCCCCGAGCCGCTCGCGTCGAGCAGCGCGCGACACCGCCGGATCTTCTCGGTCGCGTGGGGCAGGTACGACTGCCCGCCGTAGCCCGGGTTCACCGACATCACGAGCAGCAGGTCGAGGTCCTGCACGACCTCCTCGACCGCGGCGAGCGGCGTGGCCGGGTTGAGCGCCAGGCCCGCCAGCATGCCCCGCTCCCGCACGGCCGCGAGATGCCGTTGCACGTGCACCGTGGCCTCGGGGTGGAAGGTGAACAGGTTGGCGCCCGCCTCCGCGTATTCGTTGATGTAGTGCTCCGGATGCGTGACCATGAGATGCACGTCGATCGGCCGGTCCGTGATGCGCCGCAGCGCCCGGATGATCGGCGAGCCGAACGTGAGGTTGGGCACGAAGTGGCCGTCCATCACGTCCACGTGAATCCACTCCGCGCCGCCCTCGATCACCGCCTTGACCTGCTCCGACAGGCGGGTGAGGTCCGCGCTCAGCACGCTGGGCGCGATGCGGACGCTCACCGCGGCGCCCCCGCGCCCGCCCCCGCCCCCGCCATGCCGATGAGCGCGCGACCGCTCACCACCAGCGCCACCTCGCTGCCCGGCGTCCGCGTGGCGCCCGCCGCGGGGCGGGTGGCCACGACGATCCCGGGCTCCGGGTCCGCCGCGATCGTATCCACTTCGCCCCGCTTGAGCCCCGCCGCGGCCAGGATCTTCTCCGCCTGCGGCTGAGCCAACCCCACCAGATCCGGCACCGGCACCCCGAGCGCGCCCGCGCTGGGCGAGATGGACACCGTGCTGTGCTGGCCGAGCACCACGCCAGGCGGCGGGTCCTGCCACACGATGTGTCCGCGGGCGATCGACGGGTGCGGTTCCTCGTCCTCGATCTTCACCCTGAAGCCGAGCTCGGTGAGCCGGCGCTGCGCCTCGCCCGCCGTGAGATCCAGCACCCGGGGCACCGCGTGGTCCGAGGTGAAGAGCGGCACCGGCGACAGCCACGCCGCCGCCGCCACGTAGCCCACGCCGAACACGATCGCGAGCACCAGCGCGTCCCGCACGAGCCGCCGGCTCGCGACGGTGCGGAGAAGGCGCGGCCGGGGACCCGGAGCGCCGGCCTGAAGTGGGGCCGGAGCCGCGGGCGCCGCGGCCGGCTTCGCCGGCCGCGCGGAGCCCACGTGTCGCCGCACCCTCACCGGACCCGCCTCAGGCGCGCCGCGTATGCGCCGTCCATGCGATCACGCTGCGGAAGCGTCATCAGATCTCCCTTGCTGGTGAGCAGGCCCTCCGGAAACCCATCGGGCGGCTCGCGCACGAACTCAGGGTGCCGGTCCAGGAACCGCTCGACCTGCAACTCGTTCTCCTCCGGCTCGAGCGAGCAGGTGGCGTAGACCAGAAGCCCGCCCGGCCGCACCACGCCGGCCGCCGCCTCCAGCAGCTCCGCCTGCCGCGCGGCCAGCTCGCCGAGCGCCGCAGGCGTGACCCGGAGCCGCGCGTCGGGGTGCCGTGCGAACGTGCCGGTGCCGAGGCAGGGGGCATCCAGCAGCACGGCGTCCAGCGCGCGGACCGGCGGGTGCCGCGCGTCGGCCACGAGGGCGCGCTCGCGGCCGCTGCCCGCGCGCGCCAGGTTCTCGCGCAGCCGCTGCACGCGGGCCCGGCTCGAGTCGCCCGCCACCACCCGCGCGCCGCTCCGCGAGAGGCCGAGCGCCTTTCCGCCCGGTGCCGCGCAGGCGTCGTACACGACGGCGCCGGGATCCGGGTCGGCGTACCACGTCACCAGCGCCTGCGCCGGGTCCTGCACCACGAAGTGGCCCGCGGCGTACCCGGGAAGCTCCTCCGGCCGGCGGCGCGGAACGACCAGCCCCGCGCCGTAGGCCGCCGGGACCGCGCCCACGCCCTCCGCCTGGAGCGCCGCCGCGAGCGCCTCGATTCCCCGCCGCGCCGGCTGGAGGACCAGCTCGGGGCGCGTGTTGTTCCACGCGAGCAGGCGCTCGGTCTCCTCGGGCCCGAACCGCTCGAGCCACCGGCGCACCAGCCAATCCGGGTGCGAGTACCGCGCGGCAAGCGACGCCGCATCCGGGCCGCCTGCTGCGGCCGGGGCGGGCGGCGCCGCGTGCTCGCCGGCCGGGCTCCGAGCGGCGGGAGCGCCGCATCGGGCGGCGAGCCGGCGGAGCACCGCGTTCACGAAGCCCGTCGCGCGGACGCCGCCCGCCTCCCGCGCCAACTCGACGCTGGTCGAGACCGCCGCATGCGGCGGCACCCGGTCCAACCCGACGAGCTGGTAGGCGCCCAGGCGAAGCACCGTGCGGATCGGCTCCGCAACGCCACGCCAGCCACGCTTGACCAGCGGCCGGAGCGCTGCGTCCAGCTCTCGCTGGTGCCGCAGGACGCCCGCCGCGAGCTCGTGCGCCAGGCGCCGGTCGGCATCGCCGAGCCCGGCGAGCCCGGCCTCCAGCGCCGGCTCGAGCGGCTGTCCCGCGCGCACCCGCTCCAGGATGCGGAACGCCGCGCGCCGCGCGCTCACGCCCTCCGGCCCGCCGCGCGCCGCCGCGGTCAGCGCCGCGGGACTCCGCGGCGGCATGGCTTCACTCCAGCATTCCCGCGGTGGGACTCGACGGGACCGCCACCTCCCGCCGCGGCATCCGGCCGGCGAGGAACGCGGCCCTGCCCGCATCCACCGCCCAGCGCATCGCCCAGCCCATCGCGACCGGATCCCGCGCCTCGGCCAGCGCCGTGTTCATCAGGATCCCGTCCACGCCCTGCTCCATCGTGAGGCACGCGTCGGACGCGGTGCCGACGCCGGCGTCCACGATCACCGGCACGGAGAGCCGCCGTTTGAGGGTGCGGATCGAGAAGGGATTCAGCAAGCCGAGCCCGCTGCCGATGGGCGAGGCGAGCGGCATCACCGCCGCGCATCCCGCCTCCTCCAGCCGGAGCGCCGTGACCAGGTCGTCGTTGCTGTAGGCGAGCACCTTGAAGCCGTCCCGCACCAGCTCCCGAGCCGCCACGAGCAGCCCCTCCACGTCGGGGAGGAGGGTCTCGCGGTCGCCGATCACCTCGAGCTTGACGAACTCGTTGAATCCCGCCGCGCGGGCGAGGCGCGCGTAGCGGACGGCGTCCTCCGCCGTGTAGCACCCCGCGGTGTTGGCCAGCAGGAAACACTGATCGGGGCTCAGGTGGTGGAGGATGCCCTCTTCCTTGGTGCGGTCGAGGTCCACCCGCCGCACCGCCACGGTCACGACCTCCGCGCCCGAGGCCTCGATGGCGCGGACCATGTCCGCGTTCGAGCGATACTTTCCCGTGCCCACCAGAAGCCGCGACCGGAACGTGCGCCCTCCGATGACGAGCGGCGCGTCGAGCGCCGGCTCGATGGCGTGCAGCGTTTCGGCCACCTCAACCTCCTCCGACGAAATGCACCACCTCGATCGCGTCACCCGCCTCGAGCGGCGTCTCCGCCAGCCGCGGCCGCC